>CAVHCH010000067.1:0-117563 GCA_963634265.1 Bacteroidaceae bacterium | reverse complement strand
AAAATCAGAACTGATTTTTTTCAACTTTTTTTCGCAATGGGCTTGACAATCTTGGGAAAAAATCGTCGTTACTTTATTGACAAATGATGGGACGGGGAAATGGGGGCTGCGGCGGGGGGGGATCAGTAGGTCTTGGAGGCGCGGAGCTCGGCGCGAATTTGACGCAGGGCCGCGTCCTCGCCCTGCTCCTTCAGCAGCAGGAGCCAGCGGCCCAGGAGGGCGGAGGTCTCCTCGTGGATCCAGAAGCGGCCCTTGGTGCGCTGGAAGTAGTCGTAGGCGGAGGCATCGGTGTATTTTTCGCCCTGGTAGACCCGGCAGGCGGCGATGCGGTCGCAGAACATCTCTGCCACATATTTTTTCGGCATTTTGCACCCGCCCATGGTCACGGTGCCGTCGGGGGAGATGCGGTAGTCGATCCAGTACTCGAAGTGGTGGCGGTTGCGGCCCTTGTGGTGCAGCCAGGACAGGCTCACGCCGGTTTCGCTGCGCTCCTGGTCGTTGGGGCTGCGGAAGCCCTGGTAGTATTTGGCGCTGCGCCAGAACTCTGTGGGGCTGTATTTGCTCAGGTCATGGGTGAGGCCCTGCCAGTACAGGCCCAGCTTGAAGCAGTAATGCCGCACCAGCCGGCGGTGGCGGTTGACGGTTTTTAAGTGTTCCCGAATGTGCATTTGGCGGCCCTCCATCGGAAAGATGGTTTTAGTATAGCACAGTTTGGGGGAAATGGACAGGGGGATGCGGGAAAATCAAAAGACGGTTTGGGATAAAAATGCGGAGAGGGCAAAATGATGAATGTTGGTCTTAACAAAAACATTATTTTTGTCGATTTTGTTGCGGGTAAAAGGGATGCGTGGTATACTTGTGCTATAAAATGTAAAAAGGGCGCGAAAGAAGCGGTTTTTACACGAAAGCAGTTATAGAAAAATGAAATGGCGAAGTCCGATGTATGGGACAGGGGAAAAAGTAAAATAAGTTCAAATATAATAATTTGAATAAGAAGGCGGGGAAGCGGATGGCTTTTTATGCGCACATACGGGTGGGACCGGGCGGAGAGACGATTCGGCAGACGGTGTATGCCCACCTGGTGGGGACGGCCCGGCGGGCGGGGCAGTGCCTGCGAAGCGTGGGACTGGAGAACACCGGGTATCTGGCGGGACTGCTGCACGATATAGGTAAGTATACGGCTGAATTTCAGCGGTATCTGGAGACGGGAGACCCCGGGCAGCGGGGCAGCGTGATCCACACATTCCAGGGGTGCCGGTACATACTGGAGAGCTTTCACGGCCCGGAGGCGTCGTTCCCGGAAATCGTCTGCGCGGAGGTCATCGCCTTTGCCGTGGGGGCCCACCACGGGCTCTTTGACTGCGTGGACCCGGCCCAGCGGCTGGGGCTGCCCTACCGATGCGAAAAGCAGAACATAGCCTATGGGACGGCGGTGGCGGCCTTCCTCAGTGAAGTGCCGGAGAAGGAAATTCGGGCGCTGTTTGAAAAGGCGGCGGCGGAGATCGACGGGGTCATGGCGCGGCTGGAGGAGGGCTATGCGGACGACCGGGACTATGCTTTTGAGGTGGGGCTCCTGGCGCGGCTGGTCCTGTCCGCTGTGATCGAGGGGGACCGCCGCGACACGGCGGCCTTTATGAGCGGGGCTGCGCTGCAGGCGTGGCCGGAGGATAGGAGCCCAGTGTGGGCGGGACGGCTGGCGCACCTGGAGGGGATGCTGGCGCAGTTTTCGTGCCGGACCCCGGTGGAGCGGGCGCGGCACGCCATCTCGGAGCGGTGCCGGGCCTTTGCGGACCGGGAGCCGGGCATCTACCGGCTGAATGTGCCCACCGGGGGCGGAAAGACCCTCAGCTCCCTGCGGTATGCCCTGGCCCACGGCGGGGCGTATCACAAAAAGCGGCTGATCTTCGTGTCGCCACTGCTGTCCATTTTGGAGCAGAACGCGAAGGTCATCCATGAATTTGTGGGGGACGAGGAATTGATTTTAGAGCACCACTCCAATGTGGTGCAGACGGGGCTTCCCCGGGAAGAACTGGATGAGCGGGAGCTGCTGGTGCAGAGCTGGGACGCGCCCATTATCATTACCACCCTGGTACAGCTTCTGAACACTCTGTTTGACGGGAAAACCACGGCGGTGCGGCGGTTTCAGGCCCTGTGCGGCAGCGTCATTGTCATAGACGAGGTGCAGACGGTGCCGGGGAAGATGCTGACGCTGTTTAACCTGGCCATGGAGTTTTTGAGCGAGCAGTGCGGGGCCACGGTGGTGCTGTGCTCGGCCACCCAGCCGGAGCTGGAGGGGGCCGACCACCCGCTGCGCAGGACGCCGGAGGAGATGGTGCCAAAGGACGAGGCGCTCTGGGCGGCCTTTCGCCGGACGGAGCTTTTCAGGCTCCCGGATAGGCGGCTGGAGGAGCTGCCGGAGTGGATCATCGGGCAGATGGAGCAGACGGAGAGCCTGCTGGTGGTGTGCAACAAAAAGAGCCAGGCGGCGTATTTGCTGGAGCGGACCAAATCGGAGGACTACAAGAGCTTTCACCTGTCGGCGGGGATGTGCATGGCGCACCGGCGGGAGGTGCTGGAGGACCTGCGCACGGCGCTGGGGCGAAAGGAAAAGGTGCTGTGCATTGCCACCCAGGTGATCGAGGCGGGGGTGGACATCTCCTTTGCCACCGTGGTGCGGCTGACGGCGGGCATGGACAGCATCGTGCAGGCGGCGGGGCGGTGCAACCGCAGCGGAGAATCCGAAGCGCCGCGGCCTGTGTATGCGGTGAACTGCGCGGACGAAAAGCTGGGTATGCTGCGGGACATCCAGCGGGGAAAGGACGCCACCCTTTCGCTGATGGAGACATTCCAAAATGCGCCGGAGAGATTTGACGGCGACCTGTTTTCGGAGGAGTCTATCCGCTACTATTACCGGGCGGTATACCGGGATATGGCGGAGGGCGAGCAGGACTACTATATAAAGGAGCAGGGGACCAGCCTGTTTGACCTGATGGCCGACAACCGACGGTATGCCGACGAGAGCTGCGCGGGGGTGGAGAAATTCTGCCTGCGGCAAGCCTTTAAGACGGCGGGACGGTATTTTTCCGTGTTTCAGGAGGACAGCACGGATGTGCTGGTGCCTTACGGCGAGGGGAAAGAACTCATTGCGGAGCTGTGCGGGGAGCGGTGCCGGTATGACATGGCGTACCGGGCCTCGGTGCTGCAAAAGGCGGGCAGCTACTGCGTGGGGGTCTATCCCTATCAAAAAAAGCTGCTGGAGCAGGCGGGGGCGCTGCGCTCCGTGTGCGGCGACTGCGCCCTGGTGCTGGCAGAGGGATTTTACAGCGGCGCAGTGGGCCTGGTGACAGAGACGGAACGACAAGAATTTACGGAGGTGTAAGGGTGAAGAACACAAGGTATGACAACATCGTGGAGTTTCAGGTGACGGGGGACTATGCGCTGTTCTCCGACCCCATCATGCGCGTGGGCGGGGAAAAATGCAGCTACCAGGTGCCCACATACGAGGCGCTGAAGGGGATACTGCACTCGGTGTATTGGAAGCCCACCATTATCTGGGTCATTGATGCGGTGCGGGTGATGAAGCCCATTCAAATGGAGACCAAGGGGATCCGGCCCATCAAATTCAGTGGCGGAAATGACTTGAGCTACTATACCTATCTGAAGGACTGCTGCTACCAGGTACGGGCCCACTTTGAATGGAACGAGAACCGGCCGGAACTGGCGGGGGACCGCAACGAGAACAAGCACCACGAGATCGCAAAAAAGATGATCCGCAAGGGCGGACGGCGGGATGTTTTCCTGGGGACGCGGGAGTGCCAGGGGTATGTGGAGCCGTGCGTTTTCGGGGAAGGGCCGGGGGCCTATGACGAGACGGCGGAGCTGGCCTTTGGGCTGATGTACCATGGCATCACTTACGCGGACGAGGCGTACTCGGAGGAAACCAAGGGGAAGATGACGGCACGGTTTTGGCACCCGGTGATGAAGAAGGGCGTGATACGCTTCGCGCCGCCGGAGCTGTGCCCGGTGCAGAAAGTCATTCGGGATATGAAGATGAAACCATTCGGGGAGGAGCTGGACAATTTCTCCGGGCTGCGGGAATTTGGGGAGGTGACATAATGGGACTTTTACAGCGTGCCATTGAGACATACGACGCCAACGCCGGACGGGCGGGGGTGTATCAGGATGGACAGGATGGGCGGGAGCCGCTGGCGCCCATCGGACACATACTGACCAGTGCCAACATCGAAATCACGCTGGACGCCCAGGGTGGGTTTGTCACGGCGCGAAAAGTGGAGAAGACCGAGCCGAAAATCTTGATCCCGGTGACGGAGGAATCCGGCGGACGGACCAGCGGCATCGCGGCGCACCCGCTGTGCGAGCAGCTGAAGTATGCGGCCTGCACCAACGCCGAAGCGCACAAAAGTTATCTGGCGGCGCTACGGGCGTGGATGGATTCGCCGCATGGACATCCGTTTTTGACGGCGATTTTCACCTATGTGGTGAATGGGACGATTTTGGACGACCTCACAAGAGCGGGCGTACTCGATAGGACAGAAAACGGAGAGTACAACGAGAAGCTGCTGGTGTGCTGGCGTGTGCTGGGGATCGACGGAGAGGAGCCTGCGTGCTGGAAGAATCGGAGCCTTTTTTCGGTTTTTGAGGCATACTACGGCAGTTTGCTGGCGGCAAGAGAGGAAGCCCTTTGCATGATCCAGGGGCGGAGGGAGCCGGTGGCCTTGCAGCACCCCAAGGGCATCATTCCCGTAAACGGAAACGCAAAGCTGATCTCGGCCAATGACGGGAGCGGCTTTACCTACCGGGGACGGTTTTCGGACGAAAAGCAGGCGGCTACGGTGGGCTATATAGCATCGCAGAAGGCGCACAGTGCGCTGCGGTGGCTGGCGGCGGACCAGGGGGTTCGGGAGTTTTCGGGAAAGAGAATTTTCCTGTGCTGGAACCCGGAAGGGAAAGTGGTCCCGAAGCCTATGCGCAGGGTGCAAAGCGCTGAGACTGTGCCGGTGCGCAAGCCCAGTGACTACAAGAAGCAGCTGCAAGGTACACTTCTGAGCTTCCGGGAGGAAAACCGGCTGAAGGACACGGACAAGGCTGTTTTGGTGAGCTTTGACGCGGCTACCACCGGGCGGCTGGCGGTGACCTACTACAACGAGATAGGCCTGGGGACCTTTTTGCAGCGCATGGAGGACTGGGACGGGCACTGCTGCTGGTATGCGGGGAAGTTCGGCATCCAGGCACCGAATCTGCTCCAGATCGTGGACTGCGCCTTTGGCGTGGAGCGGAAGAATTTTTTGGAGACGGATGAGGGAATACGAAGTCAGCATTTGCAGAGGCTGCTGCATTGCAAGGTGAACGGGGGCGTGTTCCCACTGGACATTTTGCGGGCGCTGGTGCAAAGGGCGTCTTCGCCGCTGGGGTATGAGAAAGCGAACTGGAGAAAAATTTTGCGGACGGCCTGCGCGGCGATGCAGAAATATAGATACGACACAAATCAAGGAGGGAACGAAATGGCTTGGGAACTGGACAAGAGGGACCGCAGCTTCCAATATGGCAGGCTTTTGGCGGCTATGGAGCGGGCCGAGGAGGACTACTATACAAAGACGCAGGAGGGTAGACAGACAAACGCCATCAAGTACATGAGCGAGTTTAGGCGGAGACCGTTTTCGGTGTTTGAGCGGGTCAACCGGCACTTGCAGCTGGCCTATCTGGGCCGCGTGGAGAGATGGCAGGCCAGCCGGTACAATCGGCTCGTGGGGGAGATATTCGGCATTCTGCGCGAATTCCCGGAGGAGGAGCTGAATCGGTCTCTGGAGGACATTTACCTGATGGGCTATGAATTGCAGCGAAACGCATTCTTTAAGAAAAACGAGACGGACAACCATACGGACGACAATATGGAGGAGGAATAAATTATGGCAGCTCTGATGAACAAGATCGACTTTGTGGCACTGATCTCTGTGACCAACGCAAACGGTAACGGTGACCCGCTGAACGGCAACCGCCCCAGGACCGACTATAACGGCATGGGCGAGATCTCGGATGTGTGCATCAAACGGAAGCTCCGCAACCGTATGCAGGACATGGGACACGACATTTTTGTGCAGTCCGATGACCGCTGCGACGACGGGTGCAAGAGTCTCAGCGACCGGGCTGCGGCGGCCACCAAGGGGATCAAGGACAAGGAGGTCTATGCGCAGACCGCGTGCGAGAAGTGGATGGATGTGCGCAGCTTTGGGCAGGTATTCGCCTTTAAGAGCACGGACAAGAGCGGTGTATCCGTGGGTGTGCGGGGGCCGGTGTCTATCCACCAGGCGGTGAGCATTTCTCCTGTGGAGATCGAGGAAATGCAGATCACCAAGAGCGTCAACGGGGAGATGGGGGAGAAGCGCTCGTCTGATACCATGGGTATGAAGCACTTCGTCCGCTTTGGTCTGTATGAGATCAAGGGCGCCATCAATGTGCAGCTGGCGGAAAAGACTGGGTTTACCCAGGAGGATGCGGCGGTCATCAAGGAGTGCCTGCGGACACTGTTCGTGAACGACGCTTCCTCGGCGCGGCCGGAGGGGTCTATGGAAGTGGTGAAGCTCTTTTGGTGGGAGCACAACTGCAAGGACGGGCAGTATTCCTCGGCCAAGGTACACCGCAGCGTTCATGTTACGCCCAAGAACGCGGAGGGGCTGCCCCAGTGCGTGGACGACTATGAGATTACCCTGGATGCGCTGCCGGGACTGACGCCGGAGATCATAGATGGACTATAAGGAAGAGGAGTATCTCCAGCTTTCCGGGCTCCAGCATTTTCGTTTTTGCCGCAGACAGTGGGCGCTGATCCACATTGAAAATCTGTGGGCGGAAAATGCGCGGACGGTGGATGGGGAGATCCTGCATGAGCGCGCCCACGACCCCGGGCTGCGGGAGAAAAGACCGGGGGTGATCCTTGTGCGGGACCTGGCCATCTCTTCGCGGGCGCTGGGCGTATCCGGGGCGTGCGATGTGGTGGAGTTCAGGCGCTCGGCGGAGGGGATCCCGCTGCGGGATGAGGAGGGACTTTTTCAGCCCTATCCCGTGGAATATAAGCGCGGCGCACCCCGGGAGGATCACGCCAACGAATGGCAGCTCTGCGGACAGGCTATGTGCCTGGAGGAAATGCTCTGCTGCGACATACCCAAGGGGGCCCTGTACTTTGGGGAGATACGGCGGCGGGTGGAGGTGGAATTCACGCCGGAGCTTCGCCGGGAGGTCACGGAAGCTCTGGAGGAGATGCACCGGCTGTATAAGCGGGGGCACACGCCCCGGGTGAAGCCCACCAAGGCCTGCAATGCTTGCTCTCTGAAAGACCTGTGCCTGCCGAAGCTGGCGCGCTGCGGGTCGGTGAAAAGCTACCTGCAAAGGTATGGGGAGGAGACGCTATGAGGCATTTGCTCAACACGCTGTTTGTGACCTCCGAGGATGTATATTTGGCGCTGGATGGAGAGAATGTGGTGGTTCGCCGTGACAAGGAGGAGGTGGGACGGTTCCCTATGCACAATTTGGAGGGGATCGTGTGCTTTTCCTATGCGGGGGCCTCTCCGGCCCTGATGGGGGCCTGCGTTAAGCGCAATATCGGCTTGAGCTTTTGCACGCCCCACGGGAAATTTCTGGCCCGGGTGGCGGGGCTGGTCAACGGAAATGTGCTGCTGCGCAGAGAACAGTACCGGGCGGCGGATGACCCGGAGGCCAGCTGCCGGATCGCAAAATATATGCTCTGGGGCAAGCTGTTCAACAGCCGGTGGAGCATGGAGCGGACCAGGCGGGACCATAAGCTGCGCATTGACGAAGAGAAATTCCGAAACGCCTCGGCGGCCATTCACGACATTATGCCGCAGATGATGCAGGTGGCGACGCTGGATTCGCTGCGGGGCCTGGAGGGCGCGGCGGCTACGCTGTATTTTGATGTTTTTGACGACAGGATCCTGCGGAATAAGGAGGCATTCTTTTTCCGGGGAAGAAATCGGAGACCGCCCACGGACAATGTGAACGCCATGCTTTCCTTTGCATACGGCTTGCTGGCGGGGAGCTGCGCGTCGGCGCTGGAGAGCGTCGGGCTGGATGCCTATGTGGGATTTTTGCACCGGGACAGGCCGGGGCGGACCTCCCTTGCCCTGGATTTAATGGAAGAACTGCGGCCATGCATGGCGGACCGATTCGTTTTGACCCTTATCAACAACAAGGTCGTGGGGCCTGAGGACTTTGAAGCGGCGGAGAGCGGCGCAGTGAAGCTGACGGACGGCGGGCGCAGGAAGTTTCTCAGGAGCTGGCAGGAGCGCAAGCAGGAGACCATCACGCACCCCTATTTGGGGGAGAAAATGCCGTGGGGCTTGGTGCCCTATATGCAGGCGCTGCTGCTGGCACGGTATCTGCGAGGCGATTTGGACGCGTATCCGCCGTTTTTGTGGAAGTGAGGGAAGGGTATGCTGGTGGTGATCTCATACGATGTGAACACGGAGGACGCCCAGGGGCGTAAGCGGCTGCGGCAGATCGCAAAGCAATGCGTAAATTACGGGCAGAGGGTGCAGAACTCCGTGTTTGAGTGCGTGCTGGACGCAGCGCAGTGCAAGCAGCTGAAGCATAAGCTGTGCGGGCTGATGGACAAGGAAAAGGACAGCCTGCGGTTTTATTACTTGGGTAACAACTATGAGACCAAAATCGAGCACTTCGGGGCAAAGGCAGGCTATGAGCCGGAGGGGGTCTTGATGGTCTGACGGTGCGAAGCGGAAGCGCTCGGGGAGGACCCGGTGGGTTCGCACCGGAAAAAGATGCGTCGGACGGTGAAAAGAGGATGCGCGGCGAGAGAAAAGCGCAGGGCCTCGGGCTGAGATGACGCAGAATTGTATACTATGCAATGTTTCATGAGTGGATTTTTGTGAAATGTTGCTGTCCCGCCCCGCGAGGGGCGGGTGGATTGAAATAAGGTCAGCTTGCCGTTTTCAGGGCGGCGGTAGGTCCCGCCCCGCGAGGGGCGGGTGGATTGAAATATGCAGTATTCCTCCATCTTCGGTGTTATGCTCAAGTCCCGCCCCGCGAGGGGCGGGTGGATTGAAATGAGCATCTCCCTCCAGGTCGGCGGTGCTCCGGGCGTCCCGCCCCGCGAGGGGCGGGTGGATTGAAATCGGCGCCCCGTCTTCGTTGTTTTTTCATTTGAGCGTCCCGCCCCGCGAGGGGCGGGTGGATTGAAATAATTTTAAAGGGATTGGCGTTCCAGTGGGGTCAAGGTCCCGCCCCGCGAGGGGCGGGTGGATTGAAATCCTTCCCGCACGATCTCCTCCGCGTTCACCGCCGGTCCCGCCCCGCGAGGGGCGGGTGGATTGAAATGCCAGGTATACAGTGCCACCGAGCAGGACGGCTGTCCCGCCCCGCGAGGGGCGGGTGGATTGAAATCAAGCTACTTTTCCGGCATAGGTAGGATTCCGCAGGTCCCGCCCCGCGAGGGGCGGGTGGATTGAAATGATTTTGATGCAAAACTCGTCCGAAATCGAACCGTCCCGCCCCGCGAGGGGCGGGTGGATTGAAATTGCGGTACGCCTACAGCCAGGTAGGCGCGCCGGACGTCCCGCCCCGCGAGGGGCGGGTGGATTGAAATGGGGATCTTGTAAAGTCGAACCTGGCCTCTGAGGTCCCGCCCCGCGAGGGGCGGGTGGATTGAAATTGCATCAGGCTACGCCGACCCTGGCGGACTACCGTCCCGCCCCGCGAGGGGCGGGTGGATTGAAATAACTGTAGCAAATATTTCTTTTAAGTCGGATATGTGTCCCGCCCCGCGAGGGGCGGGTGGATTGAAATATCGGACATGTACACGCCTTTTCTCGGCATTAGAGTCCCGCCCCGCGAGGGGCGGGTGGATTGAAATTCTTCTTTTTTTTGTTCGCACAATTCCACAATGTCGTCCCGCCCCGTGTGGGGCGGGTGGATTGAAATCGTTATCCGATCTACATCATCCTGGGAATAGTCGTCCCGCCCCGTGTGGGGCGGATGGATTGAAATAACTGCAACCCCGAAGGTCCTACGCGCTGGTTTGTCCCGCCCCTGTGTGGGGCGGGACGGGGATTGAAGTAAATGCACGATTGTAGTTTCGTCTGGCGAAGGACATTAATTCAAATCTTTCTTGATTTTTCTGACTTGCTCGGTTATAATCAGGGTGGCCGGGGCATGGCTTCCGGCTCACCTTTCTGGGTGGAAGTAGCGGCTGCTGTGGTAGGTGGGCCGCTATTTTTTATGCTTTGAAGCGGGGCTGGTGAGCATCCTAACGGCGTTAGGTCAAGCTGTGCATGTACGGAATATTGCGTAAATTTAACGAATAACAGAAAAATTAAAATCGGACACCGAAGAAAAAATGGGCGGTGGCCGATTTTTTTGGCGAATCTTGTTGCAGATGTGGGGGGGTGGGGCGTATATTTTAATGAGAGATACTTTGAATGCGGAGGGGATCGGGTCAGTGCGGATTGCTCGGCCTGTTTTGGGCATAAAAAGAGAAGGTGATCAGCTCAACCTCCTTCTCCGCCCGAGGGCGTTCGGAGGTATTCGAGCCAAAACCTTCTCAATAACAGTATATGTGGGAGCAGAAGAAAAGTCAAATAGAAAATCCTGAGAGGGGGCAAAGGGGTGCGCGAAAATGGCTAACGCAGAGATGAATACCGTCGGGGCTTTCATCAACGGCAGCCAATCGTTGAGAGGGAGCGCACCGGCCACCAACTCTGCGTCTAAAGACAGCATGCGCCTTGCGGCGGTCAATAGTCAAGATAATTTTATGGTAAGGGCCGAAACTATCAGCTTGAGCTGCGGCTATATGGACATGCTGCGTTTCGTATAGTAGAGGGCTGAAGTGGGGAGGAGTCCTGCTCTATGTGGAGTTGGGGATTGAAATTTGATGTACTGATTATAAAAGCGACCGATGGAATCGGCGTGGATGAATTGGTCATAGACCTGCGGAGAGATACCGGTATAAATGTAAAAGCGGCCACTGGATCTCATCCGAACAAACAGCGTCTTGCCAACACGGCTGTAACCGATGTGGGAAATGACTTCCGATTCTACACCATAGAGAGCTATGTCGTGAGCACGATACCGATACACTATCATTTCCTTGCGGTTCAGCTTATTGTAGGGCTTACCGGTGTAGTCCATATCCTCGACTGAAACACAGAAGAAAGCCAGGGCATCAACCAGATCATGATAGGCTCTGACCCAAAAGGTGCCGGGAAGAACGGGTTTGCAGTGCTGACAGGGGCGGGAATACTGGCGGGGATGGCAATAGTCATCAGATTGCGTGATATCCATTATATTCATCAGCGGCAAGCCAGTCGCGTAGGTGCAGGTGGGCCTGTGAATCACAGATGTAGATTTATTGAAAGCAAAATAGTATTTATCATCGGCGAGGGTGCTTGCGCCAAACTGATGTGGGCGCCAGCTACTATCAACAAAAGAATCCTCTGGGACCTTTGCAACGACACGCGGAGAAAGGAACTGCTTAGTCAATAGGGATGTTTGAAGTTCGTTGTAATCTTCTCTGAGCGCATTAACCTTGGTCTTGAACACGGGGATAGCATCTCGGAGAGCTTGGGCCTTTCGAGATTCCTCTTCAGCGACCGATCGAGCGCACTTTCGGGACTTGCGTTTATCGGAAAGGATGAAAATACCGAAGATGATTGGAAACGGAAGAACGCAGAATAAAATGATGATACCCCAGCTGTTGCTTGGGTCACTCCAATCAAAGAATTTTGTATCACTATTAGAACTGGACGGGCCACTATTCCAGCCTGTACGGTCGTCAAATTCATGCGGACACTGGCCGCCTGTGTGTAGGTGGGCGGGGTATCCATGGTGATAGTGATATTCGCCGGTGGAACGATCATAGTGTCCGCCATCTTCATCGGTTTGACCGGGGTGGGCGAAGACCACGGCGGACAGCAGGAAGGCGGATAGCAAGGCGATGAAAATGGAGAGAATGCGCCTTTTCATGGGAGATCCCCCTATAAATGAGCTATTTACAGTTTATTACACGGAAAGGAGGAATGCAAGCGAAAGACGAAGAGGCAAGAGCATGAGTGAGTAGGAGAAGACTATGTTGGAGAAACTGACGAAAAGGCCGGACATAACAAGCCGGAAGCGTTGTAAAGGTTAAGGAGGTAATTTTTCATGGCAAAGAAACGAGAACCAATCATTGTGAAGGCGTATGTGAAGACTGCGGATGGCGGTGAGGTGGATGTAGACACCCTCAACCCGGAGCAGAAAGAGGAACTTGCCGCATGGCTGAAAATCACCTACCTGAACGCCTTGTTCCGGGGACAAGCGGTGTTCTACCTGGCTGGAGAGGAACAAAAACATGGCAAACTACCGTCCTGCGAGGGGCGGGTGGATTGAAATATTGATGGTAGTCGATTAGATGTTCGTTATTGTCTCGCCCACTGAGGGACAGGACTTTTGCGGTTTTATTTGATTAGGCTTACGGTCTTGAGGTCGACTGCGCGGAATGAGCGTAGTTGGGCTCAATTATTACGCAGAATAAAAAGAGCGCTTGGGGACTCCGGAGCGCTTTTGGTGTTGGCTGCAAAATCAAACCCTCCGGCTTGGCCGGAGGGTTTGATCCTTGAGGGGGTGGGTCAGGACAGGCCGTCGGGGGCGGTATACTTCAGTATGTAGACGCCGTCCTGCTGGGTGCTGATGTAGATATAGTCCCGGTCATCCACGAGGACATCCTCCGTGATGGCGATGGGGGTGCCGGGCATGACATCGTGGGTTCGGTTATCCGTGAGCATTTTCGGCGGGTCGGGGGGCAGGAAATAGGCGTCCTCCCGGGGACGGAAGGGGTCGGAGACATCAAAAATTCGGAGGCCTGCGTGGAAATAGCAGTTAAGCACCTTATTATTGAGCTTCTTATACACATCCGTGCCGAAAGCATCGAAGCAATTGTGGGGACCGAAGGGGACGCGGACGCCCTCCACAAGGTTGAAATTGCTTCCGTGGGTATATCCCTGGGGGACCTCCGGGTAGGGAAAAACGGAGATGAGGCTGGGGTTTTCCGGCTCCGTTACCTCGATAATGCCGATCATGTTCATGGGCTGGGTGGTGATGCGGCTGCCGAAGCCCTGGGTTTTCTTTCCGTCGAAAAAGCGGCTGCGCTCACCCTCGGTGGAGACGACCACATAGGGGCGGTCCCCCAGGGGGAAGGCGCTGTGTACCGGCGCGCCGGAGGCTCCGCGGCTAAAGGGCGGATTCAGCGGCACCTTGCCCAGGAAGCGGGGATTTTTCTTGTCGCTTACATCCAGCATCACCATGCCTACATTGGCGTAGGCCAGGTAGGCAATGTCATCCTTTACCGTGACGGCGTGGACAAAGGGGCGCAGCAGGTGCTCGCCGAACTTGGTGTGGCTCTGGGAGGTGATGATCTGCTCCGGGACGCACCAGTGGGAGGCCTCCACCGGGTGCGTGGGGTCCTGTAGGTCGATGATGCGTAGGATGAAGCTCTCGTAGCCCTCGCAGCAGCCGGTGATATAGGCATAGCGTCCGCCGCTGTAAAAGGAGCGGTGGACACCCTGGCCGCCGGGGCACTCGAACTGGCTCAGCAGGCGGGGGTTTTCGGGGTCGGTTTTGACATCCCACACCATCATACCGCACCAGGCGGGCAGGTCCGGGTCACAGCCGGTGAGAAAGCTGGCCATTGTGCCGTGGGCCGTGAGCATCAGACCGTCGGCCACCTGAATTTTGCAGGTGTTTTGGCCGTCACGCACGCCGTCAAAAAACCAGGGGCCCTGCACCCAGCGCACCTTTCGGGGGTGGGCCGGGTCGGTGACATCCAGGATCGTCCAGCCGTTATGCCGCCAGGAGGCCGTATACAAATAGTAGCGCCCGTTGGCCTTTTGCATGGCCATCTGGAAAGCCGGACGCTCATCCAGATCATCATAGCCGATGAGGTCGATGTTTTTTTTCAAGGGTTCTGTTCGCAGATTCATATTGCCTCCAAAAAACTGAAATACACTTGATCCAAAGGAGATGGCAGCGGGAAAGCCGGGACGGACCGAAACCGGCAGGGGGCTGTAGAGGACAGTCCCGGCCATGCCGCCGCTTGATTTGGCTGAAAATGGCTTGTGGGGTCAGCGCTCAATGAACTCGATGAGGATGTCGTCGGGGCCGTGAATGAAGCAGGCGTAATTGCCCAGCAGGCGGAAGGGCTCCATGGCGAAGTCCACATGGTTGGCCCGGCAGTGTGCGGCCAGCTTATCCAGGTCGTCCACGGCAAAGCAGATGTGCTTGGTGCCCAGGGTCTTTACATCGTCGTTGGGGAGCCTGCGCCCCTCGGGCAGGGGCTCGAATTCATAGCACTGGAACAGCTCGATCTCAAAGGCACCATTGCGCAGGAATGCCAGGCGGAAACCCACATCCGGCAGCTCGCTGCGGCTGACCTCCTCAAAGCCGAGGATGTCATGAAACCACTGGATGGATGCCTCCAGGTCACTGACGCTCATGCCGCAGTGCAGGGGCTTGATGGTAAAGTCCATAACGATTCCTCCGTTTCTGTCAGTTTCGGCCCACAAAATCGTCCTTGATGGTGAAGGCCAGGAGCAGGGAAATGGCATCCAGGATCGCCACCACCACATAGGCGGTACTGTAAGAATAGGTCTCGCCCAGGGCGGCCACGATGAACACGCCCGTGCAGCCGATGAGGCTGGCGATGGGCTGGAGGATGCCGTAGAGGATCTGGAAGTCGTAGCGGCCCCAGATAGTGCTCAGCAGAGAGATGAGGTAGTTGGAGGTGCCGCCCAGTTGGATGCCCAGCAGAGGCAGGGAGATGTAGATGAGGGGGCGGATGCCGGTCAGGTTCATGATGATGGACAGGATCGCCAGGATGATGGTGATGATAATGGACTTCTTGGGGCCGACCTTGGCATCAAGGACGCCGCAGAGAATGCTGCCCACAAAGGCCAGGGCGCCGGCGAGGGTCAGCATCAGCAGGATCTCGGTGGTCTCATAGCCGCTGGCGACCATGCGGGGGAAGAAGTTGGTCATGATGCCGATGGAAGTGAGCTGCATGACGCCGATGACAATGGCGATCTTCCAGGCGTTGCCGCAGCGCAGGACCTTCTTGGTGTTCCAGGCGGAGGTCTTCATGTATGCGCGGCCTTCCTCCAGGGCCTTATTCAGAGCCTCGCGGTCCACATCCTTTTCGTTGTCGGGATAGGCGTTTAGCTGCTCGGGATAGTCGCGGACGCAGAGCAGGCACAGAACGGCCATGACGATGCAGACAACGCCGAACACATTATAGAACCGCACGGTGCCGCCGCCGGCGATGAGACCGGTGGCAATGCCGGAGATGATGGCGGCGGAGAGAGGATAGCCCGCCGTGGCCCAGCCCATAGCCAGCCCCTTCTTCTTGGGGAACCAGTTGCCGATGACGATGCCGTCGGCGATGTAGGCAAAGCCCATGGCGCCGACCATGGCTACGGAGATGCACACGAAGTAGGCCGCGTGGGTGGAGGCATGGCCCCAGAAGAAGCAGGCGATACCCGTGACCAACAGGGAACTGACCCAGGCGAACCGGGCGGAGATCTTGCGGCTCAGGAAGGTCCAGAGGAAGCCGCCTGCCACGGCAAACCAGCCGCCGGCGGTGGAAAAGAAGGAAATGAGGGAATAGTTCATGCCGGTGCTTTCACAGAAAGCGGTGCGGGTGATATTCAGAGAGTCATTGATGAGGGCGCTGTTGACGAAAATGCTCAAAAACGCCATGATGACGACCAGCCATCCCTTGGCGCCGAAGTTGGCGCTGACCTTGGTGGTTTTATACTGTTGGTTGCTCATATCTCTTTCTCCTTATTTAGATTTCCATTTCCATACGGTTGATGATGTCATTTTGCAGGTTCTCACCCAGCTCGACAAAATAGGCGCTGTAGGTGGCTACGCGCACCAGCAGATCCCGGTATTTTTCCGGCTCGCGCTGGGCGGCACGGAGGGTCTCGGTGTCCACGATGTTGAACTGCACGAAGAAACCGCCGGTCTCCAGGAAGGTGCGCAGCATGGAGGAGAATTTGCGCATGCTGGCGGTATCCTTCAGGGCACTGGGAGAGAAGCGCATATTCAGCACGGAGCCGTTGGTGAGACGGGCGTGGTCGATCTTGCTGACGGAGCGGTAGGTGGCCACGGGGCCGCTGACATTCCGGCCCTGGTGGGGAGAGATGCCGCCCTCGGAGATGGGCTCGCCGGCCTTGCGGCCATCGGGGGTGGCGCCCACATTGTAGCCGAAGATCACATTGGCGGTGACGGCCGCTGCCGCGCAGTTGATCTTTGCGCCGCAGGCACCCCGCATGGAGGTGAGGATCTGAGAGCCGTGCATGAGGACCTCATTGACGATGTTATCCACATAGTCGTCGTCATTGCCGAACTTGGGCGCGGCCAGCAGGAGCTTGCGGATGTCCTCGGCACCCTCGAAGTTATTGTCCAGGGCGTCGATGAGCTGGGCCATGGTGATCTTCTTGTCCTCAAAGACCACCTTTTTGATGGCGGCCAGGCCGTCGCCTACATCCGGCGTGCCGGACATGGAAATGGCGATGCGGGAATATTTCAGGCCACCGTCGGCCATATCCCGGCCGGACTGGATGGTCCCGTCGAACAGGACGGACTCAAAGGGCACGGGACGGTACTTGGCGAACATATAACGGTCGGAATTGCGGAACATGATGGCGATGGGGAAGAAATACTCCACCTGCTTCTTGTAGGCCTCCACCACCTGCTCATAGGAGGTGAACTGGCGGGGATCGCCGGTCTCCACGCCGATCAGCTCGCCGGTCATGCGCTGGCGGCCATTATTCAGCGCCAGCTCCAGCAGCAGGGGCATATTGATATTGCCGCCGGGCAGGTCCGTGGACTTTCCGGGAATGGTGGGGTTATTGCAGCCGGTGATGACATAGTTGCGGGCATCGGCCAGGTCGAAACCGTCGTGCAGGAGCTGCTGGATGCACATTTCATCACTCATGAATTTCAGCTTGCCGTGCAGGGCCTTGGCTACCTCGATGGCCTTCATAACAAAGGCCTCCGGGGTCTTTTTGGAGATGCGGACCACCAGGTCGTTGGAGGGCAGGCCCACATCCAGGTCGGCGTCCAGACACAGGTAGGACAGCTCGTTTACGGCATCGTGACCGTTTTCGTCCACGCCGCCCAGGTTGATATTCACCGTCTGGGGCAGGCCGGTGAAGAAGCCGGAGGTGATGCGGTCGGTGATGATGACGATCTCGTTGGCCTTCAGGTAGAACATGGACAGCAGCATCTTAGCCTCGTCCCGGGTGAGGATGCCGGACTCGATGTCGCGCTTATAATAGGGATAGAGCCACTGGTCGATGCGGCCACCCAGGCTCATGCCGTAGCCGCAGCCCTCGATATTCATGCAGATCCAGACCATGAGCATACTTTGCAGGGCCTCGTGGAAGGTGCGGGCGGGCTTGGCGGGGACCTGGGCGCAGATCTCGGAGATCTTCTCCAGCTCCTTCTTGCGCTGGGGATCCGGGCACTTTTCGGCCATCTCGGCGGCCAGGACGGAATAGCGCATGGAATAGGCCATGACGGCGTCCAGGGAGATGAGGCAGGCCTGCAGGTACTGCATCTTTTCAAAATCATCGGGGTCTTCCATGTGGATATGGGCCAGCTCCTCCTCTACCTCACGGCGGATGCCGGTGAGGCCTACCTCCAGCAGCTTCACATAGTTGGCGCAGCTATGCTTGAGATAGTGGCCGTTCAGGGCGTAGACCACGCCGCCGGCAGACCCGGTCTCCAGATAATGGAGCTTGTCCTGGGGGACTTTAGCGCTCCACATGGCGATGAGGTCCCGGTCCTTCCAATAGGGCAGGAACGCCTTGACCTTGGCCTGGTCCTCGGCGCTGATGGGCTCGAAGGTGTCCTGGGGACGGGTGGACAGTTCGTCCATCTGGTCCGCCAGAAACTGGGAGCTGATCTCGGGAATGATGTTGCCGCCGCGATACTTCATGGTCATGCGGCCCACCAGCAGCTCGTCTTCAAAAATACCGATGGACTTCTTTTGCAGGTTCA
The DNA here is from genome assembly GCA_963634265.1 of Bacteroidaceae bacterium. Lineage (GTDB taxonomy): Bacteria > Bacillota > Clostridia > Oscillospirales > Oscillospiraceae > Vescimonas. The sequence goes on along the minus strand of CAVHCH010000067.1, from coordinate 99,485 downwards.
GCTCCAATGCCTTTGCCTGCCGGTAAGCCGGCTCCCGGCCCTCCGTCTCCTGGTATGCCTGGGTCATGTAAATGCCGCGCTCAATATCGACCTCCGCTTTGCGGACATAGCGGGCGCGCATCCGTTTGATCCTCTCTTGGTACTCGTTCATTTGCTCCTCCTTACACAAAACTTTTCAACCGATCCTTCCGCCTGGGCGGAAGCTGCCTGCGGGGGCGTGCTATCCCTCCTTTTATCCCCCGATCTGCGTGTTCAATCCTTTGCTTTCGAATATTGCTTTAAGCCGCTGTTCCTCCTCCGGGGTGTAAAGCCGCACGCCCCCAATAACATACGGTTTACCCAGCTGCTTATATTTAAGAGCGCCATATTTATGCACCGGGAGGACATCTACCCGGCGGACGGACTTCAGTCCGGCCAAAAACTCCGCCGTCTCCTGCAGGTTGCTTTCCGAGTCCGTATAGCCCGGTATAATGGGCAGGCGGATGATGATGTCCTTATGCAGGGAATCCCGGTAGAGCAGGTTTTTGTGGATCAGCTCGTTGGGCACGCCGGTATAGCGGCGGTGGGCGGCGCTGTCCATGCCCTTGAGGTCGTACAGGACCAGGTCTGCCTGGGCCAGGGCCTCCAAGCCGGTGGGGGTGGTGATATAGCCGCAGGTGTCCAGGGCCGTGTGGATATAGGCCTGCTGGCAGCGGCGGATGAACGCCAGGGTGAACTCCGGGAAGAAGGTGGCCTCGCCGCCGCCGATGGTGACGCCGCCGCTGTCGCCGAAGTAAAGCTGGTCCCGCTCCACCAGGCGGAACAGCGCATCCACGGTGTAATATTTTCCGAAAACATCCAGGGCATTGGTGGGGCAGCAGTCCAGACAGGCCAGGCAGTCATTGCAGCGGGTGCGGTCTACCTGGGCCAGCTTTCCGTCCCAGGAGATGGCACCCCGGGGACAGGCGGAGACGCACTTGCCGCAGCCGGTGCAGTCTTCCTGGGTGAATTTCAGCTCGGGGGTGGTTTTCTGCCCCTCCGGGTTACAGCACCACACGCACCGCAGGGGACAGCCCTTCAAAAACACGGTGGTGCGGGTGCCCCACCCGTCTACAAAGGAACCGTGGACGATATTAAAAATGGGAGCTTTTACAGATTTTTCCATTGCATTTCCCCTCTTTTCTACCCGGCGGGCCGGATGGGACGGTTTGTGCGGGATGCACAGTGCTGCTTTGTTTTTCTCGATATTTATTGTAACGGATAAGAGCGGATTTGTGAAATATATTATTATTATAAACTTATAAGGGGGCTTTTATGGTTAAATAGACGACTCTAACTGGCGGAGACGGATGCGTGCGGCCAGGTTGACCTACGGGGAAGATTTTGCTATAATATTTTTTGAAATCCCGCGTTTTATATTTTGGGCAAAGGAGGGTCCCCGGTGACATTTCGGCAGATCGAATACTTTATGGCCATAGCGGAGTGCAAGAACTTCTCCTCGGCGGCAAAAAAGGTTTTTGTGTCGCAGCCGGCTATCAGCCAGCAGCTTTCCATGATGGAGCAGGAGCTGGGGTACAGCCTGTTTACCCGCAGCAAGCGCCGGGTAGAGCTGACCCAGGCGGGCGAGATCCTGTATGAGGCGTTTTTGCAGATCCGGGCGATCTATGCCGATGCCAATGCGCGCATCGAGAGTATGCTGCAGCAGGGGGCCGGGCAGTTGACCGTCGGAGTGCTGGAGGGAATGTCTATCCCCACGATGTCGGAGGTGCTGAAGGACTTTTCCTCGTCTCACGCCGCCGATGCTGTCCATGTGGAGAGCCACAGCTTTTCGGGGCTGATTAAGGGGCTGTCCTCGGGGAAGCTGGACCTTATCATCACGCTGTCGTTGGAGCCGGGCATTCACCATGTGCGCCAGAAGGCACTGGTGGAGACGCCGTGCATTTTGGTCATCTCCAAGAATCACCCCTTGGCGGGGGAGAAAGAGCTGACCATCCAGGATTTTGACAACGATGTTTTCTACCAGATCGCCAACGATGAGCTGCCCACAGCCAACCACTTTATGAGCTCCCTGTGCGCCCGGTTCGGCATTACACCCCAGAGAAATGTCTGCGTGCCCAATCCGTCTTCCATGCTGCTGATGCTGGAATCCGGCGGCGGGGTGGGCGTGATGGATCAGTTTTGCTGCCCGGAGATACGGAAATATAACGATTTTCGCAGCCTGGACATCGGCATCACCCACCAGGTGACGGCTGCGTGGAACGACGACAACACCAACCCACTGCTGGCGGAGCTTTTGCAGCGGCTGGAAGAGGCGTTTTCGTAAAAAACGGCATAAAAAGGCCTGACGGTATACGCCGCCAGGCCTTTTTATTGCGAGGGGAGAAAACAGAGTGGCTATTTGTTATACAGCATATGGATCAAATAGGAAGTCAGGTCGGAGCTGCATTGTTGGGTTTGCTCCGGGGTCCAGGCGTAGAAGCCTTCGCCGGATCGGAAGCCTTGCTTTCCCTCTGCCAGCATTTGGGCCAGGAGCGGGGAGGGCTGGTGGCTGTCCTCCAGGAAGGGCAGGACATAGGAATGGATGCTCTGGGTGAGAGGAATGCCCACCATGTCGGCGTTTTCCAGCACGCCCAGCTGGGGCAGGCGCAGGCCGAAGGAGTTTTTGATGGCCATGTCCACCGTCTCCGCGTCGGCGATGCCGTGCTCCACCAGGGAGATGGCTTCCCGCCACAGGGCGTGCTGCAAACGGTTGGCGATGAAACCGGGGATATCTTTTCGGCACAGGCAGGGCTTTTTCCCTACACGGGAAAGGACGGACATAACGGTTTCCGCCACCCCGTCGGCGGTGGCATCGGTTTTCACCACCTCTACCAGAGGAATCAGGTGGGCGGGGTTCCAGAAGTGGGTGCCCACAAAGCGCTCCCGGTGCCGGAGCTTGGAACTGATCTGGCTGGGGCTCATTACGCTGGAATTGGTGCAGAAATAGGTATCTGCCCGGCAGCACTGCTCCAGCTTGGCGAAGGTCTCCTGCTTGATGGTCATGTCCTCGAATACGGCCTCGATGACCAGGTCGGCCTTTGCCAGAAGGGGGCTGTCGATGTCGGAGGTAAATGTGATGCGGCCCAGGCGCGATTCCACCTCGTCTGCGGTCAGCACGCCTCGGGCGATGAGCTGCTCGGTGCCGGTGCGTATTCCGGCGTGGACATCGGTGGGATAGAGGTCGTAGACCGTCACATGGTAGGCGGGCTCCGCCGTCATGACAAAGGCGATGTTTTTGCCCATCATGCCGCCGCCTGCGACTAAAATTTCCTGTATCTCCTGTGCGTTTTTCATGGTTCATTCCCTTTCCGGAGGGGTTATTCCTCCACCTCTGTGTACAGGGCGTCGTCGGGGGTCCGTGCGCCGTCATAAAGCAGTGTACCGGGCGTGCCGCAGTCCGGGCAGCAGCCAAAATTTTCTGCAAATACCGGGATCATATCTGTGGCGTATTTGAACAGGCAGCCGCACCGGGGGCACCGGTAGTATAGAAAGCAAACGCCCCAGCTCATTTGCGCAGCCCCAGAATTTCCCGGGCCTCGGCGGGGGTGGCCACTTCGTTTCCGAACTCCCGCACCACGCGGGCGGCGCGCTCGACAAGCTGGCGATTGCTGTCGGCCAACTGACCCTTGGCGTACATCACATTGTCCTCCATGCCTACGCGGATATGGCCGCCCAATGCCAGGGCACCGTAGAGGATCTCCATGGCGCTGTGGCCCACGCCGAAGCAGCTCCAGGTGGAGCCGGGGCAGAGCTGGTCCATGGCCTCTTTCATAAACAGCAGGTTTTTTATGCTGCCGGGGATGCCGTTGGCGCAGCCCATGCAGAACTGGAAGTGCAGGGGGGCTTTCAGAACACCCTTTTTCAAATAGTAGGCGGCGTTGGCGATCATGCCGGGGTCAAAGGCTTCGATCTCCGGCTTGACGCCCCACTGCTGCATATTTTGGCCCAGCTCCTCTAAAAAGCGGGGGCTGTTGATGAACAGACCGCTGTTGAGCCAGTTCATGCTGCCGCAGTCATAGGAGGCCATCTCGGGCCGCAGCTCTTGCAGGTGGGCCTGGCGGGTCTCGTCGGTGGCGTGCAGGTCGCCGGAGGTGGTCAGATTCAATATCACATCGCAGTCCGGGTGGTTCTGCCGCAGGAGAAGGGCGGTTTCACGGAACTTTTCTGCGGACATGGTGCCATTGCCGTCGTCGTCCCGCATATGCAGGTGGGCCACCGCAGCGCCGGCCTGCCAGCAGGAATAGATGTCCTCTACGATCTCCGGGGGTGTCATGGGGACATGGGGGTTATTTTCTTTTTTGGGCCATGCGCCCGTAGGCGCTACGGTAATGATGGTTTTTCTTGCCATGTTTATCCTCCTTGTGATGCTGCCCCGGCAAAAAGGCGGGAAGGCAGTTTCTGTGCGCTTCCCGCCTTTTTGCTTGAAAGAGAGATAGGTATCAAAAATTATTTGTTGCGGCTGAACAGCTTCTGCATATATTCCAGGCCGGAGCCGCCGCCGTGGGCCGTGGTGCCGTAGCCGGTGCCACCGTATTCATAGGTGCGGTCGGGCACGGATGTGTCCAGCAGGTCCTCGTCGATCTCTGCCGCCACCCGGGCCATGGAGCCGTCGCCCATCCACCAGCGCAGGGGGAAGCAGTAGAAGCGGAACCACACGCCGGCGGGGATCTTGTCCAGGTCGCCGCCCAGATTTTCGACGCCCACGATGCCGTGGCCGAGCATTTCCTTGTGGCAGGGCTCCCAGGTGCCCCACACGCCGATGCTTTCCAAGTCACCATACAGCGCGTCATAGGCCGCCTGGCCGAACAGGCGGATGTACTCAAACTTATCGAACTTGGCATAGGCTTCCGGGCCGAACAGCTCCTTATACTCCTCGCTCAGGGGCTTGCCGGTGGCACCCAGCAGGTTCATGCGGGTCATGCCGTTGTTGCCCATGGCGGTGTGGAGGGGATGGTCCAGGGCCTGGGAGTCCATAGCCACGCACTTGACGCCGTGACGGACGAACCATTTGCCGGCCTCCACGCCCGTGCCGGAGGCGTAGTGGTAATAGGCCTTAGAGTCGTCGAACAGGCGGTGCATACCCGTATTCAGGCAGACGATCTTGCCGCGCAGCTCTTCGGGCTTTATACCGCAGGCGGCGCAGGCAGCGTCCAGGTGCTTGTCGGTGATGAGACCCCAGGGTTCAATGTCGATCTTCAGGACCACGGCCTCACCGGTGTAGGCGTCCACGGGCATCTCGTGGGTGTAACGGGCACGGCGGCCATCAAACTCATATTCCATCACATGGCGGGGGGCGTCGCAGTGGGTGCCGGTGTGCATGGTGCACTTGATGGACTGGGTCAGAACGCCGCCCTTGGCCATGGTGTGGGTGTTGTCGATCTCGGGCTTATCAAAATACGGCCAGCGGGGGATCTCCGCGCCGAAGGGGTGCGTCAGGTCAACAAATACTTTCTTTCCCATTGTAAAAAGCCTCCTTTATGTAGGTTCGTTTCAGCAGGTGAGGTAGCCGCCGGAGCAGTCGCAGTTGGCACCGGTGATGAAGTTGGAGGCGTCGCTGGACAGAAACAGCGCATAGCCTACGAAGTCAGCGGGCTCTGCCAGACGGCCAATGGGCTCGCGCTTGAGAAAGTTCTGATACGCGGCGGACTTGGGGTCAAACATCCACTCGGTCAGGGCGCTGCGAAACACCGTGGGGCAGAGGGAGTTGACATTGATACCGTATTTGGCAGACAGCTCACAGGCCAGGCTGCTGACCATCAGGTCCGCGCCGCCCTTGGAGGTGCAGTAGCCGGTGTATCCGGCCATGCCGCGCTTGGATCGCTGGCTGGTGACCACCACCATCTTGCCGCCCTTGCCCTGGGCGACCATCTGCTGGGCTACATATTTCAGCACGATGTAAACGCTCTTGCAGTCGGCATCCATGATCCGCTGCCAGTCCTCTACGGACTGCTCCAAAATGGGCTGGGGCTTATTGTAGCCGTGGCAGACGGCCAAAATATCGATCTGACCGAATCGGGCTACACAGGCGGCCACCGCATCCATGACATCCTGCTCCACGGAGGGATCGCCGGCCCGGTAGGCGCAGTCGATGCCCTCGGCCTTGAATTCCGCTTCCAGGGCTTGCAGCTTGCTGCTGTTGCGCCCGGTCATAAATACTTTGGCGCCGGCATAACCATATGCCTTAGCCAGCACACAGCCCAGAGCGCCGGTGGCCCCGGTGACCAGCGCCACTTTGCCTTTCACGGAAAACATTCCGTCTACAAAGCTCTTTTCAATAGCGACCATAACGGGACCTCCTTAGTTTTGATCCGGGTAGTTGATGATGACCAGCATTTTGGCCGATTTGTCTGTCTCGTTCTTCAGGCCGCGGCCTTCGTTGGGCGGGAAGCTGATAGACTCCATGGGGCCGACCACATATTTGCGGCATGCGCTGTCGGTGACGGTCATGTGGCCCTCCAGGACAAAATAGACCTTTTCCAGAGGATTGTCGTCATAGGCCCATTCGGCGCCGCCGCCCGGCTCAAACTCGGAAATGCCGATCCAAAATTTCTCGGCACCGGTTTCTGCCGCGCCGTGGTAGCGCTTGCAGGTCACGCCAAAATGGCCTGCGGGGAAGTAGGGCTCCAGTTCATCATAGCTGCGCTTTATCATGACAAGATCGCCTCCTTATGTTGGTTGAGCTTATTATAGAGAAGAAAAAATGCGCGTTCAACAGCGCACTTTCCTGTAATTAGATAACCAATTGGTCAGTAATTACCATTTGGTATCTTGAAAAGTGTACCAGTGGAACGCGACAATATTATTGAAATTATACATTTTTGTGGCGAGACGGCAGGAGGGGCCTGTGGGAATGCCTATGGGTGCGGGGAAATATTTGTTGCTTTCTCACAAGGGCGTCTCCGGGATTTTGGCAGATGCGCAGCATTTGCTTTGGAGCGAAAGTATGGTATACTATGAGAAAATGCTGCGTTCGAGGAGGTGCCTGCCGAATGCGGGAAGATTTTACGAAGCCTACAAATCCCTACCACTATGCGCTGCACTGTCTGGGCGGGAAATGGAAAATGACGATCTTGCACGAGATATACACCTACGGTGTGATCCATTTCAATAAAACGCTGAAGGTGCTGCCCATTTCGGAAAAGGTGCTCAGCCAGCAGCTAAAGGAGCTGGTGCAGGACGGCCTGGTGGAGCGCATTGTGAGCACGGACACTTTTCCGCCGTCCACAGACTATGTGCTCACGGAGGAGGGACGGAAGCTGATCCCGGCTCTGGATATTCTTTACATTTGGAGCATCCGACACATGGATGCCCGGGACATCCCCATTGACGCGGACGCCTTTGTGGTGCATAAGTCTGAAAAATATGTGGACGCGCTGGGAGACATCATGCGGGCCAACTGCTTTTGGCCGCAGATGGATCGCAGCAATGGGGGAAAGACTGCGAAAGGGGATGCGGAGTGAGGGGAGGTTAGTTGTGGTTGCATGGTGGGTTTTGGTATGGTATAATAGACGCGGCATATAGGTCCGGCGGTGCTGTTGTAGGTCCCTGGTAGTTCTTGGTATGGTATAATTCAACTGTGCTGCGCCTGTCCACTTGGACCGTTGTAGTTCCCTGGTAGTTCCTGGTATGGTATAATAGACTACCGAAAAAGTCGCTCAAGGCTTGGCCTTGGGCGACTTTTTTCTTAGAAAATCGAGAGCTGTTCGCACAGAAAAGGGTCATCGGCGGGGGTCTCGACGATGATGTTCCGAAAAGCCATTTTCAGTCCTCACTTTCTGCACTTCTTGCGCTTTTTGTGAAACGCCATACGCGGCTCTTTTTCGACCTTGTGATATTCGCCCAGCACATCTACGGTGAATTTTTCCAGATTTTCCAGGGTTTTAATGCCCATGCTTCTGATCTCATAGCTGCTATCATGGGTGCGGCAGGCGATGGCGGCTGTATTGATGTTTGCGCTGATATAGTACAGCATTTCCTGCTTTGTCTCATAGGTGTTTGGAAGTGTGCTCTCTTTTTGCGCCTTTGTCAGCTTCAGCTTGGTTTTGTGGGTCACACGGAGCAGATCATTCGGATACAGGGAAAAAATAAAGTTTTCGTCGGACATTTCTTTCCACTGCTCATAGGATTTGTACGCCACACACGCCTTATTAGGTAGTTCTTTTTTCAGCGTATCGGCAATGTAGATGGGCACAAAGTAATAGCCGTCGTTCTCAACATGGAACACATCAATGCGAACCATGCTGTCGTTGTCAGCCACACCGGCACCCTTTAAGACGGGAACATTCAGCGTGGTGGGCTCCCAGAGCTTGACTTTATTGACGATGGGACCGGGGGTGCCGTCGCTTTTCGGCTTGTGAAAGGGCTGGGTAAAAGCCTTGGCGCCATCGCCGCCGTGCTTTTGCAGCGCCTCCTTCAGCGCATTGTAGAGCAGACGGTCACTCTGCGGCATATAGTAGTTGGCGATTTCGCCGGTCTTAGGGTCAAGTTTGAGCTTGGTTAGGGGGTGCTTCGCAACGAAAACACCGTCATCCAGCGCCTTGGGGCTCTTGATGGTCTCCTTGTGGGCCGCGCCCGTCACCTTGCGGCGGGGCGCGCGGGACACGAAGAGCTTTCGCACGGGAATATCACCGTTTGCGTATACGGGAAACCGCTGGGAAATGACGGCGCGGACGGGGTCGTCGCCCAAGCGGGCCTCCAGCTCCCGGCGGAACTCCGGCCAGGGGTAGGGGAAGCGCTTGAGCACCTCACCGGTATGTTGGGCGACGGCTACGCTGCCCGCCTCGGTCTGCACATATTCGCACTCTCGGAGCGCGGCATAGCGGCTCACCTGCTGGATCATGCCGTCGGTGGTACAGGCGATGACGAGGGCGTCTACCGCGTGGTGCAGGTCGCCGTTTTCGCGGATCTTTTGGATGCCCCAGCGCTTGCGCATATAGGAGGTGATGGCGCCGTTCACCGCGGTGACATGCTTTTTCCGGCCTGAGGCAAAGTCGGAAAATTCCAGATGGTCCCCAATGTAGTTCAAAAGGAAGCGGGACATGGTTTTGGTATCTTGCAGATTGCGCTCCTTGAACCTCTTTTCGTCCTCGGGGGTGATCGCCTCCTTTAACAGACGCTGCTTTTTCTTATAGTCGCGGATGCTGTTTTCCACCCAGACGATGAAGTCATCCCGACGCTTGCCTTGCAGGTATTGCAGGGGGAGGCGGTTGCTCTTGTTGCGGTTTTCTTCGGCCAATACCAGCACCTTATTTTTATAGCTGTCGTCGAAGGAAATGCTGTAGGGGATGATGTGGTCGACCTCGGCGTAGTCCGGGTCAAAGAGGTGCTCGATGCGGATGTGCTTTTGTGAATAGGCGCATTCGCCCCGCTGCTCCTCCCAGAGCTTGAGCTTTACCAAGTCTTGGCCGGTGGGATTTTCTTTGCCGTATTCTTTGCGGATGCGCTCCATGAGCTTTTTGTTTCGCTCATAGTTTGCGTCCATTTCCCTTTTCATTTGATTGCGTTCCCGGGGGTCGCGGGCCATCTCCCGGGCCAGCTCGATATTGATGAAGGTGGGACTGCGGCCCTGCTGGCGGATGATGGCATTTAGGACCTTGACGGTTTGGGAGACTGCCCGGCGCACTACGGGGCTGGTGATGTCGGCCAGGTCCTCCGGGGTGGGATGGAGGAGGTGGGTCCGCTCTATGTTGCTGTGGCCCTTAAAATCATATCCGGCGGCAGCGCACGCATCGCTGTATTGCATACCCTGTTCAAGAAAGGGGATCAGCTTATCATAGGCTTTGACGGAGAGGTGGCCGGTTTTGCTGAAGGTCAGGGGCTCCGCTATGTCGATCTCTGCCTCCGAGAGGCCCAGCGCTGCCAGGCGGGGGCGGATGTTGGCGGAGGTCCTGTAAACGGACAGCACGCGGGCGATTTCGTTTCGCTGGTCGCGGGTCAGGGTGTCAAAGTGGTTTTTGGAGATTTTATTGAAAGCGGAACGCATTTGGTGATAGGCATTGAGGTAGCAGAACTTGGTTTTCTTCTCCGCTGCTTCGCAGTCGTCTGCGTTTTTATAGGGGACCGCATTAAAGGTCGTGGCTGCGGGAATGGACAATTCTTTGCGGATGCGGGAAAAGGTCAGGTCCTTGGTCTTGTGCGCCAGGGCGATGAGCGCCTCACGCTGGGCCGATGAAAGCGGATGGCTCTCGCCGCCGCAAACCAGACGCAGTTGGTTGACTTTTTGGAGCAGATTAAAATACTCGAAGGAGTAACTGGCCCGCGCTGCGCGGGGCTCGTCCGGCTCGAAGGTGCATTTGCCGATCCTATTTTCAATTTGGCTGCCTGCGTAGGGACTGCCTTTGCCGGGACCTTCGTCAAAGGAACGCTGGCTCAGGAGTATTTCGAGGTACTGGTTTTCCAAGTCCTCCGACGCGAAGGGCTGGCCCAAGCTGCGCTGGGCTGCAAAGAGGGCGTGAACTTCTTCCTCGATCATGTCCCGGCCCACGGTGGCGATGTACTTGTCGCCTTTATTGCGCTTGCTATAGCCGTATTTGGGGTCTTTCAGCAGCATTTCGCCCACGGTACGGTAGCCTTTTTCGACCATGAGGACCCGATTCGCACTTACGGCGGTCAGCAGCTCGCCGTCTTCCTTGGAGGTGCCGGACTTGCGGTTGGAGCGGAAGCCCCTCCGCTGCGCGATGTGCAAAAGGATGCGGGCAAACTCGGTGGGGGACACCGGGGCATCCAGCGCTTTCACGCGCAGGGTATAAATATCCTCCAGTTTGCCTGCGAAAAGTGAATCTAATTCTGCTTGAGAAAGAACGCCGTCGGCCACAAGAAGGTGATGGATGCGCGCCAGGCGATGCTGGTGACGGCGCAGACGGCGGCGGGCGCTGCGGGCCTCCCGCCTTGGGGCGGCCAGGGAATCCCCTGTTTTGGGCTGCTCGGCGGCGTCGAAAATGCGGGAGCCCATGTTGATGATGCCAAAAGGCTTATCCTCTCTGTCCAAAGCCACAACGGCCCAGCCTACGGATGCGATGCCGATGTCAAGTCCTACCGCGTATGGATACATAACAGCCCCTCCTACAAACTTCGGATAGAGATAACGCCCCGCTTATGCGGGGCGTTAGCGCTCTGCGGTGTACTACCTTATCATAGTAACCTGCGTAGTCCTTGGTATGGCATAAAGACTATAGTTATTATACCATATAAATTTGTGTATCGCAAGTATCTTTTCAATTTTTCGCCAATATTTAAAAAATAGGAATGCGTGGTCTGAAATCTGTTTTTTATGGAGGCAGAGACAGCGGTTTAGGGCTGGCGGATGCGGAATAGAAGAAAAAGAGCGCTTTGGAGAAAAACTCCAAAGCGCTCTTGGGCGTTCTTACGGGAAGTTTGGATTTACAGGTTCTTCTCGTAGGACTCGATCATCTTCTTGACCATCTGGCCGCCCACGCTGCCGGCCTCACGAGAGGTCAGGTCGCCGTTGTAGCCGTCCTTCAGGTTGACGCCAACCTCGTTGGCGGCTTCCATCTTGAACTTATCCATAGCGGCACGGGCCTGGGGCACATTCAGCTTGTTGGTGTTCTTGCTGGACATAGTCACGATCTCCTTTCTTTGGGTACTCGGCTTTCGCCTGTTTGGGTATCGCAAGCATAGTTTGAGCGGTTGGGGCGGGTTTATGCGCGAAATTCGTTGGTAAAAAATGCTTGTTTTTTGAATGATTTGCAATGGGGGGCGGTGGTGGCGACCCCTCAGTCGCGGCGGGGCCGCGCCAGCTCCCCTTATGCAGGGGAGCCGGGGTAAGAGAAGAGTGAAGAGTGAAAAAGTGAAGAGAGAAGAGAGGTTGGGGACGGGGGGTTACGGATTGCCACAACCAGTGACCTCGGTCACTGGTTTCGCAATGACATGTTTTTTGCAAGAAGTGCGGTACAGACCCGGGACGGGCGGACAGGGGTGTCCGCCCCTACGGGTGCATAACAAGGGGTGCGAGCGTCGACCCCTCAGTCACGGCTTTGCCGTGACAGCTCCCCTTACGCAGGGGAGCCTTTTGGGATGCGGATTGCCACGGGCGCTTTGCGCCCTCGCAATGACAGGTTGCGTGGGGGTGTTTTTGAATGATAATTTAAGGGTTAGTGTTGACTTATGGGGCGGGGGAAGCTATAATTGATATGCGTACCAATTTGTGACGGTTTTAGTTGCGGTTTGCATAGATATAATATGGAAGGAGTGAGGCGGCGGTATGCGGAAGGATGGACTGGAGACGAAGAAAAAAATTTTGACGGCTTGTGTGCGGCTGTTTTTGCAGCAGGGATATAGGGAGACCTCCATCACGCAGATCACCGAGGAAGCGGGGGTGACGCGGGGGAGCTTTCAGAATTTATTCCCCACCAAGGACGCGGTGCTGATGGAGCTGGTGGAGACCATGTTCAGCGGCCAGTTCGGCGCGGCCCGGAGCCTGGTGGGCGGAGAGCTGCCGCCGGTTTACACCTACGCGGCGGAGACGGCTTTACAGCTTACCCTCACGGAGCGGAACGAGGCGCTGCGGGAAATCTACCTGGAGGCCTACACCCTGCCGGACACGGCGGAATATATTCATTTACAGACCACGGCGGAGCTGAAGGGTATCTTCGGGGGGAGCTTCCCCGGGTATTCCGACAGCGACTTTTACGAAATGGAGATCGGCACGGCGGGGCTTATGCGGGGTTACATGGCGCGAAAATGCGACATCCACTTCCCCCTGGAGCGGAAGCTCCGGCGGTTTTTGACGGCCTCGCTGCGGGTATTCAAGGTGCCGGAGGCGGAGCTGGAGAAGATTCTGGACTTTGTGGCGGGGCTGGACATTCTGACCATTGCCGAGAGCGTGATGGGAAAACTATTTGCCATGCTGGAGATGAAATACGACTTTAAGCTGTCGGTGGAGAAGGAGGAAGCGCGATGAAGAGACGGATACTGAGTATGCTGCTGGCCCTGTGCGTGGTGCTGACGCTGGTGCCCAGTGTGGCTTTGGCGGCGGAGGAACGGTACGGGGTGTGGATCCTGGATGAGGAGATCACCTCTTCCCGGAAAATAAACCAGAAGGAGGGCTGGTCATTTGACCCGGACACCTACACGCTGACCCTGCGGAACTTTCAAATAGGCACCATTGGGACGAATATACCTGCGTTTTTTGACAAATATTCCCTCTTTGGGCTGATCTATGTGGACACCAGCGTGCAGGACCTGACCATTCGCGTGGAGGGACGGTATAATGAGCTGGGCGACGAGACCTTCCCCTACGAGATGTGCACCGAATATAAAGAGATCTACTACGGCATTTATGCCCCCCATACCAACCTGACCATCATCGGCACCGGCGTCAAAGGCGACTGGTGTGACTTGAAGATCTATACCCACGAGAACGCCATCCTATGCAAAAATCTGACCATAAAAGACGGAGCCAGAGTGGAAACCGTGAGCCGGAATACCTGCATCTACGCCTGCGGCGACATAACGGTGGAGGGGGAGGGCACCTTTGCCAGCGCCGCCAACAAGGACATCGTCCTGGGTCAGGCGGCTGTGTCGACCCGCGGCAAGCTGTATGTGGGAAAGGGCGCACGCTTGACCGCAGGTGCCACGGCTAAGCGCTGCTATTGGGAGAGAGTGGGCTTTTATACCAACTATCCCGATACCAACTATATCTCCACTATCTATGTGGCGGGCGTGGCCACCGTTGACGGCGGCATCGTAAGTGCGACTTTCAGAAAGTTAAAAGGTTCGTATGTGAACGAATACGACTATTCCATTGAAAAATTCGGCGAGACCAAGGCGTTTTACTGCCATCGTCTGGATATAGACAATGGCGGAGAGGTGAATGTGTTCTTTGAGCGAGCCGAAGGGAAGGACCCACAGAACGAATATGCTTTCGACACCGGTGACTTTGCCGATACCTGGGAGGACTTGAGGCGCGGCTGCATCTACTTCCAGGGAGACGGCGTGATGCGCATAGGTATGACCAACGGGAAGCACGAGGAAAACGCCATATCCATGAAGGATAACCGGACGGTGATAGCGGGGCCGCATGTAAAGGTGAGCCGTGCCTCCTATATAAGGCCCACGCAGCTATACAGGGAATATACAGATGCGGTAGAGCTGACAGGTAAGAAGCACAACAGCATTACCCTCTTTATGCAGCAGGGAGGGGGCAGGCTCAACCCGTGGTGGTCCTATTACACGGATAAATCTGATGCGTCCTATATCGGCGACACCCTGGCGCTGAAGGACATTGTGGCCTCGGACCTGGAGCTGAAGCTGACGGCGGAGCCGGGGTCCTACACGGTGGACCCGATGGTAAACGACGGCTGCGCCATCCCGGAAATGGTGGTGCAGTCGGGCGCTACGCTGAAGCTGACCATGCAGCGGTGGGGAAACTACGCCTTCACCAAGCCCATCTGGCTGGAGGGCGGCAACCTGGAGATAGACGGGAACACGGCCAGCATCACGGGGCTGGACATTCGGGGCACGGGCACCGTGACCTTTAACGGCGGCACCGTCAGCGGCACGGTGGAAAAGTCCGTTAAAATGGTGATAAACTACGGCAACATTGATGTGCCCGATAACGGCAACGCCGTGGACGGAAACGGAAGCGAAATCCACAAGTTCGTCTACACGGTGGAGACGGAGGAGCGGTACACCCAGCCGCTCCAGATCAAAACCATGGTGGGGCCGGACGAATACGACACGGTAAGCCTGGGGGCGGGCCTGTTTCACCGGGGAGAGAACAACGAGAGGCTGCTCTACCTCTGGCTGGATCGGAGCGACCGGGTGCTGCGGCTGCGGGTGAACGATCCCAACGAAAACGAGCACAAGGACTGCCTGGCGCTGCGGTTCGGCACCAATGTGTTCACGGAGGGGCCGCACCTGAATATGCGCAGCAGCGGGGCTGTGGTGGCCCGGGAGGGCGAGCGGCTGACCCTGTCCGCCATTGAAAACCAGACGCCTACGGATATGCAGAACCAATATGTGAAAGAGGTATTGTGGTTCCTGAGCAAAGACGGCGGGCAGACCTTTCAGCAGATCCGATGCAGCTACGGGAATCAGGGCGGGGTCAGCTATGACTACACCATCCCCAGTGTGACCAAGGACCAGAACGGCTACATCTACCGGGCCCAGGTGACCTACAGAAACGGCGAGGATGTTTGGGGCGGGACCCTGGAGACCTACACCTATGACGCCACCATCTACATGGATCAGCCGGAGCTGCGGGCGCCGACGAGCTATGTGGCCGGACAGACGGCGAAGTTTGAGGTGGTGCATCCCACGCTGCCCGAGGGGATCCGAATGAAATATTTTTGGCAGACCAGCAAGGACGGAGAATCGTGGGGGTTTGCCGGCCACCTATTTGGAGAAAGCAGCACCTACGAGCCGGAGATCACCGCCGACATGGAGGGGATGCAGGTTCGGGTCGTGGTGCAGACATGGAAGAATAACAGCTGGATAGCCACGACCATTTTGGGGCCGGTGACCATTGACACCGTGGGGAAAGCCCCGGTCATTACCCAGCAGCCCAAGGATGCCCACGGCTACGAGCAGGCGGACATCTCCCTGGGGCTGGGCCCCGACGAGGACGGCAAGATCCCTGTCATTATCCGATCCTTCCCTGTGTTCCGCGTGGTGGCGGAGGGTGAAAACCTCCACTACCAGTGGCAGGTGAGCAAGGACAGCGGACGGACCTATACGGACATTGCCGACAGTGACGATGCGCAGTATTTCGGGCCATATTTTGAGGAGGCCAATGACGGGTGGCTCTTCCGGTGCGTGGTGTCCAACGAGTATGGCGCGGTGGTGTCGGAGCCGGGGCGCATGATCTCGGATTATCCGCCGAAATTCACCAGCGACCCCACCAACAAAACGGCAAAGGCGGGGCAGGGGACCTATTTCGAGGCCCGGTTCAAGCAGGGCGTGCCCTACGGGACGGATGTGACTTGGCAGGTGAGCACGGACGGCGGGAAGAAGTTCCGGGATGTTGTGGATATAGAGGATGGCGTCACCCTTGTGATGGAAAGGTCCACGGAGAAGGACGGTGTGCTGACCAGCGAATGCTATACCTCCTTTGCCATCAGCAATGTCACCAAGGACATGGACGGGTATCAGTACCGCTGCGTTATCAAGAATAAGCCCAACGACAGAGAATATAACGGCATCCGCTACTCGGCGGCGGTGACCCTGACGGTGACGCGCAACTGCGCCGTGGAGGGACACGACCTGGACGAGGGCGTGGTGACCACGGAGCCCACCTGCACGGCAACCGGCGTGAAGACCTTTACCTGCTCCGCCTGCGGCGGCACGGAGGTAACGATCCTTCCCGCGCTGGAGCACGACTGGGCGGCGGCCACCTGCATGACGCCCAAGACCTGCCAGCGGGAGGGCTGCGACGCCAAGGACGGCGCGGTGGATCCGAACAACCACACCGGCGAAAAGGCGTGGATCGCCACGGAGCGCCAGCACACCCAGCACTATAACTGCTGCGGCCTGGTGACGGTGGAGACGGAGGACCACGCCTGGGAGAAGGGCGTGTGCTCTCTGTGCGACTACCACTGCGTGGACCACAGTGGCGGCACGGCCACCTGCGTGAAGAAAGCCGTGTGCGAGCTTTGCGGCGGGGAATACGGCGAGCTGGGGGACCATGCGTATGCGGCGGAATGGACCTCCGATGACCAGCAGCACTGGCACGGATGCAGCTTCTGCGACAGCCGGGCGGACGCGGCGGCGCACGCGGACAACAATAAGGATCACAAGTGCGACACCTGCGGACGGGTCCTGACGGGCCACAGCGGCGGCGAGGCCACCTGCGTGAAGAAAGCGGAGTGCGAGCTCTGCGGCGAAGAATACGGCCAGGTGGACAGCGGAAAGCACGAGAACCTGGTGCGTGTTCCGGCCCAGGCCGCCACGGCGGAGGCCGAGGGGAACATCGAATACTGGCACTGCGACGCCTGCGACGGTGATTTCGCCGACGGGGAGGGCCAGGAGAGGATCACCAAGACGGACATCATCGTGAAGAAGCTGCCCGGGCAGAACGGCGGCTCCGGGAGCGATGGCGCATCCGGGAGCGGCGGACCCGGCACCGGGGACGGCGGCGCGGCGATTTGGCTGGCGGCGCTGGCGGCGAGCTTTGCCCTGGGCGCGGCGGTGCTGACCCGGAGGAGAAAGAACAGAGCATAAGGCATAGATGAAATGATAAAAAGACCTCCGGCCTGCGGGCCGGAGGTCTTTTGCTGGGTTGCGTTTGGGGGGATACTATATTATAATGAGGGGGCAGGATATTTTTGGCGCAGACAGTCTGTGATATACGCCGGATTGACAAGTGGGAAAATATGGGTATAATTCTATATAATATACCATATTGGATAGTAAAGGAGAAAATTCTATGAACGGACAGTTTACCCTTTCGTGCTGCTCTACGGTGGACTTGCCTTATGCGCATTTGGTGGAGCGGGACATTCCGGTTTTGTTTTACACCTATGTGGTGGACGGGCAGGAGTATGTGGACGACATGGGGCGGGACCCGGAGGCCCTGCCGCGGTTTTACCGCTTTTTGCAGGAGGGGAAGCTGCCCCAGACCTCCCAGATCAATGTGGCGGCCTATGTGGAGTTTTTCGAGGGGCTGCTGCAAAAGGGCGACCTGCTGCACATCGCCTTTACCTCCGGGCAGTCCGGGTCGGTGAATAACGCCTACATCGCCGCCGAGACGCTGCGGGAGAAGTACCCGGAGCGGAAGATCCAGGTCATCGACTCCCTGTGCTCCTCCTCGGGCTACGGCCTGCTGGTGGACGAGGCGGCGGACCTGCGGGACGCGGGAAAGTCCCTGGAGGAGGTGGCCCAGTGGGTGCTGGAGAACCGAAACCGGGTGCATCACCAGTTCTTCTCCTCCGACATGACCCAGTTTCGGCGGACGGGCCGGGTGTCCGGGGCGGCGGCCATGGTGGCCACGGCGCTGAACATCTGCCCCATCATGCGGCTGAACGACGAGGGACGCATCATCGCCTACGACAAGGTCCGCGGCAAGAAAAAGGCCGTGGCTGTGACGGTGAAAAATATGCTGGAGCACGCGCGAAACGGCGCGGACTACGCCGGGCGGTGCTACCTCTGCAACTCCGACTGCCCGGAGGACGCGAAGCTCCTGACGGACGCCATTGAGGAGGCGTTCCCCAACCTGCGGGGGAAGATCGTGCAGTGCGATATTGGGACTATTATTGGGTCTCATGCGGGGAAAGGGACGGTGGCCGTGTTCTTTATGGGAGACGAGCGGCCACATATGGAATAAAGACTGTCGAAAATTCCTGCGGAATTTTCCGACAAAAGGCTTGCAGCCTGCTGCGCGCATAATTTTTGCGCTCGGCGCAAAAATTCCACACTTGCAGTCTGAGAGGTATTTTTCCCCACGCACATGTCGCGGTGAAAAATGATTTCAATTTTTTGCGCCTGCGGGCGCAAACTCTGCGAGGCTTTTTATTGGAAATAGATTATTTGAAAGATGGAGAGAGCGGTTTGGAAGATTTTTTGAAGGAAAGCATGGACTATCTGGCCCGGGAGGACGGGGCGGTGGGCGCGTGGCTGCGGCGGGAGTATCAGCGGCAGCAGGAGAACATTGAGCTCATCGCCTCGGAGAACATCACCTCTTCGGCGGTGATGGCCGCCGTGGGCAGCTGCCTGACCAACAAATACGCCGAGGGCTACCCCGGGCAGCGGTATTACGGCGGGTGCGAGTTTGTGGACGAGATCGAGCGGCTGGCTATCGACCGGGCCAAGGCGCTGTTCGGTGCGGAGTTTGTCAATGTGCAGCCCCATTCCGGGGCCCAGGCCAACCTGGCGGCCTACGCGGCTCTTTTGCAGCCGGGGGACACCTTGGTGGGCATGGACCTGGCCGGGGGCGGGCATCTGACCCACGGGGCGGCGGTGAACCAGTCGGGAAAGCTCTACCGGGCCGTCAGCTACGGGGTGGACCCCAAGACCGGGCGCATTGACTATGACCGGGTGGAGGACATCGTGAGGGCGGAGCGGCCCAAGCTGCTGGTGGCCGGGGCCTCGGCCTATCCCCGGGCGCTGGACTTTAAGGCGTTCGCGGACATCGCCCACCGCCACGGCGCGCTGCTGCTGGTGGACATGGCGCACATCGCCGGACTGGTGGCAGGAGGGCAGCATGAGAGCCCCGTGCCCTATGCCGATGTGGTGACCACCACCACCCACAAGACCCTCCGGGGACCCCGGGGCGGGGTGATTTTGGCCAAAGAAGAGTGGGGAAAGAAGATAAACAGCGCCGTGTTCCCCGGGATGCAGGGCGGACCGCTGCTGCATGTGATCGCGGGGAAGGCGGTGTGCTTCCGGGAGGCTATGGAGCCTGCGTTCCGGGACTACGCCCGGCGGACGGTGGAAAACGCTGCGGCCCTGGCGAAGGCTATGCTGGGGTGCGGCTTTGAGCTGGTCTCCGGCGGCACGGACAACCACCTGATGCTGGTGGACCTGCGCAGCCACGGCATCACGGGCCGGGAGTTGCAGGAGCGGCTGGACGGGCTGCACATTACCCTGAACAAGAACGCCATTCCCGGCGACCCGGAGAAGCCCACCGTCACCAGCGGCGTGCGGATGGGGACGCCCTGCGTCACCACCCGGGGGTTTGATGCCGCCGACATGGAGGTCATAGCCCAGTGTATCCACCGGGCCTGCCGGAATGAGGCGGCGGACCGGGCGTTTATTTTGGAGGCCGTGGGGGAGATGACGAGGCGGCGGCCCATGGAGATGTGAATAGAAAAGCACCCTTTGGCGTGGGCCGAGGGGTGCTTTTTTAGAGGAAAGAGGAAAGATGGGGGGACGGGGGAGGCGGATGTCCCTGTTGCGGTGCCCAAAATTTCTGCGCTGCCTTACGGCGGACGCTTGAAATTTTGACCGCGGCCACTCGCTCGCCTCGCTGCATCTGCCACTGGCAGCGCTCGGCTCGCTCCCCACGGCCAGTGTGCGCACTGGCCTCGCAATGACATGGGGTTTTGCATGGGGTGCGGTGCAAGTCCGGCGGGCGGACAGGGGCGTCCGCCCCTACACAAAAATGGGAAAGATTGCGTAGGGCGGCGTGCCCTCACGCCGCCGCGATGGTGCAGTGGGGATTGGGCGGTGGGCAGGATAATTGGTGCAAGTCCGGCGGGCGGGGTAGAACCCCGCCCCTACGGAATGTAACAAGAAGCGCGGGAAGCGGGGCGTCGGGGACGCCGCCCCCTACGGGTGTGTTGCAAGAGGTGCGGTGGGGCGGGGCGATGTGGGCATCGCCCCCTACGGGAGTTCTATTGGGGGTGCGGTAGTCGACCCCTCAGTCGCGGCAGAGCCGCAACAGCTCCCCTTATGCAGGGGAGGCTTTTAGGACGGGGGGGTTACGGATGTCCCTGTTGCGGTGCCCAAAATTTCTGCGCTGCCTTACGGCGGACGCTTGAAATTTTGACCGCGGCCACTCGCTCGCCTCGCTGCATCTGCCACTGGCAGCGCTCGGCTCGCTCCCCACGGCCGGTGTGCGCACTGGCCTCGCAATGACATGGGGTTTTGCATGGGGTGCGGTGCGTTTTATTGTGGTGCGTAGGGGCGGGGCTCTGCCCCGCCCGCTGGCGACCGCGAGGGTCGCCCCTACGGATGGTATGTAGTGCGGTAAACGGGGCGTCGGGGACGCCGCCCCCAACGAAAATGGTTTATGGATTGGGAAACGGGGGTTGGGCGGCGAATTGGGTGGTGTAGCGGAGGGAGAAAATGTCCCAATTTAACAGCGGGAGCACTGCGGTCACATAGGCTTTGCGGTCATCGCCGTAGGTCAGGGCGTAGGCGTGGCGGTAGAGGTCTATGCAGAAGATGGGCGTGAGGGGCAGGGGCGTTTGCTGGCCGGGGGTGAAGAGCAGGCGGAGCTTTCCGCAGCGGTCCGTGAGGAGCCAGGCGTAGCCCTCTCGGGTATCTTGCAGGCAGGTCCGGTGCAGGGCTCGGAGGAAATCCTCCATGGAGCCGAAGGAGCAGCGGATGGCTTCTGTCAGGCGGGCGTCAGGCTTTCCGGCCCGGGGTGGGGCCAGGGAGGGGAAATACAGGGTGTGGTTATACACCGCACCGCCGTGGTCTAAGATGTCTGCGCGGGCCGGGGCGGGGAGGCAGTCCGGGTGCAGCAGGAGCTGGGGCAGGGGGCGGCGCTGGAGGGCTGGGTAGGGCTTCAGGGCCCGGTTCAGCTTATCAACATGACCGGCAAAGATGCGGTCGTGGTGGGTCATGATGGTGGCCCGGTTCAGATTCGGCTCCAGGGCACCGGGGGCGTAGGGGAGCCGGGGCAGCACATAGGGGTAGGTCATAGGCAGCGTATCCTTTCCGATAAAAGTTTACACTTTATACTATATGACCGCCTTGACAAATCATGCCCGCCGTGTCAAAATGAACGAGAGAACAACGGGCGAAAAAACTTGATAAATTGCGAAAGTGAGGTGCAGCGCTATGCGCAGAAAAGACAGACAGAAGGACGCTGCCTTTGCCTGGCAGGTGATGCGGGAGGCACCCTACGCTACCCTCTCCCTGGTGGACGGGGCCGGGCGGCCCTACGCCGTACCGGTGTCCCAGGCGGCGGATGAGGCGGCGGGGGCTATCTACTTCCACTGTGCCCTGGCCGGGGAGAAGTACGAGATCTTCAAAAACGGGTGCCAGGCGGCCATGAGCGCCGTGTCCCATGCGGAGATCATCCCGGACAAATACACCGTGGCCTACGCTTCGGCGGTGGCCCGGGGACGGCTGGAGATCGTCACGGGCGAGGACGAGCGAATGCGGGCCATCAAGATCCTCTGTATGCAGTTTGACCCGGCGGCCGGGGAAAAGTATGTGGCGTGCATGAAAAATTCCGGGGCCCGAACCTGCCTGGTGCGCCTGGCCGTGGCGGAGATCACGGGCAAGGCGCGCAACGACTAAACGAAAAACTGGCGAAAAGGATCGCAGTCTGCGGGCGGCAAACGCTGCGAGACTTTTTTGACACGATGAAAGCGCCCTCCCGGTATATGGAGAGGGCGCTGAGGATGGATTTTTCGGTTTTTATATGTCGGAGAAATCGTGGGTCTGCTCGGTGGCCAGGACCTGGGCCGGATCCGCGTCCCACAGGCGCAGGAGCTTTTCGGCGAGAATTTTGGAAAAGCCCGCCAGCAGCGCCGACTCCATCACCAGGCACCGGGCTACGCCGTCGGTGCCGGCGTCCGGGGCGCACAGGTCCTGCCAGCTCTGCTGGATCTGACGGTTGAAAAGCAGGGCGATGCCCCGGAATTTGCCGCTGTAATCCTCGTAAATCTGCCGCAGGGACTGGGTGCCGTCCTGGCTGTCGGCCAGGTCCCAGGGGATGATCTTCTGCACCTGGCTGATGCCGATGGACTGCTTTAGGGTGAGGATCATAATGAGGTAGCAGATGTGGACCCGGTAGTACTTCCGCTTCACCGGGGCGGGCATCAGCTTCAGTCGGACATAGTTATTGATGGCGGAGGCGGTGACGATGCGCTCCTTCTCCTCGTTTACCGGGGGGATGAAGCTGAGATACCGCTCCAAAAGCAGGATCACCTGGTCCATATACAGGCCAAAATCCGGGATGGAGTCCCACTGGGGCAGGTGATAGTCGGTAATATACTGGTCCCACCGCTGCAATTTATGGGCGATGAGGGATTTATCATAGGACATAGTGACACCTCCTGTTTGCGTAGACTATTATAGCAGGGTTCGTGGCTGGTTACAATAGGAAAAAAGAAGATTGACATGCCACATCTAATATGCTATATTATTAAAAACGAAAGGAGGGTGTCTTATGCCCCGGGCGTATGTATATGGCGATTCGCTGCTGAAGGCCACGGTGCCGGACGAGCAGTTTCATTATCATTTCCACCTGCCGGAGGTGATGGAGCGGTACAGCGGGCGGCAGACCGAGGTGGTGAGCCGGGCCAAGATGGGCGCGACCATCCGCAAGGGGCAGGCGCTGCTGGACCACGATTTGCAGCGGGGGCTCCAGGCGGACTTTGCCCTGGTGGCTTACGGCGGCAACGACAGCGACTTCGACTGGGACGCCATCGCGGACCGGCCCGAGGCGGAGCACGACCCCCGGACGGCGCTGCCGGAGTTTCGCAGCACCCTGCTTTCTATGCTGCAAAAGCTGCGGGACCAGAGCGTGCAGCCGGTGCTGATGACCCTGCCGCCCATTGACGCCCAGCGGTATTTGGACTTTCTTTGCCGGGAGGGGCGCAGCAAGGAGCACATTCTCTCCTGGCTGGGGGACACCCAGCACATTTACCGGCACCAGGAGCTGTATTCGGACACGGTGGCCCAGGTGGCCTACGAGACAGGTACGCCCATCATCCGGGTGCGGGAGAATTTCTTGAGCGAGAAGCGTCTGCCGGGGCTTATTGCCGCCGACGGCATTCATCTGACCATGGAGGGCTACGCCAAGCTGTTTGACACCCTGGCCGGGTGGCTGCGCAAGGCGATCGCGTGACAAAGGAGCATGAATATGGTACGAATTTTTACGGACACGGCAGCCAATCTGCCTATGAAAATTTTGGAGGAGCTGGACATTCAGACCGTGCCGCTGACCTATGAGGTGGACGGCGTGGAGCCGGATTACAGCATCGACTTCAACGGCCCGGCCTTTTACGAGGCTATGCGCAAGGGCGCGGAGGTGAAGACCTCAATGGTGAATCCCCAGGCGGCGGCCCAGGCCATCGAGCAGTGCCTGGAGCGCGGCGAGGAGGTGCTGTATTTGGGCATTTCCGGCGGCATCAGCGGAAGCTGCTGGGGCGTGGGGCTGCAATGCGAGGAGCTGGCAGAGAAGTACGGCCCGGGCCGGGTGACCGTGGTGGACACCCGGGGGGCGTCCTTGGGCGAGGGGCTGGTGGTCATTGAGACGGCACGGCTGGCCAAGGAGGGGAAGTCCTTCTCGGAGCTGGAGGCCTTTGCCCGGAGCCGCTGCGCACGGATGCAGCAGTTCTTCGTGGTGGACGACCTGAAATATCTGCACAAGGGTGGCCGCATCTCCGGCGGCGCACGGCTGGCTGGGACGCTGCTCCAGGTGAAGCCCATCCTCCGGGGCGACGAGGAGGGCAAGATCGTGGTGTATGAGAAGGTCCGGGGCAAGAAGAAGGCCCTGGAGGCCCTGGCGAACATCTATGCCCAGGCCCTGGACGACCCGGCGGCACCCATCGGCATCGCCCACGCCGACGCCCCGGCGGACGCGCTGCATTTGCAGAGCCTGCTGCGGGAGCGGGGCGCCAAGGGGGAGATCGTCCATGTGTGCTATGAGCCGGTGACCGGCGCCCATGTGGGGCCGGGGACGGTGGCGATGTTCTTTTACAGCGAGGAATGGAGATAATTTAATTGGAATGAAGAAAGGACGGTCCGGGAACGGGCCGTCCTTTTTTGATGAGAGGAAAGTTGAAAGAGGAAAGGGGAAAGAGAGGGGGATTTGCAAGGGGTGCGGTACCGTCGACCCCTCAGTCACGGCGAAGCCGTGACAGCTCCCCTTGGTAAGGGGAGCCTTTTTGGGGGTACGGATTGCCACGGGCGCTGTGCGCCCTCGCAATGACAGATTTTTGTCAGGGTGCGGGGGTTGGCGCTCAGTTTGTAACATACAGCTGCTTATAGGGGTTGCTGCTGTTGGGGGTGATGACGGTGAAGGGCTGGCGCAGCAGGGCGTCGCAGTTCCCGCCGAAGAGCTGGCAGAAGGTGTGCAGATAGTCCCGCACCTGGGTCATGTCCTTGCGGGAGGCCGGGCGGGCGATGACCTGCTTAGGCAGCAGGAGGTTTTTGCAGTCGGAACGGATATAGAGCTTGCCGCCGTGCATACCTGTGCAGGGGAAATTGCTTACGATGGGGCGGGGGCCCGGGGTGAGGCCCAGGACGATGATGACGCCGCCGGCCTGGTACTCGCCCAGAAAGCTCCCGGCCTTGCCGCCGATGACCATGACCGGGAGCTTGTCGCCGTAGGCCTTCATATGGATCCCGGCCCGGTAGCCGGCGTTGCCCTCTACATACAGCTCGCCGCCCCGCATGGCATAGCCCGCGGCGTCGCCGATGCTGCCGTGGACGACGATGCGGCCTGCGTTCATGGTGTCGCCCACGGCGTCCTGGGCGTTGCCGCGCACCTCGATACAGGCACCGTTGAGATAGGCCCCCAGGGCGTTGCCGGGGGTGCCGGTTATGGTGAGGTTTCCCGTCTCCAGGCCTGCGCCGATGAACCGCTGGCCGGTGCAGCCGGTGACGGAAGCGTCCCCGGCGCAGTCTTGGATCGCGGCGTTGAGCTGGCGGTAATTTAGGCCGGACGCATTGATATTGGTCATAATAACACCTCTTTTGAGACTTTCGATAAAGTGGCAGAATTTGTGATAACGGTAAGGAAGGGAGTGTGAGGGAAACCCAAGAAGGGTGTCCCTCATCATTGAAATCAATAGTTTTTGAAACTTTTTCAAAGTTTCAAAAACTTAGGCAGCGGGGCGAAAAGACCTTTTCGACACGCTGATTATTCGCCTGCGTGGGCGATGCCCAGGATTTCCAGCTCCTTTTGGGTCATGCCCACGCCCCGGAGCATCAGGCGGTTGCCCTTTAGGGCCTCGATGGAGTTGATGCCCATGCCGCCCATCATCTCCTTGATCTCGTGCTTCCAGGCGGTCAGGAGGTTTACAAGGCGGCGCGTTCCCTCCTCAATGTCCAGGCGGCGCACCAGCTCCGGGTTTTGGGTGGCGATGCCCCAGCAGCACCGGCCCGTCTGGCAGGAGCGGCACAGGTGGCAGCCCAGGGCCAGCAGGGCGGCGGTGCCGATGCAGCAGGCGTCCGCGCCCAGGGCGATGGCCTTGACCACATCGGCGGAGGAGCGGATGCTGCCGCTGACGATGAGGGAGATGTGGTTGCGGATCCCCTCGTCCCGCAGGCGTTGGTCCACCGCGGCCAGGGCCAGCTCGATGGGGATGCCCACCGTGTCCCGGATACGGGTGGGCGCGGCCCCGGTGCCGCCCCGGAAGCCGTCGATGGCGATGATGTCCGCGCCGCTGCGGGCGATCCCGCTGGCGATGGCGGCGATATTATGGACGGCGGCCACCTTTACGATGATGGGCTTTTTATATTCGGTGGCCTCTTTCAAGGAATACACCAGCTGGCGCAGGTCCTCGATGGAGTAAATGTCGTGGTGGGGGGCGGGGGAGATGGCGTCGGTCCCCTCGGGCACCATGCGGGTGCGGGACACATCGCCTACGATCTTCGCCCCGGGCAGGTGGCCGCCGATGCCCGGCTTGGCCCCCTGGCCCATCTTGATCTCGATGGCGGCGCCGGCCTCCAGGTACTGCTTGTGTACGCCGAAGCGGCCGGAGGCCACCTGGACGATGGTGCTGTCGCCATAGGCGTAGAAGTCCTCGTGAAGACCGCCCTCGCCGGTATTGTAGCAGATGCCCAGCTCCCGGGCCGCCTGGGCCAGGCAGGCGTGGGCGTTGTAGCTGATGGAGCCGTAGCTCATGGCGGAGAACAGCACCGGCATGGACAGCTCGATCTGGGGCGGCAGGGTGCAGATGAGCTGGCCCTTTTCGTCCCGGCGGATGCCGTCGGGCTTTCGGCCCAGAAACACCTTCGTCTCCATGGGCTCTCGCAGGGGGTCCACCGGGGGATTGGTCACCTGGGAGGCGTTGACGAGGATCCTGTCCCAATACACGGGATAGGGCTTGGGGTTTCCCATGGAGGAGAGCAGCACGCCGCCGCTTCCGGCCTGCTTGTAAATTTCTTGAATGGTATCCTGATCCCAGTTGGCATTGTCCCGGAAGGTGCAGTCGCTTTTGCGGATCTTCAGGGCGTGGGTGGGGCAGAAGCACACGCAGCGCTGGCAGTTTACGCACTTGCTCTCGTCGGTGGTCATGCAGCCCTTTTCCTTGTCGAAGCCGTGTACGCCACCCGCGCACTGCTTTTCGCACAGACGGCAGTTTATGCAGCGCACCGGGTCCCGGACCACCTCGAAGGGCGGGTAAATATAGTCGATGCCCATTAGAATTTCCCCTCCTTTACGCGAACGATCACCGGCTCGCCGCCGGCGGGGGCGTAGATGTTCTCCACCTCCGGCTCCATGACCCGGATGGCGGACTCCTCGCTGGCGATGTAGACCTTGTCGTCCTTTTCGCCCACCACCATGCTGCGCAGCTTCAGGCGGTCGTTCAGGGCCATGAGGCCGCCCGAAAAGCCCAGGATGATGGAAAACGGGCCTGTTATCAGCAGGCTTGAGAATACCTTGCGCAGATACCGCAGCTTCTCCTGCTCCCGGGGCGGCCTGCGGTCGATGGTGCTCCAGAAGGGGGCGGCGATGACGGAGGCCAGTTCCTCCAGGGACAGCTTTTGCCTGCGCAGCAGGTAATCGGCGATGTAGGTGATGACCTCCGTGTCCGTTTGCAGGGTGCATTTGTAGCCGAACATCTCGATGAAGCGGCGGTTGGTGTCATAGGAGGAGATCTCGCCGTTGTGGACGATGGAATAATCCAGCAGGGCGAAGGGGTGCGCGCCGCCCCACCAGCCGGGGGTGTTGGTGGGGTAGCGGCCATGGGCGGTCCAGCTATAAGCCTCGTAGTCCTCCAGGCGGTAAAAATAGCCCACATCCTCGGGATAGCCCACCGCCTTGAACACGCCCATATTCTTGCCGCAGGAGAACACATAGGCGCCGGAAATGCGCGTGTTGATGGCCATGACGGCCCGGGTCACGCACTCCGCCTCGTCGATCTGCATGGAGGCCAGGGTGCTGCGCAGGGGCGAGACAAAGAAACGCCAGATCAGCGGCTCGTTGGTAATGGCCGGGGTGGTGCGAATGGGGATGCGCTCCATGTGGACGATCTCCATGGTCTCCCGCAGGAGGGCCTCGCAGCTTTTCCGGGCGGCCCGGTCCTCCAGGAACATATGCAGGGCGAAAAAGTCCTTGTACTCCGGGTAAATGCCGTAGGCCGCAAAGCCGCCGCCCAGCCCGTTGGAGCGGTCGTGCATGGGGCGCATGCTCTCGATGATCTTTTCCCCGGTCATGCGCTTTCCGTCGCGGGAGATGACGGCGGAGATGGCACAGCCGGAGGGAATGCGTACCTGACCTTCCAGTTTCGTCATAAAATCAGCTCCTATAAAAATGGTAGAATTTGCAAGATTGCGTTGCGATTCTTGCAGAACAACATTGTTAAAGCACAGTATAGACCTATAATTTGAAATTTTCAATCCGTTAAATTGCAAGAAAATTCTTTGTTATTTTTTGAACAATGTAGCAGAATGTGCAAAAATGCACCGAAACCGCATTTTTGCATTGACTTTTGCAGACCCGGGGTGTATGATTCGCCCATATTTAAGAGACACCGGTGTCTTGAAGGGGAATTTTCCGAGCGGATGCCGTGTGTGCTTTTTATTTTTAGGAAAGGAAGAACCTGCTATGACAACTGTACCGGAGTATTTTGGAAGCCTTGTTTTTGACACCCGCGTGATGAAGGCCCGGCTGTCCGGCGATGTGTACCGCTCGCTGAAGCAGACCATTCAAAAGGGCGTGAAGCTGGACCCCACCGTGGCCGACGCCGTGGCCGCGGCTATGAAGGACTGGGCCGTGGAGAACGGCGCTACCCATTTCACCCACTGGTTCCAGCCTATGACCGGGATCACCGCAGAGAAGCACGACAGCTTCATCAGCCCCGCTCCTGACGGACGGGTCATTATGGAGTTCTCCGGCAAGGAGCTCATCAAGGGCGAGCCGGACGCCTCCTCCTTCCCCTCCGGCGGCCTGCGCGCCACCTTTGAGGCCCGGGGCTACACCGCCTGGGACCCCACCAGCTTTGCTTTTGTGAAAGGAAAGACCCTGTGCATCCCCACGGCCTTCTGCTCCTACGGCGGAGAGGCGCTGGACAAAAAGACGCCGCTGCTGCGCAGCATGGAGGCGCTGAACCGGCAGGCCCTGCGCATTTTGAAGCTGTTCGGAAACGAGGGCGTCCAGCGGGTGCTGCCCTCCGTGGGGGCGGAGCAGGAGTATTTCCTCATTGATAAGGAGATGTACGACAAGCGCCGCGACCTGATCTACGCCGGGCGGACCCTGTTCGGCGCCAAGCCCCCCAAGGGCCAGGAGCTGGACGACCACTATTTCGGGCCCATCAAGCCCCGGGTGGAGGCCTATATGGCCGACCTGAACCAGGAGCTTTGGAAGCTGGGCATTTTGGCTAAGACCGAGCACAACGAGGTGGCTCCGGCCCAGCACGAGCTGGCACCCATCTTCACCACCACCAACATCGCTACCGACCAGAACCAGTTGACCATGGAGATCATGCAGAAGGTGGCCGCCAAGCACGGCTTGGTGTGCCTGCTCCAGGAAAAGCCCTTTGCCGGGGTCAACGGCAGCGGCAAGCACAACAACTGGTCCCTCTCCACCGATACCGGCGTCAACCTGCTCTCTCCCGGGGAGACGCCTTATGAAAACGCCCAGTTCCTGCTGTTTTTGGTGGCCGTTGTGCAGGCTGTGGACGAGTATCAGGGCCTTTTGCGGGCCGCCGTGGCCACCGCCGGAAATGACCATAGGCTGGGGGCCAACGAGGCGCCCCCGGCTGTGGTCTCCGTATTCCTGGGCGATGAGCTCACCGCCATTTTGGAGGCCCTGGAGACGGACACGGCCTACGCCGGTGTGGAGAAGAAAAAGATGAAGCTGGGCGTGGATGTGCTGCCCCACTTCTTCCGCGACACCACCGACCGCAACCGCACCTCGCCCTTTGCCTTCACCGGCAATAAGTTCGAGTTTCGTATGCTGGGCTCCAGCAACTCCATCGCCTGCGCCAACATCATGCTGAACACCGCCGTGGCCGAGTCCCTGCGGCAGTACGCCGACGAGCTGGAGCCTGCCGCCGACCTGAGCGCCGCCCTCCACGACCTGATCCAGCGGGTCATCCGCCAGCACAAGCGCATCATCTTCAACGGCAACGGCTATGACGATGCCTGGATCAAGGAGGCCACGGAAAAGCGCGGACTGCTGAACCTGCGCACCACGCCGGACGCCATTCCCATGCTGGTGCAGAAGGACAACATGGCGATGCTGATGCGGCACAAAGTCTTTACGGAGTGCGAGCTTCGCTCCCGCTATGAGATCCAACTGGAGAACTACTGCAAGACCGTCCGCATTGAGGCCCTGACCATGGTGGACATGGCCCGCAAGGAGATTTTGCCGTCGGTGGAGGCCTATGTGTCCGACCTGGCCACGGCTGCCGCCGCCAAGAGCGCCGTCTCGGCAGAGCTGTCCTGCGGCTACGAGAAAAAGCTGCTGGGCAAGCTGACGGCCCTGGTGGACGCCATGGATGACCGGACAGACGACCTGGAGGAGAAGCTGGCGCGGCTGGATGCCCTGCACGACACCACGGAGGAAGCGGCCTTCATCCGCGATGCGCTCATCCCCGCCATGGACGAGCTGCGGGCCGTGGCCGATGCGTCGGAGGCCCAGACCGCCGCCCACTACTGGCCCTTCCCCACCTACGGCCAGCTCCTGTTCAGCGTAAAGTAAAGCGGTTTTCGGAAGCCGATAAACAAATACTCCACCCCGGAGCATCTGCTTCGGGGCGGAGATTTTTTGCGCTTTATTGGGTTACTTTTGCAGGGAGAGGGCCCACTGGGAGTATTTGGCGATGTTTTCATCCCGCTGCTTGGGGTCACTTCCCAGGGTGAGGATATAGACCTTGATCTTAGGCTCAGTGCCGGAGGGGCGGACCAGGATCACGGTGCCGTCGGCCAGGGCGTAGCGCAAGACATTGCTGCCCTTCAGCTCGGAGGCGGTGACCTTTCCGGTTGCGCAATCGGTGACGGTGCCGTCCTTATAATCCGTGCGCGTGGTGACGGCCACGCCGGCGATGTCCGCCGGGGGCACATCTCGAAGGGACTGCATCAGGGCGGCCATCTTCTCCAAGCCGTCCAGGCCGGGCATCACCAGGTTGTGGGTCTTTTCGCCGTAGTAGCCGTACTTTTCGTACAGGGCCTGGAGGGCATCAAACAGGGTCATGCCCTGGCTCTGATACCAGGCGGCCATCTCCGTCAGCAGCAGGGAGGCGGTGACGGCGTCCTTGTCGCGGACATAGTCGCCCAGCATATAGCCGTAGCTCTCCTCGTAGGAGAACACCACCTTGCCCAGGCCCTGGCTCTCCAACTGCTGCTTCTTCTCGGCCATGAACTTAAAGCCGGTGAAGGTGTCGTAGCAGGTGACGCCGTGGCTCTCGGCCACCCGGCGGGCCATTTCGGTGGTGACGATGGTTTTCAGCAGGACGGCGTTTTTGGGCAGCTTGCCGTTGCGGGCCATGGCGCCCAGCAGGTAGTCCGCCAGCAGCACGCCGGTCTGATTGCCGGACACGGGGACGAAGCGGCCATCGGTGCTGCGCACCAGGATGCCCACCCGGTCGCTGTCCGGGTCGGTGCCGATGATGAAGTTGGCGCCCACCTGGTCGGCCAGGGCGATGGCCAGGTAGAAGCCCTCGGGATTCTCGGGATTGGGGGACTCCACCGTGGGGAAGGAGCCGTCCAGCACCATCTGCTCGGGGACGCAGTGCAGGTGCTTCACGCCCAGGTCCCGCAGGGCCTGGGGCACCAGCTTCCAGCCGCAGCCGTGGAAGGGGGTGTAGACCACATGGAAGTCGTCGGCCACCTTGGCGACGCTCTCCCGGTCGTTGACCATGGCCATGACATTCTCCATAAATGCCTTGTCGGTCTCCTCGCCCATGAGCTCGATGCGCCCGGCGGCCTTGGCCTCGTCGAAGGGCATGGTCTTTACGCCGGTGAAAATGTCGATCTTCTCCAGCTCTCTCGCAATGGCATCGGCGTGGTGGGGGGGCAGCTGGGCACCGTCGGACCAGTAGACCTTGTAGCCGTTATACTCCTTGGGGTTGTGGCTGGCGGTGATGTTGATGCCCGCCTGGCAGCCGTAGTGGCGCACGGCGAAGCTCAGCTCCGGGGTGGGGCGCAGGGACTCGAAAATGCGCACATGGATGCCGTTGGCGGCGCAGACCTCCGCGGCGGCGTGGGCAAACTCAGAGCTGTGGTGGCGGCAGTCCATGCAGATGGCAACGCCCTTTTCCATGGCGGCGGGACCCTCGGCGCAGATGACATTGGCAAAGCCCTGGGTGGCCCAGCGGATGACATAAATATTCATCTGGTGCAGGCCCATCTTCATGGTGCCCCGCAGGCCGGCGGTGCCGAACTCCAGGGGGCCGTAGAAGCGGCTCTCGATCTCCTTGTCGTCGCCGGCGATGGCGGCCAGCTCTGCCCGCTCGTCTTCGGTGATGGCGTCGCTGTGGAGCCATTTTTGGTATTCTGCTTTGTAGTCGATCATGGTAAAAATCTCCCTTCCTTTTTTATGCGAAAGTTCAATGGTTACGCGAATGGTTACTCGTTCTCGGGGTCATCAAAGATGGGCTCGGCGGTGAGCAGGGCCCGGGCCTCCTCCAGGCGGGAGGCGGGGACATAGAGGTCGGCTCCGTAGCCGGAAAAGCCGTTGATGACCTTGCCGGTGCCGCCCTCCTTATCGTAGTACTTAAAGCAGGGGATGCCGTAAGCGGCCAGCATGGACAGGCGCATGTCGGCCTCCGCCGGGGAGTCGAAGACCTGCTCCAACAGGACGGCCTTTTCTTTTTCGCCGTTTTCCAGGGTGGGCCAGGCGGGGACATCGGGGGTGCCGCCGAAGGACCAATCGTTATTCATGGGGGTTCCTCCTAAAATATGTAGTGTGGGGGTGTCGACCCCTCAGTCGGCTTCGCCGACAGCTCCCCTTACGCAGGGGAGCCTTTTTTAGGGGACGGGGGATGCGGATTGCCACAGCCAGTTTGCGAACTGGCTTCGCAATGACATCGTGTTTTACAAGGAGTGCGGTGGGGAATCAGCGGGCGGACAGGGGCGTCCGCCCCTACGGATATTATATAGAGATTACTTGTGGTATTTTGTACCTTGCTGGATCTGAAAGGCGCGGTAGATCTGCTCTAAGAGCATGACCCGGGCCAGGTGGTGGGGGAAGGTCATGGGGGACATGGAGAGCTTCCAGTCCGCCTGGCGCTTCAGGCTCTCGCTGAGGCCCACGCTGCCGCCGATGAGGAAGGTGAGCTGGGTCTTGCCGCTGACGGCAAGCTGCTGCATTTTGCGGCTCATTTCCTCGCTGGAGCAGGGTGCGCCCTCGATGCACAGGGCCACCAGCGCGCCGCCCTTGGGGAGCTTTGCGGCGATGGCGGCGGCCTCCGCGTCCAGGGCCTGCTGTATCTGGGCGGGGGAGGGGTCCTCCGGGAGACGGCTCTCGGGGAGCTCGACGATGTCCAGCTTACAGTACCGGCCCAGGCGCTTGGCGTACTCCGCCGTAGCATCCAGGTAAAATTTTTCCTTTAACTTTCCTACGCACAGGACGGTTATTTTCTGCATGGCGCGCCCTCCGCTCTATAAGCCTCGCTGCTCTCGCCCCGAGGGGCCACGGTGAGCCGGACCTCCGGGAAGCCGCCGCCGCGCAGGGCGCAGCCCACGGTGTAGAGGGCGCAGTCGGGGGTGTTATTTTCCTTGCTCAGATGGATGAGGACGAAGTGGCGGGTGCCGCTTTTTGCCATGCGGCAGGCGAAGGAAGCCGCCGCGTCGTTGGACAGGTGGCCGTGGTCGCTTAAGATCCGCTGCTTCAGAGGGTAGGGGTAGGGGCCCGTTTGCAGGCGATAAACATCGTGATTGCTCTCCAGGAGCAGCAGGTCTACCCCGGCCAGGGCCTCCTCGGCGGCCTCGGTCACATAGCCGGTGTCGGAAAGGATCCCGGCGGAGGCGGTGGGGGTGTCGAAGCGGAAATCCATGCTCCCCTCGGCATCGTGGGAGGTGGCAAAGGGGGTGACGGTGAGGCCGCCCAAGGTCAAGACATTGCCCGGGGCCAGGGGGTGCAGCAGGTGGGCCGCCGTGGGGACCTGGCGGGAGAGCACCGCGCAGGTGGCCGGGGAGGCGAACACGGGCAGGGCCGTGTGCTTGAGAAAGACCCGCAGCCCGGCGGTGTGGTCAGTATGGGTATGGGTGATGAAAACGGCGGTGAGGGTGTCCGGCGGATAGCCTAAATTTTTCAGGGCCGTTTCCATGCGGCGGGCGGAAATGCCGGCGTCCACCAGGACGCGGGTGCCGCCGCCGCAGACCAGGGCGGCGTTGCCCTCGGAGCCGCTGGCCAGAGTGTGTATGGTGATCAAAGATTTGGACCTCGCTTGTGAATTCGTGGGGGCGACCCCTCAGTCACGGCAGAGCCGTGACAGCTCCCCTTACGCAGGGGAGCCTTTGGGGACGGGGGTTACGGATTGCCACGGCCAGTGTGCGCACTGGCCTCGCAATGACACATTATAAGTAGTGCGGCGCAAGCCCGGCGGCGGGCTGTGGTCAGCCCGCCCTACGATGTAGGCCCTCTTGCCTAAAGGGGGCTGGCACGGCGAAGCCGTGACTGGGGGATTCTTCCCCGCACGAGCTCACAGCAAAGGAATTACCTTTTACCCCGCACGGAATCCCTCCACCAGCCTCCGGCTGGTCCCCCTCCCTTTAGGCAAGGGAGGCAACGGGTTTCCGGGGTGCGGTGCGTGCGGGCCGTCGGGGACGCCGGCCCCTACGGAGTGCGTGTCAAGGAGTACTTCCGTTGTCGGCGGGCGGACAGAGGCGTCCGCCCCTACGGATGTGTAACGGGGAACGCGGTGGGGGCGGGCCGATGTGGGCATCGGCCCCTACGGAGGCGTTACAAGGGGGTGCGGAGCGTCGACCCATCAGTCAGCCTTACGGCTGCCAGCTCCCCTTACGCAGGGGAGCCTTTAGGTATTACGGATTTGTTGGTGGGACAAAAACAGCGTCTGTACGGCGGGC
Organism: Bacteroidaceae bacterium; assembly: GCA_963634265.1. GTDB lineage: Bacteria > Bacillota > Clostridia > Oscillospirales > Oscillospiraceae > Vescimonas. The sequence goes on along the minus strand of CAVHCH010000067.1, from coordinate 64,628 downwards.
GCGGTGGTGCGGCCCTCGTGGCAGACGCTGCCTGGCGGAGGATTCAGCCGATATGTGCTTCGGGTTGCTCGGTGATGTCGGGGGCGTCTACCACGCGGATGTCCGCGCCTACGGCACGGAGCTTATCCACCAGGTCCTCATAGCCCCGCTCGATGAACTGCACCTGGCTCAATTCCGTGGTGCCCTGGGCGCTGAGCCCGGCGATGACCATGGCCGCGCCGGCCCGCAGGTCGCAGGCCTGGACCGGGGCGCCCTGGAGATGGTCTACGCCCTCGATGACGGCCACATGGCCGTCCACCTGGATATTCGCGCCCATGCGCTTGAGCTCTGCTATATACTTAAAGCGGCTGTTCCACACATTTTCATTGACGATGCTGGTGCCCCGGGCGGCGGTGAGGACGGCGGCGATCTGGGGCTGCATATCCGTGGGGAAGCCCGGGTAGGGCATGGTTTTCACATTGGTTTTCTGCAGGGGGTCGCTGCGGCGCACCAGGACGGCGTCGCCCCGGTCCTCCACATACACGCCCATCTCCACCAGCTTGGCGCTGATGCAGTCCAGGTGCTTGGGAATGACATTCTTAATGAGTACCTGCCCGCCGGTGGCGGCCACGGCGGTCATGTAGGTGCCGGCCTCGATCTGGTCGGGAATGATGCAGTAGCTGCCGCCGCCCAGACGCTCGACGCCGCGAATTTTAATGGTCTCGGTGCCCGCGCCGCGAACATCGGCACCCATGGAGTTGAGGAAGTTGGCCAGGTCCACGATGTGGGGCTCCTTGGCGGCGTTCTCAATGACGGTGTTGCCCTGGGCCAGGACAGCGGCCATCATGATATTCATGGTCGCGCCCACGGAAACCACATCCAGGTAGACGGAGGTGCCCGTCAGGCGGCCACCCTTGGCCGTGGCCTGGATGAAGCCGCCCTCTACGCCCACCTCGGCACCCATGGCGGTGAAGCCCTTGATGTGCTGGTCGATGGGGCGCACGCCGAAGTCGCAGCCGCCGGGCATGGCTACCGTGGCCTCGCCGAAGCGGCCCAGCAGGGCGCCGATGAGGTAATAGGAGGCGCGGATGCGCCGGGCCAGTTCATAAGACGGGTGGGTGGAGCGGATGGCGTGGCAGTCCAGCTCCACGGCGTGGCGGTTCAGCACGCGAATTTTCGCGCCCAGCTCCTCCAAAATGTTCAGCAGCAGGGTCACATCGCTGATCTGGGGAATGTTTTCAATGCGGCAGATGCCGTCTACCAGCAGGGCGGCGGGGATGATGCCTACGGCGGCATTTTTCGCGCCGCTGATGGTGATCTCACCAAAGAGCGGATGGCCGCCCTTAATTATATATTGTTTCATAAAATTCCCTTTCCCAAAGTATAGGGAGGCCCAGTGCCTCGTTATAAGAGCCGCCGCGCAAACGCGCAGGGCATAGTTATCCATTTATATAGAGTAGTATATCACATATTTTTTCAAAAGCAATCACCAATATTCCAAAACCGGCGGGAATCTTCCGATGGAAAATGCAGAGAGGAGAAAAATTCGTCGAAAATTTTTCAAAAAAGGGGTTGACACCGGGGGCGGATGGGTGTAGTATACAAACAACAAACATATGAGCAATTATTCACATGAACATTTGAGGAGAGAAAACATGGAGCCGATGGAAAAAAATCAGGACCAGGAGTTCCTGTGCCTGGACGAAAATGGCGTGGAGGCCGTGCGGCGGCAGATGCCCGACGAGGACGATCTGTACGACCTGGCGGAGCTGTACAAGGTGTTCGGCGACTCCACCCGCATTAAAATTTTGTATGTGCTGTTCGGCGCGGAGCTGTGCGTGTACGACATCGCAAGGCTCCTGGGCATGACCCAAAGCGCCGTGAGCCACCAGCTTCGCATTCTGAAAAACAACAAGCTGGTGAAGTTCCGCCGGGAAGGCAAGACCGTTTTTTATGGCCTGGATGACGACCATGTGCGCTCTATTTTGAAGCTGGGCATGGAGCATTTGGGTGATTGATGAAAGGAGACATATCACCATGAAAAAGACTTACAAGATCGAAGTAGACTGCGCTGCCTGCGCCGACAAGATGGAGCAGGCCGCCCAAAAGACCGAGGGCGTGGCCGCCGCCACCGTCAGCTTTATGACCCAGAAGATGAAGGTGGAGTTTGTAGACGGCGCCGATGTGGATGCCGTGATGCAGCAGGTTTTGAAGAACTGCAAAAAAGTCGAGGACGACTGCGAGATATTCCTGTAACTGGCGAAAAATCTTCGATTTTTCTGCCAAAAGGTTTGCAGTCTGCTGCGCGCATAATTTTTGCGCGGAGCGCAAAAATTCCACACTTGCAGCCTGAGAGGTATTTTCCCCCACGCACATGTCGCGGGGGAAAATCATTTGAATTTTTTGCCGCCTGCGGGCGGCAAACTCTGCGAGGCTTTTTTGGGGAGCCGCAAACACTGTAAGGAGGCGTAAAAGCCGTGACGAAGAAGCAGAAAACCAATTTGATACGGGTCATCGTGTCGGCGGTGCTGGTGGTGGGGCTTTGGCTCTCGCCGCTTACGGGCTGGCTGGAGGGCGTGCTGTACCTCATCCCGTATTTCATCGTGGGCTATGACATTTTGCTCAAGGCCGTGAAGGGCATTTTCCGGGGCCAGGTGTTCGACGAGAACTTCCTCATGGCCGTGGCCACCGTGGGCGCTATGGCCCTGGGCGACTGGCGGGAGGGCTGCGCCGTTATGGTGTTTTACCAGGTGGGTGAGCTGTTCCAGAGCTACGCCGTGGGCAAGAGCCGCCGCAGCATCTCCGACCTCATGGACATCCGCCCGGACTATGCCAATATCGAGACGGACGGGGCCCTGGAGAAGGTGGACCCGGACGATGTGGAGGTGGGTACCATCATCGTGGTGCAGCCCGGCGAGCGTATCCCCATCGACGGCGTGGTGACGGAGGGCGAGTCTACCGTGAATACCAGTGCCCTTACCGGCGAGAGCCTGCCCCGGCAGGTGAAGGCCGGGGACGAGGTGCTCTCCGGCTGCGTGAACCTCAGCGGCCTGCTGCGTATCGAGACCACCAAGGAATTCGGCGACTCCACCGTGGCGAAGATCCTGGACCTGGTGGAAAACTCCAGCATGAAAAAGGCCAAGGCGGAGAACTTCATCACCAAGTTTGCCCGGGTCTATACCCCGGCGGTGTGTTACAGCGCCCTGGCCCTGGCGGTGCTGCCGCCGGTGGTGCGGCTTATCATGGGCAGCGCGCCCATGTGGGGCGACTGGATCACGAGAGCTTTGACCTTCCTGGTCATTAGCTGCCCCTGCGCGCTGGTCATCAGCATTCCCCTGAGCTTCTTCGGCGGTATCGGCGGCGCGTCCGCCAAGGGTATTTTGGTCAAGGGCAGCAACTATTTGGAGGCCCTGGCTAAGACGAGCTGCGTGGTGTTCGACAAGACCGGCACCCTCACCAAGGGCGTTTTCCAGGTGCTGGAGACGGCCCCGGAGGGCATGGACCAGCAGACCCTGCTGGGCTGGGCGGCCCAGGCGGAGTGCTACTCCAAGCACCCCATCAGCCAGAGCCTGAAGACCGCCTGGGGCGGCCAGGTGGACACCGACCGGGTGACGGATGTGGAGGAACTGGGCGGCTTCGGCCTGACGGCCCAGGTGGACGGCCACGCCGTGGCCGTGGGCAACCGGCGGCTCATGGAGAAGCTGAACATTCAGCCCGCAGAGCCCAAAAAGGCCGGTACCGTGGTCTATGTGGCCGTGGACGGCGTGTATGCCGGATGGATCCTCCTGGGCGATGTGGTGAAGGAGCACGCGGCCCAGGCCATCCGCGGACTGAAAGCCGAGGGCATCGAGAAGACCGTCATGCTCACCGGCGACGCGGACGCGGCGGCCCAGCAGGTGGCCTCTCAGCTGGGCGTGGACGAGGTACACAGCCAGCTTCTCCCGGCGGACAAGGTCCAGCAGGTGGAGCGGCTGCTGAAGGAGCGCAAGGAGGGCCAGCTTTTGGCCTTCGTGGGCGACGGCATCAACGACGCCCCTGTGCTGGCCCGGGCCGACATCGGCATCGCCATGGGCGCCCTGGGCAGCGACGCGGCCATCGAGGCGGCGGATGTGGTGCTCATGGACGACGACCCGGCCAAGATCGCCCTGGCTATGCGCATCTCCCGGCGGACGCTGCGCATCGTGTACGAGAACATCGTGTTCGCCCTGGCGGTGAAGGCGGTGTGCCTGGTGCTGGGCGCCATCGGCATGGCCAGTATGTGGCTTGCCATCGGCGCGGATGTGGGCGTGATGGTGCTGGCAGTGCTCAACGCTACCCGGGCCCTGTCGGCGGGGAAAGAGTAAAAAAATAAATGGGCGGAGGGAGCTGCAAAAGTCCCTCCGCCCATTTTTTCGCAAAAATCAGAAAAAATTGACAGGAAATGATTTTTCTATTACAATACACGCAAGAGCGCTGCACGAACGGCAGGCGGTTGGCTACACCACCCGAAAGGGGGTGAGGCTTGTGCCTATAACACTGACGGTACATATCTTCGGAGTTGTAATTACGATCAGAGTTAAAAGGGAAAACCGCCACTCTGCCAAGTGACGGTTTTCTTGAGATTCGTCTCAGTTAATCGATTACTGTAGAGCCAACCGCTTGTCGCAGCGCTCTTGCTATATCTATAGTACCACACGGACGGAAAATGTCAAGTGTGGGTTTTATTTTGCTCTGTTTAGGGGCATTTATTTTAGTCTTGAAAACACAGCTGCTTTCTGCTACAATTATTTAGTTAAAGTATGCCATTTTGAAGTAGTGAGGTGAACTGCGTGTACTTAAAGGCACTGGAAATACAGGGCTTTAAGTCCTTCCCGGAGAAGACGGTGCTGAACTTCGGCGAGGACATCACCGCCATTGTCGGGCCCAATGGCTCCGGCAAGTCTAACATCTCCGACGCCATCCGCTGGGTCATGGGCGAGCAGAACAGCCGCCAGCTCCGAGGCGCTAAGATGGAGGATGTGATCTTCGGCGGCACCGAGAAGCGCCGCCAGATGGGCTTTGCCCAGGTGACGCTGGTCATTGACAATACCGAGCACATTTTCAACCGCGACGAGGCGGAGGTGGCGGTGACCCGCCGCTATTACCGCAGCGGCGAGTCGGAATATTACATCAACCGCCAGTCCGTGCGGCTGAAGGATGTGAACGAGCTTTTCATGGACACTGGCATGGGCCGGGAGGGCTATTCCATCATCGGCCAGGGCAAGATCGACGAGATCTTATCCGTCCGCAGCGACGACAGGCGTGAGGTATTCGAGGAGGCGGCGGGCATCAGCAAGTACCGCCACCGCAAGGAGGAGTCCGAGCGGAAGCTCCAGCGCACGGAGGAGAACCTGGTGCGCATCAACGACAAGATCGCGGAGCTGGAGATGCAGGTGGAGCCCCTGCGCAAGCAGGCAGAGACGGCGAAAAAATACCTGGTGCTCCACGACGAGCTGCGGACGCTGGAGATAAGCGTGTGGCTTGAAAATTTGCAGAAGCTGAAAACCGACCGGCTGAAGCTGCAAACGGACTTTGAGACCGCCCAGGCCGACCAGAAAAAGGCCCAGGCGGAGCTGGACGAGGTTTACGCCCAGGCGGAGGAGTGCGCTCGGCTCATGCACGAGAGCGACTGTGCCGCCGAGGAGCGGCGCACCCAGGTCTCGGCTCTGGAGAGCGCCATCGGCGAGCACGAGTCCGCCGCCGCCGTGGCCCGGACCACGGCCCAGCACCACGCGGAGACCATCGAGCGCATGGAGCGGGAGATGAGCGAGAGTCGCAGCCGCACGGAGTCCTTGCAGGAGCAGATGGAGGCCCTGTCCCATCGCCTGGAGGAAATTGACGCTTCGGCCCAGGCCCTGGACGCGGAGATGGAAGCCCTCTGCGAGGAAATGCGCGGCAGCACCCACAGCAGCGATGTTTACGCCGCCCGGCTGGAGGAGCTGCGCCGCCGGGAAGCTCAGGAGGTAGCCGGGGCGGCCCAGGCCCAGGCGGAGCTGTCCGCCATCACCGCCGGGTCCGATGAAATTGCCCAGCGCACCCAGGAGCTGGACGGGGAGCTTGCCCAGAACCAAGAGAAGCTGACCCAGGCGAAAAAAGAGGCCGGGGAGAACGAAAAGCAGTTGCAGGCTGCCCGGGAAGAGGAGCAGGCCGCGTCCAACATCATCGGCGGCCACAGCCTGAAAATGGAGGGCCGCCAGCGCCGGGCCCAGGAGAGCACGGAGCAGAAAAACCGCCTGACTTTGGAGGAAAAGACCCTGTCCGACCGCATCCGCCTGCTCAGCGAAATGGAGAAGGAGTACGAGGGATTTTCCAAGGCGGTGAAGATCGTCATGCGGGCCGCCGAGGCCCGGACGCTCTCGGGCATCCACGGGCCGGTGGGCAACCTCATCCACGCGGACAAGGAGTGCAGCGTGGCTATTGAAATTGCCCTGGGCGGCGCTTTGCAGCACATTATCGTGGACACGAAAAACGACGGCAAGAACGCCATCGGCCTGTTAAAGCAGCGGGACGGTGGCCGGGCTACCTTCCTGCCTCTGGACACCATTCGGGGCCGCAGCTTGCGGGAGAATGGACTGGAAAACGAGTACGGCTTCGTGGGCGTTGCGTCGGAGCTGGTGCGCTATGAGGGGAAATACGGTGCCGTTGTGGAGAACCTTTTGGGCACCACCGTGGTGGTGGAGGACCTGGACTGCGGCATTCAGATGGCCAAGCGCCACGACAACCGCTTCCGCATCGTCACCCTGGACGGCCAGGTCATCAACGCCGGCGGCTCCATGACCGGCGGCAGCGTCAGCCGCAACGCGGGGATTCTCTCCCGTTCCGGCGAGCTGGAGCAGTTGGAGAAAAAGCGCAAGAAGATCCAGTCCCAGCTCCAGGACGCGGCCCTCATGGCCGAGAGCGCCAACCGGGAGCTGCAGAAGGCCCAGTATGAGCTGGAGGTGGCCAAGGACCAGCAGCGCCAGGCCAATGACCGGGTGCTGACCCTGGAGGGCCGCAAGAACCACTTTGACATTTTGATAGAGAGCCTGGAGCACCAGCAGGAGAGCCTGCGCATTCAGAAGGAGAACCTGCAAAAGCGCAGCACCGACGATGCCGGGCGGATGGATGCCATTCGCGGGACCATCGCGGACTTTACCGCCCGGGCGGAAGCCACCCGGGGCGAGATGGAGCGGCTTCAAAAGGAGCAGGCGGACTGCCAGCAGAGCCTGGGTGAGATGTCGGCCCGGCTGACGGAGAAAAGGGCCCAGCAGGCGGCCCTCTCTGCCGAGGGCGACAGCGCCCGGCGCAGCAGGGAGGACCTGGCCCGGCTGCGGGAGAGCCTGGAGGGGGAGCACACCGACCGGGAGAGCCTGCGCGCTCAAATGGAGCAGGCCATGGCCCAGGCCCGGGCAGAAGAAGAGCGGCAGATGCAGGCAGCCGGAGAGCTGCGGGGCCGCATTGAGGAGCACAGGCAGGCTTTGCAGAAGCTCTCGGAGGAGAAGATGGCCCTGGAGGCCCGGCGCAGCCAGACGGACCGGCTCAGCCGCGCCTGCAACGACACCCTCCTCAACTGCGAGCGGGAAGTGACCCGCCTGGAGGGCAAGTTAAACGGCAGCGCTTTGGAGGAGAAACAGATTTTGGATAAGCTGTGGGAGCGGTACGAGCTGAGCCACAGCGACGCCCAAAATCTGCGCATCGAGCTGGAGAGCGTGCCCAAGGCCACCCGCCGTATCGGCGAGCTGAACCGGGAAATTAAGGGCCTGGGGCCCATCAACATCGGCGCCATTGAGGAGTTTGACCGGGTGAACACCCGCTATACCTATCTTTCCGACCAGCGCAACGATGTGGAGCAGGCCAAGGAGGAGCTGGTGGGCATCATCGAGGAGATCACCAAGCAGATGACGGAGATCTTCGCCACCCAGTTTGAGATTTTGAAGCAGAGCTTCCAGGAGACATTTTTGGAGCTGTTCGGCGGTGGCCGGGCCACATTGGAGCTGGAGGACGAAAACGACATCCTCCGCTGCGGCATTGAAATTAAGGCCCAGCCCCCGGGAAAGCAGCTCAAGACCCTGTCGCTGCTCTCCGGCGGCGAGAAGGCCTTTGTGGCTATCGCGTTGTATTTCGCCATTTTGAAGGTACACCCCACGCCGTTCTGCGTGATGGACGAGATTGAGGCGGCCCTGGACGAGTCCAATGTGGTGCGCTACGCAAAATATATGCGGCGCATCGCGGGCAAGACCCAGTTCATCGTCATCACCCACCGGCGCGGCACCATGGAGGAGGCGGATGTGCTGTATGGCATCACCATGCAGGAGCGGGGCGTTTCCACGGTGCTCACGGCCAACCTCAATGAGCTGAGCAAGGAAATGAAAATTAAGTGAGGGGACGACCCCACGCAGGGAGCCAAAGGAACGGATTGCCACGCCGAGCGATTTTTTCAAGAAGTGCGTAGGGGAGGGGCTCTGCCCCTCCCGCGGGCGGGGTAGAACCCCGCCCCTACGAAATGACAAGGACTGTGGTGCAAATCCGGGCGGGGCGTCGAGGACGCCGCCCCCCTACGAAAGGACGGGGGGCGGTATGCGCTCCCGCGAAAACGATATACATTGAATTTGAAACAGGAGGCAGCGGAATGGGTATTTTCAGCAAGCTCAAGCAGGCCTGGTTCGGGGATGTGAACTGGGAGAAGCTGGACGACGAATTTTTTGACAATCTGGAGGAGTCCCTGATCCTGGCGGATGTGGGGGTGAACATCGCCACCGAGTCGGTGAACTCCCTGCGCAACGCCGTGTTCAGCTACGACATGAAGGACCCGGAGCAGGTGAAGGCGGAGCTGCGGAAAATTTTGCTGCAAAAGCTCTCCGTGGGCGAGACGGCCCTGGACACCGCCAAGAGCCCCACGGTGATCCTGGTCATCGGCGTCAACGGCGTGGGCAAGACCACCTCCATCGGCAAGCTGGCCGCCCGGCTGAAGGGGGAGGGGAAGAAGGTCCTCCTCTGCGCGGGCGACACCTTCCGGGCCGCTGCCGCCGACCAGTTGGAAATTTGGGCGGACCGGGCCGGGGTGCCCATCGTGTGCCAGCATGAGGGGGCCGACCCCGGGGCGGTACTGTTTGATGCGCTGCAGGCGGCCAAGGCGCGAAGCATAGATGTGGTCCTGTGCGACACCGCCGGGCGGCTGCACAATAAGCAGAACCTGATGAACGAGCTGGCAAAGCTCCGCAAGATCATCGACCGGGAGCTGCCGGAGGCGGGCCGGGAGACGCTGCTGGTGCTGGATGCCACCACCGGGCAGAACGGGCTCATCCAGGCCCGGAGCTTCAAGGAGACGGCGGGCCTCACGGGCATCGTGCTGACCAAGCTGGACGGCACGGCCAAGGGCGGCATCGTCATCGCTATCGCAAGGGAGCTGGGTGTGCCGGTGAAATTTGTAGGCGTGGGCGAGGGCATCGACGATCTGAAGCCCTTTGACCCGGAGGAATTTGTAAACGATCTGTTTTGACAGGGGGAGAGACTATGACCAGAGCAGACGGACGAGCATTTGACCAGCTTCGGCCTGTGGAACTGACGAAAGATTATATAAAATTCGCCGAGGGCAGCGTGCTGATCCGCTGCGGCGACACGGTGGTGCTGTGCAACGCCTCGGTGGAGGAGAAAACGCCGCCCCATGTGCCGGAGGGACACGGCTGGGTGACGGCGGAGTATTCCATGCTGCCCCGGGCCAACCGGGAGCGCTCCCGCCGGGACATTGACAAATTAAAGCTCTCCGGCCGCAGCGCGGAGATCCAGCGGCTCATTGGCCGCAGCCTTCGGGCGGCGGTGGATAGGGAGGCCCTGGGCCCCCGGACCATCACTGTGGACTGCGATGTTTTGCAGGGGGACGGCGGCACCCGCACCGCCTCCGTTACCGGCGGCTTTGTGGCCCTGGCCCTGGCCTGCCGGAAGCTGCTGAATGAGGGCAAGGTGACGCGAGACCCCATCATCCACCAGGTGGCGGCGGTGAGCGCGGGCATTATTGACGATGCGCCTATGCTGGACCTGCCTTACAGCGAGGACAGCCGGGCCCAGGTGGACCTGAACTGCGTGATGAACGAAAAGGGCGAGCTTATAGAGCTCCAGGGCACCGGCGAGGGCCGAAGCTTTACCCTTTCGGAGCAGCAGGAGCTGGTGCGCCTGTGCGGTAAGGGCATTGCGGAATTGATGGAAATGCAGAGGGAAATTCTGGAGCGGTAAAGGAGGCGGCATTATGAAATTCGTATTGGCATCCCACAACAAGGGAAAACTGGCAGAAATGCAGAAGATTCTAGGGGAGCTGGGCGTGGAGGTGGTCCTCCAGTCGGACCTGGGCATTTCCTTGGAGCCGGAGGAGAACGGCGAGACCTTTACGGAGAACGCCCGCATCAAGGCGAAAGCCGTCATGGAGGCCAGCGGGCTTCCGGCCATCGCCGACGACAGCGGATTGTGCGTAGACGCCCTGAACGGCGCGCCGGGGGTCTACTCCGCCCGGTACGGCGGGCTGGACGACGACGCGGCCCGCTACCGTCTGCTGCTGCAAAATATGCGCGGGTCCATGACCCGGGCGGCCCATTTCCACACCTCCGTTGTGTGCCTGTTCCCCGACGGCACGGAGCTGACGGCGGAGGGCGAGTGCCCGGGCACCATCGCCTACGCCCCCATGGGGGACAGCGGGTTCGGCTATGACCCGGTGTTCTATGTGCCGAGTCTGCGCAAGACCTTTGCCCAGCTCACGGCGGAGGAGAAAAACGCCATCAGCCACCGGGGCAACGCCCTGCGGGCCTTTGCGGTGAAACTAAAGGAATATTTGGAGAAATAATATGGAACTGACAAGCAAGCAGCGTGCTCAGCTGCGGGGCCTGGCCTCCACTCTGGACACCATTATTCATATCGGCAAGGACGGCATCAGTGACAACCTGGTCAAGCAGGCGGACGATGCCCTGGAGGCCCGGGAGCTCATCAAGGGCAAGGTGCTGGAGAACTCCATGCTCACCGCCCGGGAGGCCGCCGAGGAGATGAAGGTGGCTACCCGCAGCGAGGTGGTGCAGGTCATCGGGAACAAATTCGTCCTCTACCGGATGCAGCACGACAAGGCAAAGCGCAAAATTCAGCTTGTGAAAGCGCCCCGGCGCGGCGAGTGACCATGAAAATTGGTGTATACGGGGGGACCTTTAACCCCATCCACCGGGGGCATCTGACGGCAGCGACCGCGGCGGCGCGGCAGCTGACGCTTGATAAGCTGCTGCTGATCCCCGATGCCATCCCGCCCCACAAGCCTCTGCCTGCGGGCAGCGCCGGGGCGGACGAGCGGCTGGAGATGGTGCAGCTTTGCACCGGGGAGGTGCCGGTCCCGGCGGAGGTCCTGGACCTGGAGCTGCGGCGGCAGGGGGCCAGCTACACCTGCGACACCCTGTCGGCGCTGCGGGGGCAGTACCCGGCGGACGAGCTGTTTCTGCTCATGGGGTCGGATATGTTTTTATCCTTTGAGACCTGGCGGCAGCCGGAGCGGATCTGCCGGTTGGCGACTCTCGCGGTGTTCAGCCGCCGGGAGGAGAGCGAGGCGGCGGCCTTTGCCCGGCAGAAGGAGCGGCTGGAGGCGGCCTACGGCGCGTGCATTCGGGTGCTGGAAAATCCCGATGTGGTGGAAATTTCCTCCACGGAGCTGCGGGAAAATTTGGCCCGGGGCGCGGGACGGGCGTACCTCACGGAGCCGGTGTATGGATATATCCTGCGCAAGGGCCTGTACGGTACGGCGGCTGATCTGAAGCATTTGACGCCGGAGGAGCTGCGGCCCATCGCCCTGAGTTACCTCAAGCCCAAGCGGATGCCCCATGTGCTGGGCACGGAGCAGGAGGCGGCGTTCCTGGCGGAAAAGTACGGCGCGGATGGCACGGCGGCCCGCATCGCGGCCCTGCTCCACGACTGCACCAAGAAGCTGGATATGGACCGGCAGATCTCTCTGTGCCGCCACTACGGCATCGAGCTGGACCCGCTGGAGCAGGTGAGCCTGAAGCTGCTGCATTCCAAGACCGGGGCGGCGGTGGCCCGGGATAAATTCGGCGTGTCGGACGAAATTTACAACGCCATTTTTTACCACACCACCGGCAAGGCGGACATGACCCTGCTGGAGAAGATCATTTACCTGGCGGACTACATCGAGCCCAGCCGCCGCTTTCCCGGGGTGGAGGAGCTGCGCCGGGCGGTGCACACGGACTTGAATGAAGGACTGTACCGGGCGCTTTTGGATTCCATTGCGGAGCTGCGGGGCTACGGAAGCCCCGTGCATCCCCACACCCGGGAGGCCCTGGACTCTATACGAAACGAGATCGGAGGAACAAAAGATGAATAAATCACCCAAGGAACTGGCGCTGCTGGCGGCCCAGGCGCTGTCGGAGAAGAAGGGACGGGAAATTCAGGTGCTGGAAATTGCCGACCTGACCACCCTGGCGGACTATTTCGTCCTGGCTACGGGCTCGTCCAACACGCAGATCAACGCATTGGTGGACAATGTGGAAAAGGTGCTCACGGAGCAGGCCGGCGAGGAGCCCCTGCACCGGGAGGGCTACCGGGGCGGCACCTGGGTCCTGCTGGACTACGGATGCGTGGCCGTGCATGTGTTCAGCGGCGAGGCCCGGGAATTTTACGGCCTGGAGCGTCTGTGGCGGGACGGCAAGAGCGTGGACCTGAGCGGCGCTATCACCGATGGCGACTGAGTTTCGCCCCGTTTTCGACTTTGTGCAGAGCCACGAGGCCACGGCGGACCGCTGGGTCCCGGTGGCGGTGGCGCGGCCCGGTGGCTGCGTGCATCTGAACCTGGGCCTGCACCGGGACGAGGCCCTGGCGTCGGCGGACGAAAAATACGCGCAGCTTTTGGTGAAAACGGCCCTGTGGCTCCAGGGGGGCTGCACCCTGGTGACGGCGGACGAAGCGGTTTTCCGCTGGCTGCAAAGGGCGTACAGCCCGGCGGGGGCGCGGGACTTTGACCGGGCGTTCATGTCCGGCATTTACCGGCAGCCCTTTGAGGTTGCCTTGCGCCCGGCGCTGCCCCCGGAGCGGGACGCGGCGTCGGCGGTGACGGCCCAAAAGGCGGGGTGCCGCATCGGCATCGACCTGGGCGGCAGCGACCGCAAGGCCGCGGCGGTGATAGACGGGGAGACCGTTTACACCGAGGAGGTGGTCTGGCAGCCCAAAACGGCGGCGGACCTGCGCTATCACTATGAGGGTATCACGGCGGCCCTGCGGGCGGCCAAGGCTCACCTGCCCCGGGTGGACAGCGTGGGCATTTCCACCGCAGGGGTGGTCATAGACGGCGAAATTCGCCGCTCCAGCCTGTTTATGGGCGTGGAGCAGGCGGACTTTGACCGGGCGGGCCGGGACATCCTGCGCCGGGCGGTGCGGGCGGTCTGCGGCGATGTGCCCTGGGCCGTGTGCAACGACGGCGATGTGGCGGCCCTGGCCGGGGCCGTGCGCCTAAGGCGGCGGAAGCTGCTGGGTATCGCCCTGGGCACCAGCCAGGCCGGGGGCTATGTGGACGGCGGCGGACGCATCACCGGGCGGCTCAATGAGCTGGCGTTTTTGCCGGTGGATGTGGCGGCCCAGGCCCCGGTGGACCCCTGGTCCGGGGACCGGGGCGTGGGCGAGCGGTACTTCTCCCAGGAGGGCGTGCTGCGCCTGACCGCCCAGAGGGGCCTTGCCCCGGAGGGGGCGACCCCGGCGGAAAGGCTCCGCTGGGTGCAGGACCGGGCCGAGGCCGGAGACGACCGGGCCCTGGCGGCCTTTTCGGAGTTGGGTCGGCTTTTGGGCCTGACCCTGCCCTGGTATAAGCGGCTCACGGGCTGCGAAAGCGTGCTGCTTTTGGGCCGGGTAGTAGCCGGCGCAGGCGGCGAGTACCTGGTGCGCGCGTGCCGGGCGGCGCTTGAGGACACCGGGGAGACGACGGAAATTTTGCTCCCGGAGGAATCCCAGCGCCGGGTAGGCCAGGCCATAGCGGCGGCGTTTTTGAATGGGACAATATAATACAGTATAGCGCCGGGCGGCGGGACGAAAGAGGTCCCGCTGCCCAGCGTGGCTTTTGGGGAGAGATGGGGGCAATATTGTAGGGCGGCGTGCCCTCACGCCGCCGTGTGCGTAACAAGGGGTGCGGTAGCCGACCCTTCCGGCGCTTCGCGCCACCTCCCCTTACGCAGGGGAGGCTTTGGAGTACGGATTGCCACGGCCAGTGTGCGCACTGACCTCGCAATGACACATTACAAGAAATGCTGTACAAGTCCGGCGGGCCAATGTGGGCATCGGTCCCTACGAATGGAAGATATTTTGGCAGCGAAAAAGCAGACCCGAGGGCCTGCTTTTTCTCGTTTTATGCACAAATCAGTCCGTATGCACATCCATCTGCGGGTAGGGGATGGTGAAGCCGGCTTCCAGGAAGCGGCGGCGGATGTGGCCCAGGGCCCGGCGGCGGACGGCGTTTTGCACCGTGGGCTTGGCCCGGAGGCCCAAGAGATAGTCCACCGACCAATCCCCCAGCTTGGAAAGCCCCAGGTAGGTGCAGCCCTCCACATCCGGCAGCGCGGCGATCTCCCCGGCCAGCTGCTGCAAAAAGGGCTCGATGGCTTTGGAATCGTCGTCATAGGAGGTGGACACCGTGAGGAAAATGTCGTCGCTGACCCGGGCTACCTGGAAAATATTTCGGTTGGAAATGGTGACGATATTATTGGTAGCCAGGTCCCGGAGCTTGGTGGCCCGGAGAGAAAACTGCACCACTTCCCCCGTCACATCGCCGTATTTCACCACATCGCCCACGGCGAAAAACTCCCCGGTGAGGATGTTCGTGCCCATGATGACATCCTTCAGCAGGTCTTGCAGCGCCAGGCCCACGATGGCACCGATGATGCCGAGCCCGGCCACCAGGGAGGACACATTCACCCCGTGGACCTGCAAAACCAAGATCAGCGCCAGCAGCGCCAGCAGCCCCCGGACGAAATTCAGACCCAGGGCCAGGTAGGTCTGGCGGCGGCCTGAGAGGGCATTGTCCGTAGTGATCTTCTCCGTGAAGCGGTGAATCAGGTGCCGCAGCAGCACCCAGCACACCAGGGCGGCGGCCACGATGCAGAGGCTGAAAATGAACTTGTAGGAGCCGAGATAGGCCAAAATTCGTTCCATGAGGCACCTCAAAAGATTTTTTATCAGTATAGCACAGCCGCCCGCCCTTTGCAACGCGGACTTTTGGGGAGAAAATGGACGGAAAATCGGCGCTGCGGGCTTTACTTTGCGGGCCGGAACGGTATATAATGACTGTGATTCGACAGAAATGGAGGTGCAGGGATGTTTTGCGCGACGCAGGCGGTGACCCGGGCGGGGCTTCGGGAAAACGAGGACACCGTGTGGGCCCAGCGGGAGTTTTTATTCGTCATCGACGGGGCCACGGGCCTGAGCGGGGAGAACTACATGGACCCGGTCAGCGACGCCCGGTGGTTCGCCGGGACCACGGCGCAGCTTTTGCGGGAGACGCTCTCGGAAAACGCGGCCTTGCCGGACATCCTGGGCGCCGCCATGGACCGGGTGCTGTGCCAGTGGCGGGGGCCGGAGGCGGCCATGCCCACGGCATCCATCGCCATTTGGCGCTGCCGGGGCGAGCGGCTGGAGCTGCTGCAACTGGGCGACTGTACCGCCTCCGCTGCGATGGCGGACGGCTCTGTGCGCGTCTGGGAGGACAAGGCCCTGGCGGCCCTGGACCGGGCGGCGATCGCGCAGATGCAGGCCCATTGCCGGGCCACCGGCTGCACCATGGAGGAGGCCCGGGCGTGGGTCACCCCGGTGCTGCAAAAGCACCGGGCCCTGCACAACACCCCCGGGGGCTACTGGACCCTGGACCCCACCGGGGCGGGCATCGCCCGGGCAAGGCTGGTGGAGCTGCCCATAGCGGCGTGCCGGTCCGTGTGTGCCTGGTCGGACGGGTTCGCCCAGTTGAGCCAGTTCGTGCCGGCGTGGGGCCCGGCGGCGCTTCATAAGCAGGTCTTGGACCAGGGGGCCGGGCGCCTCATGGATATTTTATATGAAAAACAGGAGCAGGACCGGGCCCTGCTGGCCGTGCCCCGGTTCAAGCGGCGGGACGACACCAGCGCCGTGGCGGCGCAGATCAAGGAGGAGAAGCTATGAGCCTTTTGGAGAACAAGACCCAGCGTTTTCATTCCCTGCGCGTGCCTTTGGACAATCGGGTGGACTACTGCAAGTACACCATTGGGAGCAACCTGAGCTGGATCGGGATGATCAAGCTCATCCTGTTTGTGTGCTCCATCGTCAGCTTTGTGCTGGACATTTTCAGCCTCATTGACGGCAGTTTTTGGTACCGGGTGGGCTATGTGATGACCTTTCTGCTGTCGTGCCTGCTGAAGCTGGTGGATATGGCGAAAAATTATGACGACCGCTTCACCCACCAGGAGCCCATCGAGGATTTTTATAAGGAGGTTGCACCGCCTAACAAGGACTGGGAAGCCCTGGACCTGGACATGGGCGGCGGAAAAACGGAGCGGGTATTTCGCTGCGCAGCCATCGACCAATGGCTGCGGGGGCCTAAGGAGATCAGGCTGGAAGAGAATAAAGCTGCCGAAAAAGAGCTCAAGGACCTGATTCGGAACCATGAGAACTGGCCCGAGGTGTTTGCACCGTTTCTGCGGGATAAGCACCGGGAGGCCCTGTACACCGGCAAGCAGTTTTATAATGAGAAAAAATACGGCATTTCCGCGGAGCTGGTTGTCGATCAGCCGGTGCAGGTGCGTAAGACCTGCTATTTTGACTCCTACCTCACCAATATCAGCCCTGGCCATCGAGTTTTGCGCAACCGGGACAATGCAGTTTTGGCGGAGATCCCCGATGTAAACCGTTGGACAGATTGGCTCCCCTATGAGGAGGAAAAGGGGGAAAACGGCCAGTGCCGTCGCCGCCTAAAGCCCTTGGATAAATATACCATGGCCAATGAGCCGGGCGTGACGACCCTGTGCTTTTTGGACAACAACTATATCATCCTTTGGACGCAGAATCGTCTGGCCCAGTGCAGCACGGGCCAGTTGGTGGCCAGCGGCAGCGGCTCGGCCAACTGGGAGGACTGCAAGAAGCACCTTGGCAAACCGAACGGTCTGCGCGAGACCGTGATCGAAGGCATGAACCGGGAACTGTGGGAGGAGTCCGTGGGCAAACGCGGCGTCGACGACCGGAAATTTAAGGCTTGCCTGACCACCAGGATCACCGGCTATTTCCGCTGGCTGTCGAAAGCGGGAAAGTCCGAGTTTGTAGGCATCAGCCGCCTGGGGCTGTATAAGGATAAGCGTAAGGGCGACATCTCCATGATAAGCTATTTGGTGCCGGAGGAGTCGGAGGTGCTGAACGGCGAAAAGATCACGGCAGGAAATATGTGGAAGCTGCAGGAGGCCCTGGCCCACCGTCTGGATAAAATCTGCATCCGGGCGGAAACTGCGCACACCGGCTTCGGCGCAGGCGAGCATACCTATTCTGTCTCCTGCTCTATGGCCATGCTGGCCCTGCAAGAGGTGTGCCAGGCATATTGCACAGGGCACTGCGGGCCGGACTGCGAAAAGAAGTGCCAAAAAGAGAATTGCGACCAGAAGCCCTATGATGTCCTGTTTGAGAAGCAGGACGACGCAGAAAAGCAAAATACATAGGAGGTTACAAAAATGTCTGTGAGAAGAGCGGAAGTGCTGATGGCGGCGGTGATCATCGCCCGCAGCACCTCCTTCGTGTTCAACAAAATGGGCCTGGGCACCATGAGCGCGTTCAATATGCTGGCGGTGCGGTTTCTGCTGGCCTTTGTGCTCCTGGCGGCCCTGTTCGGAAAAAAGCTAATAAAGGGATTAAACCGCCGTACGGTGGCCGGGGGCGCCCTGGTGGGCTTCCTCTTTTTCCTGGTGATGAGCTGCGAAATGCTGTCGCTCAAAACCGTGAACTCCGGCACGGTGTCCCTGCTGGAAAATTTGGCTATCATCCTCGTGCCGCTGCTGGAGGCGGCCCTGCACCGCAAGGCCCCCAAGCCCCTGAGCCTGCTGTGCGCCGCCATCGCCGTGGGGGGCGTGGCCCTGCTGACCATGGAGGGGGGCAGCTTCCGCCTGGGTGCGGGAGAGTGCATCGCCCTGCTGTCGGCGTTTCTGTACGCCGTGGGCATCATCGCCATCGACCGCACCAGCCACAAGGCCGACGGCTTTGAGCTGGGGGTGCTGGAGGTGGGCTTTTTGGGCCTGTTCGCCCTCATCGCGTCTTTCCTCTTTGAGTCGCCCCGGCTGCCCCAGACCGGCGGCGAGTGGGGCATCATCCTGGCCCTGGCGGTGGTGTGTACCGGCTTTGGCTACACCCTCCAGCCCGTGGCTCAGAGCCACATCAGCGCCGACCGGGCCAGCCTGTTCTGCGCATTGAGCCCGGCCTTTGCCACCATTTTCGGGGCCGTTCTGCTCCGGGAGCGGGTGACGGCTTGGGGCTATGTGGGCATCGCGCTGATCTTGGGAAGCATTCTGCTGCCCCAACTGCCGGTGTTTCATAAAAAAAACCGGGCCCGGGCCGTGCTGTTTGACATGGACGGCACCCTGCTGGACACCCTGGAGGACCTAAAGGACTCTCTCAACCATGTGCTCACGGCCCACGGCTACCCGGCCCGGACCCTGGAGGAGGTGCGCGCATTCGTGGGAAACGGCGCGGCCAAGCTCCTGCGCCGGGCCCTGCCGGAGACGGTGGGGGAGGCGGAATTTGCCGCCCTGCTGGCAGAGTACAAGACCTGGTACCAGGCCCACAACTGCGTCAAGACCCGGCCCTATCCGGGCATCCCGGAGCTGCTGGATAAACTCCAAAAGGCCGGCGTGCAGGTGGCTATCGTCTCCAACAAGCCCGACCCCACCACCAAGGCCCTGGCCGAGAAATTCTTCCCCGGCGTGCCTGCCTTCGGCCAGCGGGACGACCTGCCCGCCAAGCCCGCCCCGGACCTGGTGCTGCACGCCCTGGAGACGCTGGGCTGCCCCCGGGAGTACGCCATCTATGTGGGCGACAGCGAGGTGGACATTCAGACGGCGTGGAACTGCCGCATGAACTACATCGGCGTGAGTTGGGGCTTCCGGGGCCGGGAGAAGCTGCTGGCCGTGGCGCCCCAGGCTATCGTGGTAGACAAGGCGGAGGAAATTTTGCAGGAGAAAAATTTGCAAATTGTCCGTTGACAAGCCGGGAAAAGGTGCTTATAATATGCTGTAATCAAGAAAATGCGTTGACGGAGAAGAGATCTGACCCCCGCCGCCAAAGAGAGGAGCGCCCCGGCTGAAAGCGCTCCGCGGTGAAGACGGATCGGTACCACTCCCGAGCTGCCCGTGAGGAGCGGGCCGGGCTCTCCCGTTACAGAGATCACGAGCGACGGAAAGTTTTCCGTAAGCAGGGTGGAACCGTGGAGTAAAACTTTTTACCTCACCCCTGAATTTTGTCAGGGGTGAGGTTTTTTGTCACCCCAAGAAAGGAGAAATTTTACCATGAGCGAAGAAAACATCTACACCTTTGAAAACAAGGACTACCGCCGCACCTATTGGCACACCTGCTCTCATGTGCTGGCCCAGGCCGTGAAGCGCCTGTACCCGGAGGTGAAGCTGGCTATCGGCCCGTCCATCGAGGGCGGCTTCTACTACGACTTCGATGCCCCCTTCAACTTCACCCAGGAGCATCTGGACGCTCTGGAGGCGGAGATGCGCAAGATCTGCAAGGAGAAGCTGAAGCTGGAGCGCTTCGAGCTGCCCCGGGAAGAGGCCATCGCCTTCATGCAGGAGAAGGAGGAGCCTTACAAGGTGGAGCTGATCAACGATCTGCCCGCCGACGCGCACATCTCTTTTTATAAGCAGGGCGAGTTCGTGGACCTGTGCGCAGGCCCCCACCTGGACTCCACCGGCCGCATCAAGGGCAACGCCATCAAGCTGACCCAGTGCTGCGGCGCTTACTGGCGCGGCGACAGCAACCGCAAGATGCTCCAGCGTATCTACGCCGTGGCCTTCCCCAAGAAGGAGGAGCTGGAGGAGTACCTGAAGCAGCGGGAGGAGGCTCTCAAGCGCGACCACAACAAGGTGGGCCGCGACCTGGAGTATTTCACCACCGTGGACTACATCGGCCAGGGCCTGCCCATTCTGCTGCCCAAGGGCGCCCGGGTCATCCAGCTTTTGCAGCGCTGGGTGGAGGACACCGAGCAAAAGCGCGGCTACCTGCTGACCAAGACCCCGCTGATGGCAAAGCGCGAGCTTTATAAAATCTCCGGCCACTGGGACCACTACCTGGACGGTATGTTCGTCATGGGTGACCCCCACGACGAGACCAAGGAGTGCTTCGCCCTGCGGCCTATGACCTGCCCCTTCCAGTACCAGGTGTATCTGAACCGTCAGCGGTCCTACCGCGACCTGCCCATGCGCCTGGGCGAGACCTCCACCCTGTTCCGCAATGAGGATTCCGGCGAGATGCACGGCCTCATCCGCGTGCGCCAGTTCACCATTTCCGAGGGCCACCTGGTGCTGCGCCCGGATCAGCTGGAGGAGGAGTTCAAGGGCTGCCTGGAGCTGGCTAAGTATTTCCTGGGCACCGTGGGCCTGCTGGATAAGTGTACCTTCCGCTTCTCCCAGTGGGACCCCGCCAACCCCAACAACAAGTACGAGGGCACCAAGGAGCAGTGGGACGAGGCCCAGCGCGTCATGGGCCAGATTTTGGACGACCTGGATGTGAAGTACGAGATCGGCATCGACGAGGCCGCCTTCTACGGCCCCAAGCTGGACATTCAGTATAAGAATGTGTTCGGCAAGGAGGACACCCTGGTCACCATTCAGATCGATATGCTCCTGGCCCAGCGCTTCGGTATGTATTATATTGATGAGAACGGCGAGAAGGCTCTGCCGTACATCATCCACCGTACCTCTCTGGGCTGCTATGAGCGCACCTTGGCCTACCTCCTGGAGGAGTACGCCGGGGCTCTGCCCACCTGGATGGCTCCCGAGCAGGTGCGCTTCCTGCCCGTCACCGACCGCGCCGCCGACTACTGCGCCGACGCCGCCAAGGCCCTGGAGGCACAGGGCTTCCGGGTGGAGGTGGACTACCGCAACGAGAAGATCGGCAAGAAGATCCGCGACGCGCAGGTAGAAAAGGTGCCCTACATGGTGGTGGTGGGCGACCGCGACATGGAAAACGGCACCGTGTCCCCCCGCCACCGCGCCGACGGCGACCTGGGCGCCATGTCTATGGACGAGTTCACCGCCCTGCTCCGCGATGTGGTGGACAGCAAGGCCAAGAAGTAAAAAAGCAAATTGGAAACACTACCGAGCGCCCCTTTTGGGGCGCTCGGACTTTTTGTGAGGGAAAACCTCCGTAGGGGCGACCCTTGCGGTCGCCCGCGTCCGTTGCAAGAGGTGCTGGGGCCGCCCCCTCAGTCACGGCTTCGCCGTGACAGCTCCCCTTACGCAGGGGAGCCAACAAAAAAGCCTCCCCTGCGTAAGGGGAGGTGGCGCGAAGCGCCGGAAGGGTCGCCCCCACCGCCCCCTTGCCCCGCACACGGCGGGGTGTGGTCACCCCGCCCTACAGAAGCGCATCATGGGGTGCGTAGGGGAGGGGCTCTGCCCCTCCCGCGGGCGGGGTAGAACCCCGCCCCTACGGAGGGCAAGAGGTGCGGAAAAAACGGGCCGTCGAGGACGCCGGCCCCTACACACATTTACCGAAACCATTTGTAGGGCGGGGCCTGTGTGCCCCGCCGCATAGGGCTTCCACAAAAAAACAGGAGACGGCATTCGCCGTCTCCTGTGTGTTTTTTCAAATGGTTCCTATTTCTTAGTAGCTGCCCAGGTCGGCGGACTTGTCGCCCTGGGGGTCTACGCCGAACTCGTAGTCGTTGCCGGGGAGGAGGGCGTTGAGGATCACGCCGCACAGGGCCGCGATGGCAAGGCCCGTGAGGGTGATGTCCGCGCCGCCCACGGTGAAGGTGATGCCGCCGGTGGAGCTGAAGCCCAGGCCGCTGACGAAGATCACCGCCGCGATGATGAGGTTCCGGGACTTGGTCAGGTCCACCTTGTTCTCCACCACATTGCGCACGCCCACGGCGGAGATCATGCCGTACAGCACGAAGCTGACGCCGCCCACGATGGCCGTGGGGATGGAGTTGACCAGGGCGTCAAACTTGGGGGAGAAGGAGAGGATGATGGCGTACACAGCCGCCAGCCGGATGACCCGGGGATCGTAGACCTTGCTCAGAGCCAGGACGCCGGTGTTTTCGCCGTAGGTGGTGTTGGCGGGGCCGCCGAACATACCGGCCATGGCGGTGGCCAGACCGTCGCCCAGCAGGGTGCGGTGCAGGCCGGGATCCTCGATGAAGTTCTTGCCGGTGGTGGAGGAGATGGCGGAGATGTCGCCGATGTGCTCCATCATGGCGGCGATGGCGATGGGGGCCATGACCAGGATGGAGGTCAGGTCAAACTTGGCGATGACGAACTGCTGCAGGCCCACCAGGTCGGCGCTCTTGACAGAGGCGAAGTTGATAAGCGGGTGCATGACGCCCTCCGCGTCCGGGAGCTGCGCGCCGCAGGCGGTGGCGATGAGGGCCACAATGTAGCTGCCCACCACACCCAGCAGGATGGGGATGATCTTCACCATGCCCTTGCCCCAGATGTTCGCCACGATGATGATGGCGATGGACACCAGGGCCAGCCACCAGCAGGTGGAGGCGTTGGAGATGGCAGTGCCGGAGAGGTTCAGACCGATGAGGATGATGATGGGACCGGTGACGATGGGCGGGAAGAAGCGCATGACCTTCTGGGGGCCCACCACCTTAAACAGCAGGGCCAGCACCAGGTACAGCGCGCCGGCGATGACGATGCCGCCCAGGGCGTAGGGCAGCTTCTCCGCGCCGCTCATGTCGGCGAACTTGCCTACATTCAGCTGGCTCACCGCCTCGAAGCCGCCCAGGAAGGCGAAGGAGGAGCCCAGGAAGGCCGGGACCTTCAGCTTCGTACACACATGGAACAGCAACGTGCCCAGGCCCGCGAACAGCAGGGTGGTCTGGATGGAAAGGGGCAGGCCGTAGCTCTGCACCAGGATGGGCACCAGCACCGTGGCGCCGAACATGGCGAACAGGTGCTGCAATCCCAGCACCAGCATCCGGGGCAGGCCCAGGGTCCGGGCGTCGTAGACCGCCTCGTTACCTAAGTTGTGTTTCTTCTTCATGGGAAACTCCTCCTTTGTTATATTTACATTTTAATTGTAAACGGGCAAAAAAATTGACCGGTAAAAATACCGGTCAAAAAGGAAATATAGAAATGAAAACAGCGGCGGCAACAGTCGGGCATTTCTTCTTAACAGCGGAAAAGGTCATGTCGTCGCCTCCTTTCAAATTTCATCCTGCCCATTATACGGCGGCGAAAAACAAAAGGCAATTAGGAGTAAGTCCAATTCTGCATGGAAAAATTTTTTATTTTTTGTCGAAAAGGACTGACAGCTTGGGAAACAGCACCGCCGCCACGGCGATCTTCAGGGCGTCCCCGGGGAGGAAGAGGAGCATCCCGTCCCGCAGCAGCCGCCCCAGGCTCCAGCCCTTGCCCAGGTACACATTGAGGATGAGCCCCATGTACGGCAGCCCCACGGCGTAGAGGGCGGCAAGGCCCGCCACGCAGGCGAGAACGATGCGCCCCGGCTTGCGATTTTTCCGCGTGATAAACCCCATGACCAGAGCCGAGGGAATGAGCCCCAGCAGGAAGCCAAAGGTGGGCTGGAGCACATAGCCGAAGCCCCCGCCCAGGGTGAAAATGGGCAGACCCACCAGGCCCAAAAGCACATACACCCCCTGGCTGGCCGCCCCCCAATAGGGCCCCAGCAGGCACCCGGCCATGGCCGTGAAGAAAAATTGCAGGGTGATGGAGGAGTAGCCCAGGGGAATTTTGATGAACGCCCCCACCGCCGTCAACGCCGCCAGCAGCGCCGTCCGGGCCAGCATTTTCGTGTTTTGACTCATAGTTGTAAACCCCATAAACATAAATTTGAGTTTACAATACAGGAAAATTGAAAACTTGTCAATCCTTTAATGCAAATTTGGTTTACAATTTCAAATTGCAGTGGTAAACTCTGTTTGTCAAAAAAGATGTCATTGCGAGACCAGTTCGCAAACTGGTCGTGGCAATCCGTATCCCCCGCCCAAAGGCTCCCCTGCGTAAGGGGAAATCGCCGAAGCGCTGCCAGTGGCAGAAGAAGCAAGGCGATTTCGAGGAAGTGCCCCGATTGGCGGGCACGATAGTGCCCGGGAATCGGCTGGCACGACGGTGGGCAGGCTGGCACGGCGGAGCCGTGACTGAGGGGTCGTCTGTACCGCACCCCTTGTCATATGCACGGTGGGGTGACGGCATCGTTGTAGGGGCGGACGACCCTGTCCGCCCGGAGTGCGGGAATGCACATTTTGTGGAGCGGAGGAAACGAACATGAGTCAGCAGCGCGTGCGACGGGCCTTGCAGGAGGCCGGGGGCTACCTCTCCGGCCAGGAGCTGAGCCGGGACCTGGGCATCAGCCGGGCCGCCGTGTGGAAGGCGGTGGAGGCCCTGCGCCGCCAGGGCTACAACATCGAGGCCCGCACGGGCCGGGGCTACCGGCTCCTGGGTGCGCCGGACCTCCTCTCCTGCGACGCCGTGGAGCGGTATTTGACCTGTCCCCGGGAAAATTTCCAGGTGCTTTCCGAAACGGACTCCACCAACTCCGTCTGCCGCCGCCTGGCCCTGGAGGGGGCCCCGGACGGCACGGCGGTGCTGGCCGACTGCCAGACGGCGGGCCGTGGCCGCCGTGGCCGCAGCTTCCAGTCCCCGGCGGGCAAGGGCCTGTTTTTCTCCATCCTGTGGCGGCCCGACTGCGACCCGGAGCGGCTCCTGCCCGTGACGGCTCTCAGCGCCGTGGCCGCCTGCCGGGCCATTCGCCGCGTGACCGGGGCCGTGGTGCAGATCAAGTGGCCCAACGACCTGGTGCTTTCGGGGCGCAAGCTGGCGGGCATCCTCACGGAGATGGCCCTGGAGGGGGAGAGCGGCCATGTGTCCCATGTGGTGGTGGGTATCGGCATCAATGTCCACCAGCAGAGGGAGGATTTCGCCGGGGAGGTTGCGGACATCGCCACCTCTTTGGACCTGGCCCTGGGAGGCAGCGTCTGCCGGGCCCAACTGGCGGCGGCCTTGCTGGAGGAGATGGATATTCTGCGCCGGGATGTGCTTTTTGCCCCGGCGACATGGCTGGCGGACTACCGCTCGGCCTGCCTGAATGTGGGCAAGACCGTACGGCTCATCCGGGGCGACACCCAGGAGCCGGTGCAGGCCATTGGGATAGATGGGCAGTACGGCCTGGTGGTGCGCCACCGGGACGGAACCGAGGAAACCGTGCGCAGCGGCGAGGTGTCGGTGCGCGGACTTTATGGATATACGGAGTGATACTATGCTGAAAGAACTTTGGGAACTGTTTTACACCTTCGCCAAGGTGGGCGTTATGACCTTTGGCGGGGGCTACGCCATGCTGCCCATTTTGCAGCGTGAGGTGGTGGAGAAAAAGGGCTGGGCCACCGATGAGGAGCTGACGGACTATTTCGCCATCGGCCAGTGTACCCCGGGGGTCATCGCCGTGAACACCGCCACCTTCATCGGCCAGAAGCGTAAGGGCGTGGCCGGGGGCATCGTGGCTACCTTGGGCGTGGTGTTCCCGTCGCTTATCATCATTTCCTGCCTGGCTAAGGTCATCAACACCTACGCCCACCTGACCTGGGTGCAGCACGCCTTTGCGGGCATCCGGGTGTGCGTGTGCGTGCTGATCTTCAACGCCGTGCTGAAGCTCATTAAGGGCGCGCTGAAGGATGCCTGGTGCTGGGCCATTTTCGGGGTGATCCTGGTGCTGTCCTTCGTGATAGATGTGTCGCCCATCCTCTATGTGCTGGCGGCGGGTCTGGCGGGCGTGGTGCTCCAGGCCGTGAAAGGGAGGGAGAAGAAATGACCTATCTGCTGCTGTTTTACGAATATTTCAAGACCGGCCTGTTTGCCATCGGCGGCGGCATGGCGACCCTGCCCTTCCTCTATGATATGTCCGCCCGGCACCCGGAGTGGTTTTCCACCGCGCAGATCGCCGACATGGTGGCCGTGTCCGAGTCCACTCCCGGCCCTCTGGGTGTGAATATGGCCACCTTCGTGGGCTTCCAGGTGGGGGGCATCCCCGGCGCTTTGGTAGCGACCCTGGGCCTGATAACCCCGTCCATCATCGTCATTCTCATCATCGCCGCCTTCCTGCGCAGCTTCCGGGACAGCAAGATCGTCCAGAGCGTGTTTTACGGCCTGCGCCCGGCCTCGGCGGCCATGGTGGCGGCGGCGGGCCTCAGCGTGGCGGGGGTGGCCCTGCTCAACAGCGGCATGACGGGCCTGGCTATGCTGAATTGGAAGGGCATCGCCCTGGCCGCCGTGCTCCTGGTGCTCACCCGCTGGGTAAAGCCCACCAAGGGCCTGCACCCGATCCTCTTCATCCTGGCCTCCGCCGTGGTGGGTGTGGTGTTCAATTTCTGAAATAAAAAATCCCCTATCCGAGACAGACCCGGATAGGGGATTTTTTGTGGTCAAAATGTTATTGCAAGGACGAACACAGGGCGGACAGGATTCAAACCATCCGTAGGGGAGGGGCTCTGCCCCTCCCGCGGGCGGGGTAGAACCCCGTCCCTACGAACGATTCCGTAGGGGCCGATGCCCACATCGGCCCGCCTTACCGCACCCCCGAAAACCCGTTGCCTCCCTTGCCTAAAGGGAGGGGGACCAGCCGCAGGCTGGTGGAGGGATTCGTGCGGGGTAGAGGGTTCGATTATCACAAGGTAGGTGCGGGGCGGCGGGACACATGGGTCCCGCCCTACAACAGTAATTTTTGTAGGGCAGGGCCCGCGTGCCCTGCCGGTGCGGTGGGGAAAACGAATCCCCCAGTCGGCTCCGCCGACAGCCCCCTTTAGGCAAGGGGGCCAACATTGTAGGGCGGGGTGACCACACCCCGCCGTTTTGCGTTGCATGGGGTGCGGTGGTCGGCGACCCTTCAGTCACGGCTTCGCCGTGCCAGCTCCCCTTACGCAGGGGAGCCAACGAAAAAGCATCCCCTGCGTAGGGGCGACCCTTGCGGTCGCCCGCCCCCTCACGACATAGTCTTCTTCCCCGGTGTCAGCTTCCGCTTGTTGCCCTTTTCGTCCACCACCCAGGTGTTGTCCAGCTCCCGGCGGAGGTTGTCCATGACGCTGTTCAGATACTCCTGGCGCAGGGCGGCCCGCTCCTCTGTCTCAGCGGGGGTCAGACCCTCCGGGGTCTTGGCCTTCCGGGCCAGCTCGTTGATGCGGTCAATTTTCTTCTGTTCCATCTCCGCCACCTCTCATAAAAATCGTTTCACCGTGATGCCCGTGCGGCCCTTGCGGCTCTGTCCGCCCACGGCCTCCACCTGGCACTTGCCCAGGCCCCGGGCCGTGAGCACATCCCCCGCCTGCACGGCTGCGTCGGGCTTTTCGCAGGGCATCCAGTTCACTTCCACCTTGCCGCTGCGTATCAGCTCCGCCGCCGCGCTGCGGCCTATGGAAAATCCCGCCGCCAGTACGCTGTCCAGCCGCAAGGATGCCACCGTGTCCCGCACCAGCTTCACCGGCTGCTCCGGCACGGCGATCTCCTCCGGCCCGATCTCCGCCACGCGCAGATGCACCCGGCCCGCCTGCGTCCACTCCTGCAAGAGGAAGTCCGCCACGCTGCTGCCCACCGGCACATCCGCCGCCTGGGGCGAGACCAGAATGTCGCCGATCTTCTCCCGCGTCAGACCCAGGCCCATGAGACTGCCCAAAAAGTCCCGGTGGGTGGGGTGGTCCGTCTCATAAAACCGACACCGCAGCACCCGGATGGCCCCGGCCTCCGGCCCGTCGCACCAGTCCGGGAGAAAGTGCATCTGCCGCCGCTGGGCACCCTCGTAGCCGCCCCAAAGGGCCCAGCCGTCCACAGCGCCCAAGGCCTGCATCAGCTGCCCGGCCAGAGCCTGCTCGTGGGGGGAGAGGAACCCGCTCTCCTCCGGCACATTGCGCCCCCGGCAGCGCTCCAGAGCGTCCCACAGACGGCCCAGCAGCACCCGCTCCTCCGCCGAGGCGGAGAGTTTATCCAAAAGCTCCCTGCGGTTCAAAACCATTCCTCCCGTTCTTTTCGGTAAAAACGCCTTGCCAAAACGGCAAGGCGCTTTGCGGTTATAAAAATCATTACCAAACCAAAACCTCAATGGTCAAGGTCTGCCCGTCCACAGCGGCGGTGATAATGGCCCGGCCCGAGGCCACCGCCGTAGCGGTGCCGGAGGCATCCACGGTGACGATCTGGCTGTCAGAGCTGCTCCAGGTGACGGCGCTCTCGGTCCCCGTTACCTCCAGGGGTACGGCCTCGCCCACATTGCAGGAGAATTCCCCGCTGCTGCCGTAAATGGATTGCAGCACCAGGTCGCTCGTTGCGGGCACATCGGGCTTCACCGGCTCCGGCTCCTGGGTCGCCGCTTTCACAGCCACGCTGCACGAGGCGGTCAGGTCTCCCGCCTTGGCGGTGACCACGGCGCTACCCTCGCCCACGGCCTTTACGGTGCCGTCGGCGGCCACCGTCGCCACAGCCTCATCGCTGCTGGAGAAGCTGACGGTGCTCTCCCCGCCGGAAGCGGTGAGCTTCACGGTGCCGCCTACGGTGAGGTCGGCGCTCTTTTGGCTGAGGGTCAAGGCCGCAGGTGCGGGCTCGTCCTTGCCGCCGGTGAAGATCTCCGTAAGCTGGCTGCCAAAGATGGTGAAGACCACCAGGCCCAGCACCAGCACCAGGCACGCTACCACCACGCCGCCGCCCACCTTGGGCTTGGCCTTGCCGCCGCCTACCCGGCGTCCGCTGGGCTTCACGCTCTTGCCGCTGTGTATCTCCTCGTCCTCCTGGCAGAAGGGACAGGTTTTATAGGTATCGGAGAACATCTCTCCGCATTTGGGACATTTCAAAAGGCGCATTGCTGTTCCTCCCTTAGATTTACATAATTATATTATACGACTTGCCCGCCCGCGTCAACTGAAAAACAAGGAAATTCATCCTTTTTTTACAAGTTCCCTTGCAATTATTCCGCAACCTGCCTATAATGGAATAAAAAAATAATATCGAGGGGACATCGCTTATGAATACCATGATCATCGGCATCGCCGGAGGCACCGGCAGCGGCAAAACCACGCTCACCGAACACCTGGCCGCCCATTTCGGCTCGGCCATCAGCGTCGTACACCACGACAAC
This sequence comes from Bacteroidaceae bacterium, assembly GCA_963634265.1. GTDB lineage: Bacteria > Bacillota > Clostridia > Oscillospirales > Oscillospiraceae > Vescimonas. The sequence goes on along the minus strand of CAVHCH010000067.1, from coordinate 35,333 downwards.
TACTATAAGCGCCAGGATGTCCCCTTCGAGGAGCGCTGCAAGCAGAACTACGACCACCCCGACGCCTTCGACACCGACCTCATGGTCCAGCAGCTCAAGGAGCTGAAGGCGGGCCACGCCATCCACTGCCCGGTCTATTCCTACGCCGACCACAACCGCACGGATGAAACGGTGCTCATTCAGCCCGCCCCGGTCATCATCGTGGAGGGTATTCTCATTTTTCAGGACCCCCGCCTGCGGGAGCTGATGGACATTCGCATTTTCGTGGAGACGGACGCGGATGTGCGCATCCTGCGCCGGGCCCTGCGGGATGTGGAGGAGCGGGGCCGCTCCATGCAGTCCATCGTCCAGCAGTATCTCACCACGGTGAAGCCCATGCACGAGCAGTTCGTGGAGCCCACGCGAAAATACGCTGACATCGTGGTCCTGGAGGGCGGCCATAACCTGGTGGCCCTGGACCTCATCATGCAGCGCATCGCCGGCCACATCGCGGAAGAAACGGCCCCCGCATGAATAAGATCCTCCGTTACACCCTGGCGGCGCTGTTTGTCGCCCTGAGCGTCTACTTCCTGCTGCCGCTCTCCATCGGCGTGCGCCATATCGGGATGTTTTTCCCGGTGGTGATACTGGGCATCTTCACCTGGATGCTCCTGCGCCCGCAGAAGGTCAAAGCGCTGCTCACCGGGCGGCACCGCGCTCTGTGGCGGACGCTGCTGGCCCTTTTTGCGGCGGGACTTTTGTGCGTGGATGTGATATTGGGCCTCATGGTGCGCCAGGCGGTGAACCGGCCCGAGAGCGACGCGCCCTGCACCGTCCTGGTCCTGGGCTGCGAAATTCGGGGCCGCCGCCCCAGCAAAATGCTCATGGCCCGCATCGACAGCGCCTACGACTACCTGACGGAGAACCCCCAGGCCGTATGCGTGGCCTGCGGCGGCATGGCCGACGACGAGATCATCTCCGAGGCCCAGTGCATCCGGGACGAGCTGGTGCGCCGGGGCATCGACTCCAGCCGCATTTACCTGGAGGAGAAGTCCGAAAACACCAGGCAGAATATCGCCTTTGCCGCGGATATTATCAAGGAAAACGGCCTGCCCACGGAGATCGCCGTAGCCAGCGACAATTTCCACCAGCTCCGCTCGGCCATCTACGCGAAAAACAGCGGCCTGGAGGCCCAGTCCCTGGGCTGCCGCTCCTATTGGCTCTTAGGCCCCGGCTACTGGGCCCGAGAGGTTATCGCCGTGGCAGCGGCGTTCACATTGGGAAGATAACAAACCGCATTTTCCGAAGGCCTGCAAGCGGGGCGTCGGGGACGCCGCCCCCTACGAATTTCTATCGGTAAACGGCGCGTAGGGGTCGGCCTCCTGGACGACCCGTTTCGGAGCAGTTCTTGTTATACTCCGTAGGGGACGATGCCTACATCGTCCCCTACGGGCTTGCATGGCGCTTCGTATTACGCCTGCGGAAAAACCATTCGGAAATGAGCATATAAAGCATATAAATTAGACCCTGCCGGACATTCAAACCCGGCAGGGCCTTTTTGCGTTTATTTATAATAGGGTAGGGGAGAGGCTCAGATCTCCTTCCCGCTGTCCACCACAATGGCCCTTGCCCTTGCCAGGCGCAGGTCGTGGGTCAGGCGCTCTATGGGCAGATTCTGCTTCAGCTGCTCCGGGGTCATGCCGTAGAGGGCGGACATCTGGATATATTTCTCCTCCAGCTCCGCGTCGGTGAACTGGATGTTCTCCTGCCGGGCGATCTCCGTCATAGCCAGCTCAAACTCCACCGAGGACCGGGCGCTGCTCTCCGCCTGCCGCCGCAGGTCCTCCCGGGTGATGCCCGCCATCTCCAGGTAGGCGTCCATGGTGGCCCCCTGCTGCATAAGCTGCTGCTCCAGGTCCCGCATGAGCCCGTCCAACTGGCACTGGACCATGCGTTCGGGAATTTCCACCTCCATCCCCGCAATGACCTGCTGCACCAGGGCGTCGGCGTAGGCGTCGGCGGCTTCCTGCTGCTTTGCGCGCACCGCTTGCTCCATGATGCTCCGGCGCAGGGCGGAGGCGTCGGCATAGCCCTGGGCCTTGGCAAATTCGTCGTTCATGTCCGGCCGCGCCCGGCGGGTTATTTTGTGGACCTTGATGTGGAACACCGCGTCCTTGCCCGCCAGCTCCGGGGCATACTGCTTAGGGAAGGTGACGGCAATGTCCCGCTCGCCGCCCACAGCCAGCCCGGCCACTTGCTCCTCAAATCCGGGGATGAAGTAGCCGCTGCCCAGCAGCAGGGGGTACTGCTCCGCCTTGCCGCCCTCAAAGGGCACGCCGTCCACAAAGCCCTCGAAGTCCAGCACCACCTCGTCGCCCATGGCGGCCTTCTCCGGGTGCTCCTCGGTGAGATGGTTCTGCAAATATTCCCCGATGGCGGCGGTCACATCGTCGTCCGACAGCTCCACCTGGGGCCGGGGGGCGGAGAGCCCCTTGTACTGCCCCAGCTTCACCTCCGGGTAGAGGTCGATGAGGGCAGAGAACACATAGCCCTCGGGCCCGATAGACTCCACGCTCAGCTCCGGGGCCCCGGCCACGCTGATGTCCTCCTGGCGCACGGCCTCCACCAGGGCGATGGGGAAGGTGCTGTTCACCGCGTCCTGGTAAAACACATCGGCCCCATGCTTCTGCTCCATCTCCTCGCGGGTGGGCAGGGAGCCGTCCTCCTTCTTAAACAGCGCCTTGCTCTGCTCATAAGCCTCCTCCAGCGCCTTCTCCCAGGCCTCCTGCTCCACCTGAATGGTCAGCACCACCTGGCGATTCTCTTTATCTTCCCGTTTCAGCAGCATACTGCGTCCTCCTCAAAATTTGACATAGTATGTGTATTATAATATATGCAGCACCCTTTCCGCAAGCCGCCGCGCATAAAAATTGTTAAAAATCAGTGACATTTTCGTCCCCCCTATGGCGTCCGCCGGGAAATGTGTTATAATAGCCAAGATACCCTTGAGGAGTGTAATGGAGGACATTCATGCAAAAAATCAAGCATTTTATTCGTACCCATCCCCATATGTGGTGGGGCCTGTACCTGCCTGTGTACCTTATGATGTACTTCATCGTGGAGCATGTGGTCACGGACAATTACTGGCCCACCCAGACCGCCATCGACGACTATATCCCCTTCTGCGAGTATTTCGTCATTCCCTACGATAGCTGGAGCATCCTGCTGTTTCTGCTGGGCGTGTTCTTCATCGTGAAGGACCCGGAGAGCTTTCGCCGCTATATGTGGTTCATCGCCATTGCCTACACCACGGCGACCCTGTTCTGCTTCATTGTCCCCAACGGCCAGGACCTGCGCCCGGCGGAGCTGCCCCGGCACAATTTCTGCTCCTGGCTCCTGCAAATGACCTGGGCAGCCGATAACAACGCCAATGTCTTCCCCAGCGTCCATGTGCTGGGCGTGGTGGCGGCCATCTCCGCCATGTGGCACTCGCCGAAGCTGAAGCGGGTCTGGCAAATTGTCGGCACCGTGTGGTTTACCATCATCGCGGCCTCCACTCTGCTTGTGAAGCAGCACGCCTTCATCGATTTGGTTGCGGCCCTGGTGTGGGGCGCCGTGGTCTATGTCATCGTCTATGTCATCATCGGCCATAAGAGAGATAAAATGGGCCTGCGCTGCGGCGCGGAGGGCCCGGAAAAGGAGGCAGGTCATGACCATTCCCCAGACCCCCGTATTTGAGGGCATCACCGCCGAGGAGTGCCGCCGCATCTATGAGTGCTTCGGCGTCCAGGAGCGGAGCTTCGGCCCCGAGGACCACATTTACGACTTCAAGCGCGGCGGCCACAGCATCGGCATCCTGGTCTCCGGCTCCGCCCTTGTGGAGCGCGTAGACCGCCGGGGCGACCGCACGATTTTGGAGCATCTTCTCCCCGGCGGCGTGTTCGGCGAGATGCTCATGTTTCAGAATGTCCTGGACGACAGCATTGATATAGCCTGCGAAAACCCCTGCACCGTCTGGTTTTTCCCCCAGGAAAAGCTGGAGAACCGCTGCGAAAAGAACTGCGGCCACCACAACCGCATGATCGATAATATGTTCCACCTCATCGCCGAGAAGGCCACCGCTCTGTCCGAGCGGGTGGAGGTGCTCAGCCGCCGCAGCATCCGCGACAAGCTCCTGTGCTACTTCTCCCTCCAGCAGGCCAAAAACGGCGGCAGCTTCACCCTGCCCTTTTCCCTCAGCGCCCTGGCCGATTACATATCTACCGACCGCAGCGCCATGATGCGGGAGCTGAAAAAGCTCCGCCAGGCCGGGATAGTGCTGGTAGAGGGCCGGAAAGTGACGATTTTAGACCCCGATCTTGCCCCGGAGTAATTGACGAAAGCGAGATTTAATGCTAAAATATACAGGATGTGAACTCCGTGAGAAAGAGAGCGCATACCCTGCCAACAAATCAACCAGGAAGGAAGAGAGCAATATGTACCGCATTGTTACAAAAACAGCCCTGAAGCCTACCGTGATCCTGTATGAGATCGAGGCCCCCATGGTGGCCAAGAAGGCCCAGCCGGGTCAGTTCATCATCCTGCGCGTGGATGAAAACGGTGAGCGTATCCCCATCACCATCCACGACTATGACCGGGAGAAGGGCACCGTCACCATCATCGTCCAGACCGTGGGCGCCACCACCGAAAAGCTCAGCCACAAGCAGCAGGGCGACTGCCTGCATGACTTCGTGGGTCCCCTGGGCAAGCCCACCGAGACCGAGGGAAAGAAGAAGGTCTGCGTGGTGGGCGGCGGCGTCGGCTGCGCCATCGCCTATCCCGTGCTGAAGAAGTTCCACGACTGCGGGGCCGAGGTCCATGCCGTGGTGGGCTTTAAGAGCAAGGATGTTGTGATTTTGGAGGACAAGTTCAAGGCCGTCTCCTCCGTCCTGAAGGTCTGCACCGACGACGGCTCCTACGGCCAGAAGGGTCTTGTTACCGAGGCGCTGAAGGAACTGCTGGATGCGGGCAATGTCTATGATGAAATTTTCGCCATCGGCCCCATGGTCATGATGAAGTTCGTCTGCAAGACCACCGAACCCTACGGCGTGCCCACCACCGTCTCCATGAGCCCCATCATGATCGACGGCACCGGTATGTGCGGCGGCTGCCGCCTGACCGTGGGCGGCGAGACCAAGTTCGCCTGCGTGGACGGCCCCGACTTCGACGGCCATCAGGTGGACTGGGATCTGGCTGTCAAGCGCAATCAGATGTATCACGACTTCGAGGTGCGCAAGCATGAGGAAGTCTGCAATCTGTACAAGCAGGAGGTAAAGTGATCATGGCGAATATGAGCTTGAAGAAGAACGAGATGCCCTCTCAGGACCCCAATGTCCGCAATAAAAACTTCCTCGAGGTAGCGCTGGGCTACACCGAGGAGCAGGCGCTGGACGAAGCCGCCCGCTGCCTCAACTGCAAGAACCATCCCTGCGTGGACGGCTGTCCCGTCAACGTGCGTATCCCCGAGTTCATCCAGAAGATCGTGGAGAAGGACTATGAGGGCGCCTATCAGGTGATCCATCAGACCAGCTCCCTGCCCGCCGTGTGCGGCCGCGTCTGCCCCCAGGAGAGCCAGTGCGAGATGCACTGCGTCCGCGGCAAGAAGGGCGACCCCGTGGGTATCGGCCGTCTGGAGCGCTTTGTGGCCGACTGGCACAACGCCCACAGCACCGAGGCTGCCACCAAGCCCGAGTCCAACGGCCACAAGGTGGCCATCGTGGGTTCCGGCCCTGCGGGCCTGACCTGCGCCGGCGACCTGGCCAAGAAGGGCTATGAGGTCACCGTGTTCGAGGCACTGCACCTGGCCGGCGGCGTGCTGGTGTACGGCATCCCCGAGTTCCGTCTGCCCAAGGCCATCGTCCAGAAGGAAGTGGACGGCCTGAAGGCCATGGGCGTGAAGGTGGAGACCAACACCGTGGTGGGCCGCACCATCACCATCGACGAGCTGATGGAGGAGAACGGCTTCGAGGCCGTGTTCGTGGGCTCCGGCGCGGGCCTGCCCATGTTCATGCATATCCCCGGCGAGAACCTCAAGGGCGTGTATTCCGCCAATGAGTTCCTCACCCGTATCAATCTCATGAAGGCCTATAAGCCCGATTCCGACACCCCCATCATGGCCCTGGAGGGCAAGAAGGTGGCCGTGGTCGGCGGCGGCAATGTGGCCATGGACGCCGCCCGCTGCTCCAAGCGCCTGGGCGCCGAGGTCTATGTGGTCTACCGCCGCGGCATGGAGGAGCTTCCCGCCCGTCACGAGGAGGTGGAGCACGCCATCGAGGAGGGCGTCATCTTCAAGACCCTCAATAACCCCGTCCAGATCAATGGCGACGAGCAGGACTGCGTCAAGTCCATGACCTGCATCGAGATGGAGCTGGGTGAGCCGGATGCCTCTGGCCGCCGCCGCCCCGTGGAGAAAGCGGGCAGCGAGTTCGAGCTGGATGTGGACGCCGTCATTATGTCTCTCGGCACCACCCCCAACCCCCTCATCAAGTCCACCACCAAGGGCCTGGAGGTCAATAAGAAGGGCTGCATCATCGTCAACGAGGACGGCCTCACCTCCCGTGAAGGCGTGTACGCCGGCGGCGATGCCGTCACCGGCGCCGCCACCGTCATCCTGGCCATGGGCGCGGGCAAACTGGGCGCCAAGTCCATCGACGAGTACCTGAGCAATAAGTAAGAAATACATAATAAAAAGGCGGGAGATTCACTTCTCCCGCCTTTCTATACGGACGGAAACTCTTCCTGCACCCCCCGTAGGGGCCGGCGTCCCCGACGGCCCGCCCGCAGGCGCTTCTTATGGTTTCGTAGGGCGGGGTGCCCTCACCCCGCCGCCCGGACTTGCACCGCACCCCATGCAAAAACCCTGTCACTGCCACGGCCGGTGCGCACACTGACCGTGGCAATCCGCATCCCCCGTCCCCAAAGGCTCCCCTGCGCAAGGGGAGCTGGCACGGCTCCGCCATGACTGAGGGGTCGACGCCCCACACCTCTTGTTACACTCCGTAGGGGCGACCATTGCGGTCGCCCGCCCGCTGAACCCCTTGCTACGCACCCGTAGGGGCCGATGATCCTGTTGCGGTGCCCAAAATTTCTGCGCTGCCTTACGGCTGCCGCTTGAAATTTTGACCGCGGCCACTCGCTCACTTCGCTTCCTCTGCCACTGGCAGCGCTCAGTTCGCTCCCCACATCGGCCCGCCCCACCGCACCATCGCGGCGGCGTGAGGGCACGCCGCCCTACGCAAGCATCCCTACATTTCCGTAGGGGCGGGGTTCTACCCCGCCCGCCGGGTATGCACCGCACCCCTTGTAAAAAACTGTCATTGCGAAGCCAGCGCGCACGCTGGCTGTGGCAATCCGTATGCCCCTCAAAATGCCAATTCCACGCAGCGTAGACAAAATTCTGCGCCCCATGCGTTCCCAAATCCCTCCACGCCCGGTATAGTGGCCTTACCAAGTCCGAAAGGAGAGCAAAAATGGATGCAGCAAAGATCGGCGATTTCCTCTCTGCCCTGCGCAAGGCCCGGGGCTATACCCAGCAGGCGGTGGCGGAAAAGCTGAACCTGTCCAATAAGACCATCAGCAAGTGGGAGAGCGGAGGGGGCCTGCCGGACATAACCGTCCTGCCCGCTCTGGCGGAGCTCTACGGTGTCACCGTGGACGAGATCTTAGCCGGTCAGCGCCTGGACCGTGACCCGTCCCCCACCGCCCAAGCCCGTGGCCGGGAGGCGGAGCTGTATCTTCTCCGCCGCAGCCGCCTGGGCATGGACCTCTTCTGTCTCCCCGCCGCCGCCCTGGCTGTGTGGGAGATATTCGTGTACTTTTACCAAATTGCATTGCTTCTGCTCTATGATGAGCGGTGGCGCATGGGAAACCCCTGGATGATCCCCCTGGAGCTGATCGCGGTGCTGCTTGTCATAGTGGGCCTCCTGCTCCGGCGCTACCACCTTGCCACGGTCAAGATCATGGGCATCGGGGCGGCCTGGCAGGCGGAGTGGCGGCATTCGCTGCAAAAGGCCCTGTTCCTGGTCACGGTGCTGTCACTGTCGCTGTGCGAGTATTTGCCGCTGCTGATCGCCCGCGGCTCGGTCATACGCATCTGCGTCGTAGCCCTGCTCATCGTCCTGTGGGCGGCGGTTCTATGGAAAAAGCCGGACCTGCTGTGCAGGTGTTCAAAAATTCTCCTCCTGCTATCAGGTGTTTCCATGTGCCTGAGCTGTGCCGCCGATGCCGTAGTTTCCCACCGTGTGATCCCCGCCCTCCTAACGCTTATCCCCTGGCTGCGCTACCTGCTATACCCCGCCCTCCTCCTGGCCTCTGCCCTGACCCAAACCCTCACCCAGCGGCGGCAAAACCCGATTGAATAGAAGCTATAAAAAGAAACGGCCAGGGACGCTCCCCAGCCGTTTCTTTTTGTATTTTTACTTTTCATCCTCCGGCACATACCGGATCACCTCGCCCACATCGCATTGCAGAATGCGGCACAGGTCGTTGATGGTGTGCAGGGTCACGCTTCGGTTTTTCCGCAGCGCGTCCAGCGTCCCGGTGCTGACGCCGTACTCCTTGATCAGGGCGTACTGGCTGATATGCTTGCGCTTCAAAGTCTCCCACAGCGGGTCAAATACGATCATGGCTTTCGCCTCCCTGTATGGTAGCATACAGGGAATATTCTCTGTTGAATATTGCCGAATATTAGGCTATAATCAAAAAAAGAGGGGGCGATGTTATGCGTAAATGGCCCAGAAAAAAGCGTGAGATCATAGGGATCCTGGTGACGCTGACCGGGCTCGCCATACAGTGGTGGCTCATGGATGGCGACGAGGACCTGATGCTGCTTGGAAGCATACCCTTTGTTGCATTTTTCATGTGGCTGTGCCCGGAACTGTGGGCAGGGAAGTAGTCCAAACGGCGGCCACAAAAAACCATTTGACATTTGCCCCGTCCTGCCCTATACTATTCATAGGCGGAAGCCTAAAAGCAACGATATTCTTCCAAGACGAAAATGAAACGGCTGGGAGCCAACCCCAGCCGTTTCGCCCGTCAAAGACGATGATTGGTCCATTTATCCCAAAGATAGCAAGCTACCAAGCTGGAAAAAACGGACAATATGAAAGCAACGATTTCTTCCAAAGCGATTCACCTCCTTTCTGGCCTTACGCTTGGAAGAAGGTATGTAGTTCGCCTTGACGAGCAGTCAAATTTTATCACAGAAAACGACCAAAATCAACAAAAAACTCTCTCCCAGTCCTCGCCGGGAGAGAGTTTTTTTGCTTCTTATTTCTCGCAGTTCATCCCATAGATCAGTTCCATGCCCCTTAGCAGCAGGCTCTCGTCATAGATGAACTCCCTGCGGCAGTGGGGGACGATGCAGCCCGCCAGGCCGCCGGTGGCCAGGAGCGTGCATTTCTGCCCCAGCTCCGCCTCGAACCGTTCCGCCAGCCCGTCCATCATGGCCGCCGCGCCGAACACCGCGCCGCTCTGTATGGACTCCAGCGCCGTGCCGCAGATGGCCTGCTTGGGCGCCTGGATGGACACCGACGGCAGCTGCGCCGTGCCCGCGAACAGGGCCTGTATGCCCAGCCGCACCCCGGCCAAAATCGCCCCGCCGATGTACCGGCGGTCCTTGTCCACCACCGTCACCGTGGTGGCGGTGCCCATGTCGAAGATGATGGCCGGCAGGGGGTACTCCGCCGCTGCCGCCGCGTCCGCCGCCAGGATGTCGTTTCCCAGGGTGTCCACCTCTGGGATGGCCAGCGTCAGCCCGCTTTTGGACCGGGGCGTGACGATGTACGGGGTGATGCCCGTCAGCCGCTGCACCACCTGGGACAGAACCGGCACCAAAACCGGCACCACGGAGCAGATCACCGCTCCGTCCACCTGCTTGAGGTCCACGCCCTCCCGGGCAAAGAGACTGTCCGCCAGGGCAAAATACTCCTCTGCCGGCCGCTCCGGCACGGTGCCCAGGCGGTAGAGCCTGCGCGCCCGGCCCTCGCCCGCAGGCAGGCCGAAAACAATGTTGGAGTTGCCTATGTCAATGGTCAGCAGCATTCCGTCCACCGCCTTATTTCTTCTTGCCGATGGCAATGAGCCGGGAGATCACCGGGGCCAGCACCACATTCACGCCGATCTCCAGCAGGAAATTGCCGCCCGCCAGGCCCAGAATCATGTAAGACCCTGCGTTTTCGTAGCCCAAAGCGGCGGCCCAGCCGTTGAGGGTCTCCATGAAGAACACCAGGCACCCCAGCAGGAATATGCCCGTGTTCACCACCGGGCACACGATGGCCGCCACGATGATGCCGAGCCACCGATTTTTCTTGCTCAGCGCCGTGTACACCAGCCCGGCGATAAGGCCGCACAGCGTACCTTTCACCAGGACCGTCACAATGGTCCCCAGGGGATTGACCGCCAGGAACGCCGCCGCCTGCCCGGCGATGAGGATCACCGCGCCGGACATAAGGCCCAGCCACGCGCCGACCTTCCAGCCGTAAACCGCCGCGCCCACCACGATGGGCACCAGGGAGACATTGATGTTCAGTCCCCCGATTTGGAAGGAGCCGCCCAAAAATTGCAGCACCAGCACAATGGCGGTGAACACACCTGCGCCCACCAAGTTCTTTGTTTTCTGATTCACTTTTCAAACCTCCTGCTGCCGCTCCGGCCAACCCGGATGCAGCGCATATTTTCAGCGCAACGCGCCGAAGGCATTGTACCCCAACCGCGCCCAAAAAGCAAGACAAATTTTTCACGAACTCAAACAAGCCCGTAAAAACCGATCGTAGGGCGGCCTGCCCCAGCCCACCGTCCGGGCTTGTATTGCACCTCTTGTAAAAAAACTGTCATTGCGAAGCCAGCGCGAACGCTGGCTGTGGCAATCCGTAACTCCCGTCCTTAAAGGCTCCCCTGCGTAAGGGGGAGCTGTCACGGCTCCGCCGCGACTGAGGGGTCGACGCAACGCACCCCTTGTAACGAAAAAAACCCCGAGGCAGCCAACGCTCCCCCGGGGCCATTTCCATCATCCCATTACCGCCGATCCCGGTACACCGGGCACTTCTGGTATTCCTCGCCGTAGTCGGCGTTGCAAGTGTACTTCACCTGCGGGTCACTGGTAGCAAAGTGCTTCCCGCACAGCTTGCAAACATACTCGTCGCTCCCGTAGCTGCTAAGAAAACCCTTACTCTCATAATCCAAATAATAACACCGCGCCATTGTAATTTCCTCCTTTCAAAAAGCTCTGTATGGCTCAAGTCTCATAACAAAAACCATTCGATCCGCTTCAATTTTATGATCTATACTATAATGCCCTCCCAGAATTCGATTAATTGCCTCCGCCAATGCTTCGCTTTGATATACCGCCTTTGTACATATTCCATCGCTGAAATATTGAGTTTCAAAAAATGTGACTTGATTCTTTAAGAAATCATATGTGCGAATCATATCATCCAGTCGACTTACAACGCAATTGTAATGCACCTCAATTTCAGTTGGCTTATCTCCATTGTCGCTCAAAATAACATCCAAAACTTCTGCCATAATAGGGCTGGCTACATATTTGTTTATGAGTTTCCTCTTATATGCCTCTGCCTCAAATTGTGCTTGACTACCTTGCTCGAGATTGTTTGCCATTATATGCCCCTCCAATATTATTTCTTCTTAGTGCCAATAATATAACAAAATGTTATATATGTCAATAAAACATTTTGTTTTGTCTATACTTTCTGTGACACCCCAAAAAGGAGGCACAAAGCCATGTATAGACGCATCCGCGACCTGCGGGAGGACCGGGACCTGCTGCAAAAGGACCTGGCCGCCTACCTGCAATGCTCCCAGGTCTGCTATTCCTATTATGAGATGGGCAAGCGCGACATCCCCACCGATGTCCTCCTCCGCCTGGCGGATTTCTACGCCACCAGCACCGACTATCTCCTGGGCCGCACCGACCAATTCGCCCCCTATCCCGCCCCCGAGCAATAACCCCCAAAACCACTCAAAATCACCCCGTCCTCCACACTACCTGCTATGTGTCATTGCGAGGCCAGTGCGCACACTGGCTGTGGCAATCCCTCCTCTAAAGCCTCCCCTGCGTAAGGGGAGGTGGCGCGAAGCGCCGGAAGGGTCGCCCACCACTGCACCCCTTGTGACCCTCCGTAGGGGACGATGCCTACATCGTCCCGCCCGATAATGGTCGCAGTTCTTGTAAACTTCCGTAGGGGTCGGCCTCCTGGACGACCCGGTCGTACTAATTCCCCTATTATCCGTAGGGCGGGGTGCCCTCACCCCGCCGCCCGATAACGAATGCACCTATTGAAACCTACCCGTAGGGGCAGGGCTCTGCCCCGCCCGCCGCCCGCTGCGCACCACACCCCTTGTCCCCACCCCGCAAAAGCGCCGAGCCTTCCGGCCCGGCGCTCCCCATATACGAAAAAAGCCTCGCAGAGTTTGCCGCCCGCAGGCGGAAAAAAATTGGGATCATTTTTCACCGCGACATGCGCGTGGAGAAAAATACCTTTCAGCCTGCAAGTGTGGAATTTTTGCGCTCCGCGCAAAAATTATGCGCGCAGCAGGCTGCAATCCCTTGTCGGAAAATTCCGCAGGAATTTTCGACAGTCTTAAACCTATAAAGGCCGCCTTAAAAAAGGCGGCCTTTATAGGTTTGAGGATAGAAAGGAAAAGCAATTCATGTATGGAATTACTATGGGCATACTATACTCCGCCCCCACCTGTTTGTAAAGCGACAAGTATTCATTTTTCTATGAGAATATGTCATATTCAAATGATGCCATCGCTGGCAGGTGCGCAGCATTTCTGCCCGTCAAAACCGTGTCTGCCCTTGCCAACCGATGGTACCTGTTGCAAAAGCTATTGCAATTCCCGTAAAATCGGCGTATAACACATATATGACATACAAGCATGGAAGGAGGAGCAGTCCATGGAGACCAAAAAACTGGAGGCGCTGGTGATGGCGGTGCGCACGGGCAGCTTTACCCGGGCGGCGGAGGTGCTGGGCTACACCCAGTCCGGCCTCACCCACATGATGAACAGCCTGGAAAAGGACATCGGCTTTGCCCTCCTGGTGCGTGGCCGCAACGGCATCCGCCTCACCGCCGCCGGGGAGCGGGTCCTGCCCATGATCGAGGACTTCCTCCGGGCCGGGGACACCCTGGAGCGGGAGATCCGCCTCATCAATACCCGCCGGGAGGAGACCATCCGCGTGGCCTCCTACGCCAGCATCGCCATGCACTGGCTGCCGGAGCTGATCCAGCGCTTCCGGGACCGGCACCCGGATGTGGCGGTGGATATTCAGATGGGCAGTGTCCAGGAGGTCTACGGTTGGGTCCGGGAGGACAAGGTGGATATGTGCTTCGCCTCCCGCCAGGAGGGCGGCAATTTCGACTGGATCCACCTGCGCAATGACCCGCTCCTGGCCATCCTCCCGCCGGATTACGACCTGCAAGGCCGCACCAGCCTACCCGTCTCCTGCCTGGAGGGGCTGGACTTTCTCATGCCGTCTCTGGGCTTCCATTTGGACATCATGCGCGCCCTGGGCGATGTGCAGCCCAACATCCAGGAGACCCATGTCAGCGACAGCGTCATCATCTCCATGGTGGAGCATGGCCTGGGGGTGAGCATCCTGTCGGAGCTGGTGCTCCGGGGCCGCCGGGACAATGTGGTGGCCGTGCCCATGGACCCGCCCGCCGTCCGGGAGCTGGGCATCGCCGTGCGGTCGAAAAAGGAGCTGCGCCCCATTGCCCGGCGCTTCATCACTGAGACAAAAGAGATTCTGGAGAACATCGCATTATGAATTTTGAACCTGTTACCCCGCAAAACGCGGAGAAATTAAGACCTTACTATATCAATTGTGACTACCGCCTGTGCGAGTATTCCGTGGGCGTGAAGCTCATGTGGGGGGGCGTGCTGCACCCGGCCTACTGCGAGGCGGCGGGCTGCCTCATTGTCCGCAACGAAATTGACGGACGCTACCAGTTCGATTTCCCCGTCCCCGGCCCGGAGGGAGATGTGGACGCGGCCCTGACCCTCATCGAAAAATACTGCACCGAGCAGGGCGTGCGCCCGGTGATCTCTGTGGTGCCGGAGGGGGAGGCCGGGCGGCTTTTCCTGCGCTACCCGGTGGTGCGGCTTTTAAGCGAGCGCCCCTGGAAGGACTACCTTTACCGCCGGGAGGATATGGCCGCCTTTGCAGGACGCCGTTACAGCGGCCAGCGCAACCACATTAATAAGTTCCGCAAGCTCTTTCCGGATGCGGAATATGTGCCCCTGACCGGGGCGGACGAGCCGCTTTTGGAGCAGTTTTGGCAGGACTACGGGGCGGAGTTTTCCAAGCAGAGCGCCATCGCCCAAAACGAGCTGCGCCTGGCGAAAGAGATGCTGCGCCATCTGTCCGGCGACTGGTTCGTGGCCGGGGGCCTGCTCCACCAGGGCCGCCTGCTTGCCATCAGCATGGGCGAGCAGTGCGGCAGCACCATGCAGGTCCACATCGAAAAGGCCCTGTACTCCTGCCCCGGTGCCTATCCCACCATGGTCCAGGCCTTCGCCCAGCACTGCGATGCGTCCGTCCAGTGGATGAACCGGGAGGACGACGCCCGGGACAAGGGCCTGCGCACCTCCAAAATGCAGTACCTCCCGGCGGCCCTGGCCGGCAAGCTCTGCTTCGAGGTGGGCAGCGAGTTAGACCGTCTCCACGAGATCCCCACCCTAAAAACGGACCGCCTGACCCTGAACGCTCTGACGGAAAAGGACAAATTGTCCTATAATGCCCTCTGCCTGGACGACGACCGCAACCGTCTCTGGGGCTACGACTGGCACAAGGATTACGACGGCATCCCCATAGAGGACTATTTCCTAAAGACGGCCCAAGAGGACTTCCGCCTGCGCCGCTGCGTGAACTTCGCCGTCCGCCTGGACGGAAACTGTATCGGCGAAGCGGTGCTGTATAACCTGGACTGGCGTGGCGGAGCCGAGCTGGGCTGCCGCATAGCCCCGGAATACGCGGGAAACGGCTACGGCACCGAGGCCTTCGCCGCCGCCGCCCACTGGACCCTCTACGGCCTGGGCCTTGCCCGGGTGGCAGCCAAGTGCTTCCACGAAAACGCCGCCTCCTATAAAATGCTCTCCGCCTCCATGCGCCAAACCACCCAAGACGACACCTATTTCTATTTCGAGAAAACCATCTAAATCCAAACCGGGCGGGGCGATCATACCCCGCCCGCCCCGCGCCCCCCAAAAAAGCCTCCCCTGCGTAAGGGGAGGTGGCGCGAAGCGCCGGAAGGGTCGCCACCCCGCCCCTCTCGCACCCTACCCCCAGCTTTCCTCTTTCATCTTTTCTCTCCGACCATCCCTTCCGGGCGTATGCCCGGTTCTTTTTTTGCCCATACTATACCCATAATTCGGAAAAACGGAGGGGGCACTATGAACCGACCCTTTGAAGAAAAATGCCGCCAATTGGACGACCTGCTGGGCGTGGGCCGCTGCTTTGACATGGTGAGCCGGGAGCTCTGCGTCGGGGGCCGCCGGGCCAAGCTCTGGGTGGTCAACGGCTACGCCAAAGACCTGCTCTTAGAGCGGGCCGTAGAAAAGCTCCAGGCCCTGCCCACGCTCGCGGGCATCCCCGACCTGGACACCCTCCTGCGCCGCTATGTCACCGTCTGCGACGCCGAGACCTGCCGCGACCGTATGCAGGCGGCCACGGATGTGTTTGCGGGCAAAACGCTCCTGGTGGTGGAGGGCTACGACGGCGGCCTGCTGCTGGATGCCAAGGAGTACCCCACCCGCTCCGTCCAGGAGCCGGACTCCGGCAAGGTCCTCCGGGGCAGTCACGACGGCTTCGTGGAGAGCATCATGGAAAACGCCGCCCTCCTGCGCCGCCGCATCCGCGACCCGGCCCTGACCCTGGAGCGCGTGCGGGTCAGCCGCCGCTCCCAGTGCGATGTGGCCCTGTGCTACCTGGAGGGCAAGGCAGACCGCAAGCTCCTCTCCCAGCTCCGGGAAAAGCTCCGCAATGCCCCCGTCCAGTCCGTCGCCATGAGCCAGGAGACCATCGCCGAGGCCATCGCCCCCCGCCAGTGGTATAACCCCTTTCCCAAGACCCGCTACACCGAGCGCCCGGATGTAGCCACCGCCTCTTTGATGGAGGGCAACATCCTCCTGCTCATCGACAACACCCCCGCCGTCATGATCCTCCCCGTGTCTCTCCTGCGCTTCAACGAGGAGATAAACGACTACTATTTCCCGCCCCTGGTGGGCACCTACCTGCGCATCATCCGCTTTTTCGTGATGCTGCTGAATGTCATCATCACGCCGTTGTGGTATCTCCTGGCCACGGACCCGGCGGGCCTGCGGGAGCCCTGGGACTTCCTCCTGGTGGAGGGCGACTACGCCGTGCCCCTGGCCCTACAGCTGCTGCTGGTGGAGCTTATCATCGATGTTTTGAAGCTGGCGTCTCTGAATACCCCGGATGTGCTGGGCAATTCCTTCAGTATGCTGGGCGCGCTGATCCTGGGCGATTTTGCGGTGCAGTCCCGATGGCTGGTGCCGGAGGTGCTGGTGTATATGGCCTTCGTGGCCGTGAGCAACTTCGCCCAGCACAGCTTCGAGATGGGCTACGCCTGCAAGCTCTGCCGCATGGCCCTGCTGCTGTGCGCCTTCGCCCTGCGCTGGTGGGGCTTCGCCCTGGGCCTGGTGGGCGTCCTGGTCCTCATGGCCACCGCCAAACCCATAGCCGGCCGGGGCTACCTCTACCCCCTGATCCCCTGGGACGGCAAAGCCCTCCGCTCCCTCCTCCTCCGCCGCTCCGCCAAGAAAGATAACACATGAAATAATGTGTCCCGCCGACCATGCACCCCGTGTAAAACCCCATGTCATTGCGAGGGCGCAAAGCGCCCGTGGCAATCCGCATCCCCCGTCCCCAAAGCCTCCCCTGCGTAAGGGGAGGTGGCGCGAAGCGCCGGAAGGGTCGGCCCCAGCACCCCCAAACGCGCCCCACACAATTTTTTCCGCCCCCAAAGCCGTTTTGCTTGCTTGCAAGGCGGCTTTGTGCTATGATAACATCGTATTTATATGTAAAAGGGGGGACCCCATGCCCGCGCTGCGCGAAAAACGCCTCTTTCTCCTGGATATGGACGGCACCATCTACTTAGACGACCGCCTCTTCGACGGCGTCATCTCCTTCCTGCACTACATCCGCCGGGTGGGTGGCCGCTACCTCTTCCTCACCAATAATTCCTCCCGGGGCGTGGAGGGCTACATCGAAAAAATGCGCCGCCTGGGCATTGAGACGGACAAGTCCGACTACCTTACCTCCGTGGATGTGACCATCGCCGCCCTGCAAAAGGAGCGCCCGGGGAAGAAATGCTATGTCTTCGGCACCCGCTCCTTTTACGCCCAGCTGGAGAGCGCCGGCATCCCCGTCACGGATAGGCCCGACCCGGATGTGGATATGCTCCTCTGCGGCTTCGACCGGGAGCTGACCTTTCAAAAGCTGGAGGACGCCTGCATTCTCCTCAATCGCGGGGCCGAGTTCTGGGCCACCAACCCGGACTGGGTCTGCCCTACCTGGTACGGCTCCGTCCCCGACTGCGGCAGCGTCTGCCGTATGCTCACCACCGCCACCGGCCGCACCCCCCGCTTTTTGGGCAAGCCCCAGCCGGATATGGCCCTGCTCGCTATGGCCCGCACAGGCTTCACCCCCGCCCAGACGGTGCTCCTGGGCGACCGGCTCTACACGGATATAGCCTGCGGCGCAAATGCCGGCATCGACACGGTGTTCGTCCTCTCCGGCGAGGGGACGGAGGCGGATATAGAAACCTACGGCGTCCATCCCACCTGGGTGCGCCGGGACATTGCAGAGCTTCTGCAAGAACTGCAAAAAACGGAGGATAAACCATGAAACTTAACTACAAGCGGACGATCCTGGTGGGCTTTGCCTTTTTCCTGATCTGCGCCTTTTGGCAGGCCTACGACAACACCATCCCCCTGATCCTCACCAATAAATTCGGTATGTCCCAGACCTGGTCCGGCGTCATCATGGCCCTGGATAATGTCCTGGCCCTGTTCCTGCTGCCCCTGTTCGGCGCCATTTCCGACCGCAGCCACAGCAAAAAGGGCCGCCGCACCCCCTTCATCGTGGTGGGCACCCTCATCGCCGCCGTGGCCCTGGTGGGCCTGAGCTTCGTGGACCTGGCCCAACTGCACAATATTAAAGATGTGGCGACCATCGACGACCCCGCCGCCCTGGTGACCATTTACGAAAAGGAGAAGGACGAGACCCTCCTGACCCCCGACGGAGTGAAGTTTACCCTGGGCGAGCAGTTCACCCAGGAGGAGTTTGCCGCCATCCGCAGCCAGATCCAGGAGGGGGAGAAGACCCTCACCAATCCCGACTATACCAATTATGTGGTCCCCGCCCGGCAGGCCTACGCCTGGCAGACCACAGCGGAGAGCCCCACTACGCTGATCTTCTTCATCGCCCTGCTGCTGGTGGTGCTGGTGAGCATGGCTACCTTCCGCTCCCCGGCGGTGGCCCTGATGCCCGATGTCACCGTGAAGCCCTTGCGCAGTAAGGCCAACGCCGTCATAAACCTCATGGGCTCCGCCGGCGGCATCCTGGTCCTGGTGCTGGGCATGGTCTTCGCTACCGCCTCCGTGCGCAACTCCCTCATGAGCTACACCGGCTATTTCGCCGTCATTGCCGCCATCATGCTCACGGCTCTGGTGATCTTCCTGCTCACCGTCCGGGAGCCGGAGTGGGCCGCCCAGATGGTCCAGGACTCCGTGCGCTACGGCCTGGAGGACAAGCCCGAGACGGTGGAGACCGACGACGGCACGGAGACCCACGAGGCCCAGGTCCAGCCCGCCGCCAAGAGCGGCCTGTCCCCGGAGGAGAAGAAGTCCATGATCTTCATTCTCCTGTCCATCGTCCTGTGGTTCTTCGGCTATAACGCCGTCACCAGCAAATACTCCGTCTACGCCAGCAATATTCTCCATAAGGACTATAACCTCACCCTCATCATTGCCCAGGCGGCGGCCATTATTTCCTACCTGCCCGTGGGCATGATCGCCTCCAAGGTGGGCCGGAAAAAGACCATCTGCGCCGGCGTTATCATGCTGGCTACGGCCTTCGGCGTGGCGGCCTTCCTGCGGGATAACAGCCCCGCCATGCTCATGAACGCCATGTTCGCCCTGGCGGGCATCGCCTGGGCCACCATCAATGTCAACTCCTTCCCCATGGTGGTGGAGATGTGCTCGGAGCAGGATGTGGGCCGGTATACGGGCCTGTATTACACCGCCTCCATGGCCGCCCAGGTGGCTACCCCCATGCTCTCCGGCCTGCTGATGGATAAGCTGGGCATGACGGTGCTCTTCCCCTACGCGGCGGTGTTCTCCGCCCTGGCTCTCGTGACCATGCACTTCGTCCACCACGGCGACAGCCGCCCGGAGGCCAAGAAGGGCCTGGACGCATTGGAGGATATGGATAACTGATATGTGGATTGCCATTTTAATCATCATTATTCTGCTGATCCTGGCAGAGATATTCGCCCTGCTGACCGTGTGCCGCCGGGGCCATTCCTACTGGACGCTCCTGCGGAAATACCGCTACGCCCACCGGGGCTACCACGGCAAGGATATAGCCCCGGAAAACTCCCTCCTTGCCTATAAGGAGGCCATCCGCCGGGGCTTCGGCGTGGAACTGGATGTGCATTTAATGAAGGACGGAAACCTGGCCGTTATCCACGATGCCAGCCTTCTGCGCACCGCCGGGGCCGATGTCCAGGTGGAGGACCTGACGGCGGAGGAATTAAAGCAGTACCGCCTGGAGGGAACCGACCAGCAGATCCCCCTCCTGGAGGAGGTCTTGCCCCTGTTTGAAGAGAGCGGCCTTCCGCTGGTGGTGGAGCTGAAGGCGGAGCGGGGGGACCACGATGCCCTGGCCGCCGCTGCCTGCGCCATGCTGGATAAATTCAAGGTGCTCTACTGCATCGAGTCCTTCGATCCCCGGTGCATCCGGTGGCTGAAAAAGAACCGCCCGGAGATCGTCCGGGGCCAGCTCAGCGAGAACTTCCTCCGCCACGGCGACGGCGGCACTATGCCGAAACCCCTGCTCTGGGCCCTGGGGAACCTGCTCACCAACTGCCTGGCTAAGCCCGATTTCATCGCCTACCGCTTTTCCGACCGGGATAATTTCTGCCTGCGCTGGTGCCGCTGGTTCTACCATGTCCAGGAGGTCAACTGGACCATCATCACAAAAGAGGAGATGCGTGCGGCGGAGTCCGCGGGAAATCTTGTGATTTTCCAGGACTTCGACCCCCGCCTGTAACGCTATGAGAGTCATCACAGGGTCTGCCCGGGGCAGACGGTTAAAGGAGCTGGAGGGCCTGGAGACCCGCCCCACCACGGGCAAGGTGAAAGAAGCCCTCTTCTCCGTCATCCAGTTCGATATTGAGGGCCGCCGGGTCCTGGACCTGTTCGCCGGCACCGGCCAGCTTGGCATCGAAGCCCTGAGCCGGGGCGCCGACAGCGCCGTGTTTGTGGAGCGCCGCAAGGATGCACTCCAGGCCATCCGGGAAAACCTGGAGGTCTGCGGTTTTTCAGATCAAGCCCGGGTCGTCAACGGCGATGCCATGAGCTACCTAAAGTCCGGCGAGAAGTTCGACCTTATTTTCCTGGACCCCCCCTACGCCTCCGGCCTCCTGGAGCAGGCCCTGGAGGAGATCGCAAGGTTTGACATTTGCCGCAGACATGGTATAATTGTGGCGGAAAGCGCGGCAGATAAGACCCTGCCCCCGCTCAGCGGCCCCTATTCGATATACAGAGAGTATCGTTACGGCAAAATAAAACTCACTGTATACCACAGAAACGAGGATTGACCCCATGAAAATAGCCATCTATCCCGGCAGCTTCGACCCCATCACGCTGGGACATCTGGACATCATCCGCCGCGCCGCCCAGTGCTTTGACAAGGTTTTCGTGTGCGTGATGGATAACTGCGATAAAAAGTCCCACATGTTCCCGGCGGAAAAGCGCCTGGAGCTGCTGCGCCGCTCGGTGGCGGACCTGCCCAATGTGGAGGCGGAGCTGTTCCGGGGCCTGCTGGCCGACTATGCCCGGGAAAAGAACGCCCGCATCATCGTCAAGGGCCTGCGCAACGCCACGGACTTCGACCTGGAGTACCAAATGGCCGCCATCAACCGGGGCATCTGGCCCGACCTGGAGACGGTATTCCTGCCCGCCAGCACCGAGTACCAGCACTTCAGCTCCACCATGGTCCGGGAGATGATCCGCTACGGCCAACCGCTTGAAAAATATGTTCCTCTGCCCGTGGCGGAGGAGCTGCAGCAGAAAACAAACTGAAACGGGGAGGAACTATTATGGAAGAAAAAGACCTGCAGCGCCTGCTGGATATGCTCTACGGCATGATCGACGAAGCCAAGAGCGCCCCCTTCAGCGCCGAAAAATGCACCATCAACCGCGACGAGGCCCTGGACATCCTCACGGAGATCCGCAGCCGTATGCCCCTGGAGATCAAGAAGGCCCAGGAGCTGATCCGCGCCCGGGACGAGTACATCGCCTCCGCCAAAAAAGAGGTGGAGAAGATGCTCCGCCAGGCCGACCTGGACGCCAAGACCATCGTCTCCGAGAGCGAGACCCTCCAGCGCGCCCGCATGAAGTCCTCGGAGATCATCCACCGGGCTGAGGAGCGCACAAACGAGCTCTACCGCGTGGCGAATTCCTACACCGAGGACGCCCTGCGCCGCACCGAGGAGGCCATCCAGATGGCCCTGGACGAGGTGCGCCAGTCCCGTGTCCGCTTCCGGGCCGCCTCCAACGAGCAAATGCAGCAGATCCGCAGCGGCTCCGCCCCCACCCCGGAGGAGAAGCCCCAGGAGGACGGAGAAAACTGACAAAAAATGCGGTAAAATTTCGTAGAAACGCACAAATTGTCGAACCCACAAAATCCGCCCTCTTGTTATAAAACTATATATCGCGTCTAAAATCCACACCGCCCACTATATGTAGTGGGCGGTGTTTTTTCATACTCTCCGAGAAAGAAACAACTGTTCTAATTTCCTGCAAAAACCGAAGAATTTGCCCACTTTCTTCAGGAAATATGTTCCATTTTAGGAAAAAAATATCCTTGCAATTGGCCGCCCGATTTACTATACTGTAACCATAGAAGTGGGGCGTTGTGGGGGTAGTGCCCACATTTGTGGGGGACAATCCCACAGATTCCCACAAAAACCCAGGAAAGGAGGGACAGCCGTGACCGGCCAATACGCACACAATATCGACGCCAAGGGGCGGCTGTTCATCCCCGCCAAGCTCCGGGAGGAACTGGGCGAGACCTTCCATGTGACCATCGGCCCGGACCACTGCCTCACCATCTACCCCAGCGAGACCTGGGACGACTTCATGGCTAAGTTCCACGAGCTGCCTTACAGCAAGGCCAAGGCCCTGCGCGCCCTGTCCGCCAACGCCGTGGACTGCGAACCCGATGCCCAGGGCCGCATCCTCATTCCCACCAAGCTGCGGGAATACGCGGACCTAAAAAAAGAAGTGGTGGTCATCGGCAGCTTCGATCGCGCCGAGATCTGGAACGCCGACCGCTGGGCCCGGGAGGAGTCCCTGGCCCTGGAGAGCGGCTCTTTGGAGCGCGCCATGGAAGAGATGGGGCTGTAAGCCATGGGATTTGACCGCAACGCCGCCTCCGACCAGGCCTTCGGCCATAAGCCCGTGCTGCTGGACGAGTGCCTGACTGCCCTAAATATCAAGCCCGACGGCATCTATGTAGATGGAACCCTGGGCCGGGCCGGACACTCTTTGGAGATCGTAAAGCGGCTCACCACAGGCCGCCTGATCTGCCTGGACCGTGACGAAACCGCCATCGAGGCCGCTAAAGTCCGCCTGGCGGACTACATAGACCGCGTGACCCTGGTACACAGCAATTTCAGCCGCATCGCCGATGTCCTGCGGGAGCTGGATGTTCCCGGCGTAGACGGGATGCTCTTTGATTTGGGCGTGTCCTCACCCCAGCTGGACGAAGCCCAGCGCGGCTTCTCCTATATGCACGACGCCCCCCTGGATATGCGCATGGACCGCACCGCGGCCCTCACCGCCCGGGATGTGGTCAACGGCTGGAGCTACGAGGACCTGCGCCGCATCCTCTTTGAGTACGGCGAGGAGCGCTACGCCCCGGCCATCGCCAAGACCATCGTGCGCCGCCGCCAGGAAGCTCCCATCGAGACCACCGGCCAACTGGTGGACATCATCCGCTCCGCCATGCCCCCCGCCGCCCTGCGGGAGAAGCAGCACCCGGCCAAGCGCAGCTTCCAGGCCATCCGCATCGCCGTCAACGACGAGCTGGGCGAGCTGCCCCCCATGCTGCAAGCCGCCTCCGAGGCCCTGCGCCCCGGCGGACGCCTGGCCGTCATCAGCTTCCACTCCCTGGAAGACCGCATCATCAAGAAAACTCTGCAAGAGCTCTCCACCGGCTGCACCTGCCCGCCCAATTTCCCCGTGTGCGTGTGCGGCAAAACGCCGAAGATGAAGCTGGTGAGCCGCAAGCCCATCGTGGCCGGCGAAGCAGAATTGGTATACAATCCCCGCGCCCGCAGCGCCAAGCTCCGGGTGGCAGAGAAGCTATAAAATCTGGCGAAAAAACTTTGTTTTTTCTGCCAAAAGGCTTGCAGCCTGCTGCGCGCATAATTTTGCCGCAGGCGGCAAAATTCCACACTTGCAGCCTGAGAGGTATTTTTCCCCACGCGCATGTCGCGGTGAAAAATGATTTCAATTTTTCGCGTCTGCGGACGCGAACTCTGCGAGGCTTTTTAGAAGTTGAAAGATCAAAAGAGAAAGGAAGAGGCAATCATGGCGCAGAAATACGACCGCCGCAGATATGGATATACGGACGGCTCCCTGGCCTACGACCTGGACGCCCTGGCCCGTGAGCGGGCCTTAGACGATGCCGGGCGCATGGAGCGACCCCAAGCAGAACCGGCTCCCCAGCCCCGGCGTCAGCCTGTGGCCCGGCCCGTGGCCAAGCCCTCTCCCTTGGTGCTGGCCTGCGCGGTGCTGCTGGCGGGCCTGGTGGTGGTGCTACTCATGGGCTATGTGCGCCTGACCCAGGTGAACACGGATATTTCCGAGATGAAGTCGGAGATCAGCCAGCTGGAGGAGCGCCATGTGGCTCTGCTGACCCAGTATGAAAAGACCTTTGACCTGGCAACCGTCAAGCGCGTAGCGGAGGAAGCGGGCATGAAGAAGCCCACCAGCGGCCAGATCGAGTATTTGGAGCTGCCCTCCAACGATACCGCCGTGGTGTACCGCAGCGACGCGGGCACAGCCTTTGAAAACATCGTGGACTCCATTGCCGCCGCAGCCGGCTCCGTGGTGGAATATTTTCGCTGAGTCCACCCATATAGTGAAGCGAGGAGTAAGGGAGTAAGAAGGAGACTTCTTGCTCCTTCCTTTGGTCTCATAGCCACAACCCTAAACTCCATAAAAATCTGTCATTGCGAGGGCGCAAAGCGCCCGTGGCAATCCGTAACCCCCGTCCCCAAAGGCTCCCCTGCGCAAGGGGAAATCGCCGCAGCGCCGCCAGTGGCGGATGCAGCAAGGCGATTTCGAGGAAGTGCCCCGATTGGCGGGCACGATAGTGCCCGGGAATCGACTGGCACGACGGTGGGCAGGCTGGCACGGCAACGCCGTGACTGAGGGGTCGACTCCCGCACTCCCTTGCAAAACCCCTATCTTTCCACTTTCATCTTACCTCTAAGAAAGGAGTTCTCCCATGACCCCCACCAACGGCGAAATGAACCGCAAAAGTGAAAAAGTCCGCCGGGCCAACCGCACCATCCAAAACCGCACCATGATCCTCATGGCCGTTTTGGGCATCCTGGTGTTCGTGGTGCTGTTCATGAAGCTCTTTTCCCTTCAGATCCTGCGCCACGACGAGCTGGAGGCCAAGGCCCTGGATCAGCAGACCCGCAGCACCGTGGTCACCGCCACCCGCGGCACCATTTACGACCGCAACGGCAACATCATGGCCATCTCCGCCACAGCGGAAACGGTTTTCCTCTCCCCCCTGGAAATTAACCGCGCCCTCAATGACAAGGAGGACCCCGTCACCTGGACCAAGGACAGCGTGGCCCAAAGGCTCTCGGAGATCTTGCAGATCAATAAAGAGGGCGTCCTCAAGAAAATGGAGCGCACCGACTCCCAGTATGAGGTCCTGAAAATGCGCGTGGAGGAGGATGTGGCCGACCAGATCCGCACCTATATCAACGACGAGGGCGTGGTGGGTGTCTACATGGCCACCGACGCCAAGCGCTACTACCCCTACTCCACCCTGGCCTCCCAGGTCATCGGCTTCGTGGGCACGGACAATACCGGCCTCTACGGCCTGGAAGCCCGGTATAACAGCACCCTGGAGGGTCAAACGGGTCTGGTGGTCTCCACCAAGGACCCGGCGGGCAACGATATGCTCTATGGCTACGAGCAGTATTATAAGGCCCAAAACGGCAGTGACATCGTCCTGACCCTGGACGCCACCGTCCAGTATTATGTGGAAAAGGCCGTCAATGAGATGGTCGCCGCCACCGAGGCCGCCAACGGCGCCACGGGCATCGTCATGGATGTGGAGACCGGCGCCATTCTGGCCATGGCCTCCAGCCCCGGCTACGACCTTAACGACCCCTCCAGCATTTACGATACCGCCATCGCCAACCTGGTCAAAGAGAATAAGCTGAGCCTGGCCGACGCCCAGCTGCGCCAGTGGCGCAATAAGGCCATCAACGATACCTACGAGCCCGGCTCCACCTTCAAGGTCCTGACCCTGGCGGCGGCCCTGGAGGAGGGGGTCATCGACAAGGATACCACCTTTGACTGCTCCGGCTCCATCCAGGTGCTGGACGCCACCATCCATTGCAGCAACACCCGGGGCCACGGTCACCAGACCCTGGAGGAGACGGCGGGCAACTCCTGCAACCCCGCCTTCATCACCTACGGCCTGCGCCTGGGTACGGATAAGTTCTATGATTATATGCGGGATTTCGGCCTCATCAACGGCAGCGGCATCGACTTAGACGGCGAGGCCCTGGGCATTTTCGCCCCCCAGGAGACCTCCTCCGAGCTGGACCTGGCCTGCTACGCCTTCGGCCAGAACTTCAATACCACCCCCGTGGCGCTCATCTCCGCCCAGGCCGCCTGCATCAACGGCGGCTACCTCCACACCCCCTATGTGGTGGAGCGTGTGGTGGACAGCGACGGCAATGTCCTCTCCAGCCACGATACTACCCCCGTGCGCCAGGTGGTCAGCGAGGAGACCTCCGCCCTGGTGCGCCAGTGCCTGGAGTATGTGGTGGAGTCCGGCACGGGCCGCAACGGCCAGGTGAAGGGCTACCGCATCGGCGGCAAGACCGGCACGGCGGATAAGGGCAATACCGGCGACACCATCCTGTCCTTCATGTGCTTTGCCCCGGCGGATAACCCTAAGTATATCATGCTTCTGACCCTGGATACCCCCGCCGGCGAGGGCCGTGGCGGCGGCGGCACCGTGGCCCCCTACGCCAGCCAGATCATGTCGGAAATTCTTCCGTATCTGGGCGTGGAGCCCTCCTATTCCGCCGAGGAGCTGCTGGGCTCCGATACCACGGTCAATTATGTAATAGGTATGTCCGTAGCGGATGCCGAGGCTAAGCTGAAGGCCCGGGGCTTCTCCGTGAAGGTGGTGGGCGACGGCGATACCGTCACCGACCAGACCCCCGAGGGCGGCACCGTGATCCCCGGCAAATCCCGGGTGATCCTCTACGCCGGGACGGAAAAACCGACCACCCTTTGCACCGTGCCGAACCTGGTGGGTATGTCCCCCAGCGAGGCCAATGTTGCGGTGAGCAGCGCGGGTCTGATCCTGCGATTCACCGGCACCACAGACAGCGGCTCGGACAGCATCCGGGTCATCAATCAGTCGGAGGCCGCGGGCTCCCAGGTGGCGGCGGGAACAGTGATTTCCGCCCAGCTCCGGGACGGCGGCGTTACGGACTGAGCCCGGCGGAAAGCCTTGCTTTATAAGGCTTTTTGAGTGGCCGGGGGCGGTCCTGTGGTTTTCGGTGAAAGGAGAGACCGAATGCGCCTGCGGGAGCTGCTGCACGGAGTGGAGGTCAGCACGCAAAATGTGCCGGAAAGCCTTGAAATTACTGGGGTTTTCTGCGATTCAAGAGAGGTGGAAAAGGGTGGTATTTTCGTGGCAATTCCCGGAAATAACTGCGACGGCGGGGACTATGTTCGTGAGGCTCTGAAAAGGGGTGCGGCGGCAGTCATCTGCCAGGGAAAACCGCCGGGAAATATGCCCCAGGGCGCGCCGTTTATCCTGGTGCGAAACGCCCGGAAAGCCTTGGGACAATTGGCCTGCACCTGGTACGGAAACCCCGCGGAAAAGCTGAAGATCCTGGGCGTTACCGGCACCAACGGAAAGACCACAACGACCTATTTAATTAAGCATATTCTGGAGACTGCGGGGGCGAAAACGGGGCTCATCGGCACCGTGGAAAACTGCGTGGGCGGGGAGCGCTTTCCGGCCCGGCGGACCACCCCCAATGCCCTGGAAATACAGCACTTTTTGTGCAAAATGGTGAAGCAAAGGTGCAGTTTCGGTGTCATGGAAGTGTCGTCTCATGCACTTACACAGTGCAGAACAGAGGGCATAAAATTCACCGTGGGGATTTTCACAAATCTTACGGAGGATCACCTGGACTACCACAAAACCATGCAGCACTATTGCGACGCCAAGGCGGAATTGTTCCGCCATTGCTGCACGGCGGCGTGCAACGCCGACGACCCCTGGCGGGAGCGGATTTTGGCCCGCTCCCGCTGCCCGGTGCTCCTATACGGACTGGGGGAGGACGCCCAGCTCCGGGGGGAGGACATCCGGCTTTTGAGCCGGGGGGTGGAATTCACCGCCGTGGAAAACGGAAAAAGAACGGCTATACATTTGGGTGTGCCGGGCCGGTTTTCGGTGTATAATACATTGGGGGCCATGGCCGCGTGCCGATTGCTTAACATTCCCGCGGAGACCTGCGCCGAAGCGCTGCGCACCTTTCCCGGGGTCAAGGGCCGCATGGAAGTGGTGCCTACGCCGGGAAAGCCCTATACCCTGCTCATTGATTACGCCCACACCCCGGACGCTTTGGAAAATGTGCTGAAAACGGCCCGAGGGTTTGCAGAGGGCCGGGTCATCGCCGTGTTTGGCTGCGGCGGCGACCGGGAAAAGGGAAAGCGGCCCCTCATGGGCCGGGCCGTGGCGAGCCTTGCGGACTTCGCCATCGTCACCAGCGACAACCCCCGCACCGAGGACCCGGAGGCCATTATCCGGGACATTCTGCCCGGCATGGCCGGGGCGGAGGAGCGGTACGAGGTGGAGCCGGACCGAAAGAAGGCCATCGCCCTGGCTATGGACCGGGGGCGGGCAGGAGATGTGATCCTCCTGTGCGGCAAAGGACACGAGACTTACCAGGAGATCGGCGGAGAAACGCTCCCTATGGACGAGCGGGAGATCGTTCGGTCCCTGCTGTGAATACGGAAGAAAAAAGCCCGTGAGGGGCGAAGAGAGGAAAGAGAATTATGATCCTGCAAGTGATTTTAGCCTGCGTTATCTGCTTTGCCATCACGGCGGCGGCAGGAAAACATCTGATCCCGGAGCTGGTGAAGCTGAAGGCGGGGCAGAGCATCAAAGAGATCGGCCCCACCTGGCACATGACCAAGCAGGGCACGCCTACCATGGGCGGGCTGATGTTCATCATCGGCATCGGCATCACGGTGGTGGTGCTGGGCTGGAAGGGCATGGTGCAGGGGGATTTCACCCACATCTATGTGTATCTGTTTGCCCTGGTGTTCGGCGTTATCGGCTACATTGACGACTATCAGAAGGTGAAGCACCACCAGAATACGGGCCTCACGGCCATTCAGAAGTTCCTGCTGCAATTGGCGGCGGCGGTGGCCTTTTTGTGCCTGCTGCGCTATGAGGGACAGCTGAGCCCCAACCTGTATATCCCGTTTTTCAACACCTATGTGGTGCTGAACTGGGTGGTGTATATGATCCTGGCGGCCTTTATCATCGTGGGTACGGTGAACGCGGTGAACATCACCGACGGCCTGGACGGCCTTTCCTCCAGCGTCACCATCCCCGTGGCGATCTTCTTCGCGGTGATGGGCATTGTGTGGAAGCAGTTTCCCCAGCTGGGCATTTTCGGCGGGGCTATGGTGGGCGGCCTTTTGGGCTTTTTGCTCTACAACCACTACCCGGCCAAGGTGTTTATGGGCGATACCGGGTCCCTGTTTTTGGGGGGCGCGGTGGCGGCGCTGGCCTTTGCCTACGATATGCCGCTGATCCTCATTCCCGTGGGCATCGTGTATATCTGCGAGACGCTGTCGGACATTTTGCAGGTGGGGTACTTCAAGCTGACCCACGGCAAGCGGATCTTCAAAATGGCGCCGCTGCACCATCACTTTGAGATGTGTGGGTGGAAGGAGACGAAGATCGTGGCGGTGTTTACCACCGTGAGTGCGATTTTTTGTGTGCTGGCTTATTTGGGCGTGATGGATCGGTTCGCGTATTAAAATGGGTGCGCTGCAAGGAGTGCGGTGCGTCGACCCCTCAGTCACGGCGGAGCCGTGACAGCTCCCCTTGCGCAGGGGAGCCTTTAAGGACGGGGGCGCGGATTGCCACGACCAGTTTGCGAACTGGTCTCGCAATGACACATTGCAAGGAGTGCGGTGTGCGGCGGGACACATGGGTCCCGCCCTACAAAGAAAAATATTACCGTTTGTAGGGCAGGGCCCGCGTGCCCTGTCGGGAGTGCCGTGTAAGACCTGCGGGCGGACAGAGGCGTCCGCCCCTACGGAGCGTTTAACGATAGAATTTCGTAGGGGGCGGCGTCCCCGACGCCCCGAAAACGGTAGACGCAGGGGGCAGCCCTGTTATACCAAGGCAGCACAAGCGCGGAGCGCGTCGCGGTGAATAGAGTCTGAGGCAATGCGAAAGCACGAGACAGGTTTGCACCGAGTGATTCGCGGGGTCGAAGGGCCCCGATATGCTCTGCGCCGTGCCCGCGCAAGGAATCCAAAACCATTGGTTTTGGCGGCGTTCTTTCCTCCCTTTCTTTCGCTGGTGAAAGAAAGGGAGCCGCCGGAGGCATTTATGGGCACAAGGGGTGCGGTAGCCGACCCCTCAGTCACGGCTGCGCCGTGCCAGCTCCCCTTACGCAGGGGAGCCTTTGGAGGACGGATTGCCACAGCCAGTGTGCGCACTGGCTTCGCAATGACATGGATTTTTGCATGGGGTGCGGTGGTAGTCCGCCCGGTGATAGATGTACTGAATTTGCAATGACGGTTTTTTGAAACGCTACTATAATTTTCATTTGTAAAATCGGGGAAAGGAGGGGGAGACGGTGCCTCAGGTGGAGAAAAGAAAACGGCGGGGATTATTTGCCCGGAAGCGGG
The DNA here is from genome assembly GCA_963634265.1 of Bacteroidaceae bacterium. Lineage (GTDB taxonomy): Bacteria > Bacillota > Clostridia > Oscillospirales > Oscillospiraceae > Vescimonas. The sequence continues at coordinate 4,820 of CAVHCH010000067.1, read as the reverse complement.
TCCGGCGGGACGCGGGACAGGGACAGAGCCAAGCCCGGGGGCAGAGCCAAGCTCGGAGCCAGGGCCAAAGCGTCAGCCGGCCGGTGGCGGGGCGTTTGGACTTGCCGTTTTTGCTCCTGACCCTGCTGCTAACAGTGCTGGGCCTGGTGATGCTGTTTTCCGCCAGCTTCCCCTCGGCCAACTATAAGCAGGGGGACCCAACCTTTTACTTAAAGCGTCAGGCGATTTTTGCATTGATGGGCTTAGCGGCCATGTTCGTCATGTCGCGGGTGGACTATCACCGGCTGCGGGGCACGAAAAAAATACTCATGTATTTGTCGGTTTTCCTGCTGGTGCTGGTACTGGTGCCCGGGGTGGGCATCAACCAAAACGGTGCTACCCGGTGGCTGGGCAAGGTGGGCGTGCTGACCTTCCAGCCGTCCGAAATTGCGAAGCTGGCTATCATCATTTACTTTGCTGACAGTATCTCCAAAAAGAAAAACCTGATGGAGAATTTCAAATACGGCATTCGGCCTTACATTCTAATTTTGGCGGTGTTCGCGGGGCTGATGCTGCTGGAGCCGCACCTGTCGGGCACCATCCTCATTGTGAGCACGGGCGTTGTGCTGATGATCGTGGGCGGCATTGACAAGCGCTGGATTATCGGCGGCCTCAGCGGCGTGGCGGCGGTGGGCTTTTCCTATGTGAAGCTGGTGGAGGCCGGGATCATCTCCTACGGCGCGGACCGCATTCGCATGTGGGAGGACCCGTGGATCGACGCCCTGGACGAGGGCTACCAGATGTGCCAGAGCCTCATCGCCATCGGCTCCGGCGGGCTCACGGGCGTGGGCTTGGGCAAGGGACGGCAAAAGTTTTTGTACCTGCCCGAGGAGCACAACGACTTCATCTTCGCCGTGGTGTGCGAGGAGCTGGGCCTCATCGGGGCCACGCTGGTGATGCTGGTGTTTGCGCTGCTGATCTTGCGGGGCTTTTGGATCGCCCTCCAGGCCAGGGACCGTTTCGGCTCCCTGCTGGTGGTGGGCATTATGACCCAAATCAGCCTTCAGACATTTTTGAACATCGCGGTGGTGTCGGGGCTGGTCCCGGCCACGGGCATTTCGTTGCCGTTTTTCAGCTACGGCGGCACGGCACTGGCGTTGCAGCTCTTTGAAATGGGCATTGTACTGAGCGTATCCAGGCAGATCCCGGCGCCCCGGGGCGGATAAGAGGAGGAAGCTATGAAAGTCATTTTTACCTGCGGCGGCACGGCGGGCCATGTGAACCCGGCCCTGGCCCTGGCAGGCTATATGCGGAAAATGGACCCCACGGTGGAAATTCTCTTTGTGGGGACGCCGGAGGGCATTGAGCGCGGCCTGGTGACCCAGGCGGGCTACGACTACCGGGGCATCGCCGTGGGCAGCCTGGAGCGGTCCGCGAGCCTGGAGGGGCTGCGGCACAACTGCAAGAGCGCCTGGGAGATGCTGACCCTGGGGCACAAGGCGGGGAAGATCCTGGACGAATTTCCCGCGGACCTGGTGGTGGGCACCGGGGGCTACGCCAGCTACCCCATGGTGAAATTCGCCGCCAAGCGAGGCATTCCCACGGCGGTACACGAGGCGAACATGATACCGGGGCTTACCACGAAGATGCTGGAAAAGCACGCTTCGCGCATTATGGTGGGCTTTGAGGAGTGCCGGACGCTCTACAAGCACCCGGAGCGCATTGTGGTCACCGGGACCCCGGTGCGGGGCGACTTCTTCGACCTGACCCATGACGAGGCCAAGGCGGCGCTGAACATTGGGAAAGACGAGCCGCTGGTGGTGTCCTTCTGGGGCAGCCTGGGGGCCAGCACCATGAACGAGCAGATGCTGGACTTTTTTAAGCGGGAAAAAGAGGACGGGTATCCCTTTTTCCACATCCACGCCGTGGGCGGCCGGGGCTGGGAGAAGATGCAGCAGGAGATGCAGGAGAGAGGCCTGCCGGGCAGCCACAAGCTGGATGTACGGAAGTATATTTACGACATGGCCGTGGTGATGCGGGCGGCGGACCTGGTGATCTGCCGGGCCGGAGCGTCTACCATCAGCGAAATTACGGCCCTGGCGGTGCCGACCATCATCGTGCCGTCGCCGTATGTGGCCAACAACCACCAGGAGAAGAACGCGCGCATTCTCGCCCAGCACGGGGGCGCGTGCCTCATCCGGGAGGAGGAAAGCAGCGGCGAGAAGCTCTACCGCACGGCCAGAGACATTCTGGAGAGCCCCACAAGGCTTACCTCTATGAGCCGGGGCATGGCGGAGCTGGGTATTTTGGACGCGACGGAGCGGATCTATCATACCGTGATGGAGCTGGTGAAGTAGGGTTACGGATTGCCACGGGCGCGCTGCGCCCTCGCAATGACAGTTATTTTACAAGGAGTGCTGGGACGACCCCTCAGTCACGGCGTTGCCGTGACAGCTCCCATTATTAAGGGGAGCCGGACGACCCTTCCGGCGCTTCGCGCCACCCTGCCCTTGCGCAGGGGAGGCTTTGAGGAGTGGAACCTATAAGGCCCCGGGGGCATAGGATGGCGTACATTCTATGAAAACGGGGGAGGAATATGAGCGTCATTTTGGTGGAGGGCGGCAGAAAACTCTCCGGCGCGGTGACGGTGCAGGGGGCAAAAAACAGCGTGCTGCCTATGCTGGCGGCTACGGTGCTCTGCGGCGGCGTGTGCCGCGTGCGGGGCTGCCCGGCCCTCAGCGATGTGGAGACGGCGGCGCAGATCATATGCCACCTGGGCGGCGAAGTGCGCCGGGAGGGCGCGGACCTGGTGGTGGACACCCGGGAGCTGACCGGGTGGGAGATACCCCGGGAGCTCATGGGGCGGATGCGCTCGTCGGTGATGTTTTTGGGCGCGATCCTGGCCCGGTGCGGACAGGCGAAATGTACTTATCCCGGGGGATGCGACTTGGGGCCCCGGCCCATTGACCTGCATTTGGCGGCCCTGCGCGCGCTGGGCGCACAGGTGCGGGAGGAGGACGGACACATACTTTGCCGGGGCGAAAGGCTCCGGGGTGCGGAGATCTTTCTGCGCATACCCAGCGTGGGGGCTACGGAAAACGCGATACTGGCGGCCTGCGGGGCGGAGGGGGTGACCACCATCTCCAACGCGGCAAGGGAGCCGGAGATCGTGGAATTGCAGGAGTTCCTGCGGAAAATGGGCGCTTGCGTCCAGGGCGCGGGGACGGCCACCATTGTGGTGGAGGGGCGGAAAAAGCTCCATGGCTGCTCGCACAGGGTGCATACGGACCGCATTGTGGCGGCCACTTATCTGTGCGCGGCGGCGGGCGTGGGCGGGTGCATTTACCTGCGCCGGGCCGACTACCGGGAGCTGGCGGCTCCCCTGTGCGTGCTGCGGGAGAGCGGATGCGAGATCTGCAGCGACGGCGGGGGCATACTTCTAAAAAGCCGGGGGCGGCTGCGGGCCGTTTCGCCGGTGCGGACATCGCCGTACCCGGGGTTTCCTACGGACGACCAGGCCCTTATGATGGCGGCGCTGCTGCGCAGTACGGGGGACACGGTGTTCGTGGAGAATCTGTTTTCCGGGCGGTTTCGCCATGTGGAGCAGATGCAGAAGCTGGGCGCGCAGATCCGGGTCCAGGACGCGGCGGCCATTGTGACCGGGGTGAAAGCCCTCGGGGGCACGGCGGTGCAGGCTACGGACCTGCGGGGCGGCGCGGCACTGGTGGCGGCGGGCCTCCAGGCGGAGGGCGTGACCCGGGTGGAGGAAATTCACCACATTGAGCGTGGCTACGCTGACATTGTGGGAGACTTAGCGGGCCTGGGGGCCTGCATACGAAAAGAAGAAACTTACGAAAGTTGAGGATACGCATGGCCGGACGGAACAGGCGCAGACGCAGAAAAAGAAAGGGAAGTTTTTCCTTTTTATATAAGCTGCTGATGTTTTTTGTCATCTGCGGCGCGATCGTTGCTGCCCTGACTGTGTTTTTCAAGGTGGACACCATCGAGGTCACCGGCAACAGCCGGTATTCCGACCAGGAGATCGCCGAAAGCGGCGGCATCCATGTGGGTGACAACTTATTCCTTATCAACAAATTCAGCGCGGCGGAGGAAATTACCCAGAAGCTGCCCTACATTTCCAGCGTGCGCATCAGCCGCAAGCTCCCGGACACCCTGTGCATCCAGGTGGAGGAGAACGGCGTCCTGTGCGCGGTGGAGGCAGGGGGGAGCCAGTGGCTTCTCAGCAGCAGCGGCAAGCTGGTGGAGCAGTCCGAGGCGGCGGATGTGACCAAGATCACGGGTCTGATGCCGGTGGACCCGGAGGCGGGCAAGGCTATGCAGGTGGACGAGGAGCAGGCGGGGGTGAAAGACACGCTCCTGACGCTCCTGGCCGCCCTGAACAGCCGGGAGGCCCTGCGCCGCTGCCAGGAGATACACCTGGAGGACGGAAGCAGCATTACGCTGCGGTTTGACGGGCGGTTCGATGTGATCCTTGCCTGGGACGCCGACTTCGGCTACAAGCTGGACTGCCTGCTGGCGGTGGTGGACACCAAGCTGGAGGAGAACGAAAAGGGGACCATCGACCTGACGCGAAAAGAGGCCCGTTTTATCCCCGGGTAAACTTTTTCGGGAAAATTACGGGGAATACTTGACCGATTGGCGAAAGTGAGATAAAATAAAATATGGTATAGCAGCAGCGAAACCATTCTATAAACGGATAATACCATCGATTGACAAGGGCAGACACGGTTTTGACGGGCAGAAATGCGCCCATACCGCGTCAAGTCCCTTGGAAATACGGCAAGTATTCCCTGCGGGTCTTTCCTTGTCTGGACACATTT
>CAVHCH010000066.1:0-53114 GCA_963634265.1 Bacteroidaceae bacterium | reverse complement strand
AGACCCTATTCCTCATATCTTTTTTCTCTTGTCCAATATGTATTGTAGTCCTACAATAGTGGAATATCACGATTCTTGCAGATAATAAAAACGATAAGGATTGCTATTAAAAATGTTAAATTTCTTCTTGACTCTAACCTTGCGTCATAGTATATGCTAAACTCACACGGAGGAGGGATCGCCATGATGACCATTCACGAAGTCAGCAAGCTTGCCGGTGTCAGTGTCCGGACACTGCACCATTACGACGCCATTGGTTTGTTGCCGCCCACCGCGCTCACCGAAGTGGGTTACCGGCTGTATGACGATACGGCTTTGGTGCGGCTGCAATCGATTCTGCTGTTTCGGGAACTGGAATTTCCGCTGAAGGACATCAAGCGGATCTTGGACGATCCGAACTTTGATCAGGCTGCCGCGCTGGAGGACCAGATCAAACTGCTGGAACTGCGGCGGAAGCAGCTTGGAAAACTCATCGCCCTCGCCCGTGAGACTTTGAAAACAGGAGTGACACCAATGAAATTTGACGCATTTGACAAGACCGAGCAGGCACGTTTCGCCGCAGAGGTCAAGGAAAAGTGGGGCGGCACGGCCGCGTATCAGGAATACCAGCAGCGCGAAAAGGATGGCTCTGCCGGTGACTTTGCCGAGTTGATGGCGCAGTTTGCAGAGTTGGGCAAGCTGAAAAATCTTGCACCCGCCGCCCCGGAGGTGCAGACCGCAATCCGCAAGCTGCAGCAGTTCATCACCGACCATTTCTACACCTGCACACCGGAAATTCTGGTTGGGCTGGGTGAGATGTATGTCATCGACGAGCGTTTCCGCGAGAACATCGATAAAGCGGGCGGCGAAGGCACCGCGGCATTCGTATCCAAGGCGATTGCCGTATATTGCAAAAAGTAACAAAAGGCCGCACCTGCTCGTATGAACAGGTGCGGCCATCTAAAAAGTCGCTCGTATTGAAGGGAATCTAATTCAGTCTGAAATAGCAGGTGTTTTTACCTTTTCCTTCTTTCTCCAGTTCACCGGCTGCGACCAGCTTGCGCAAGGCACCCTCAATGGAACTGTCGCTGAGTGTCGGGCAAAGCTCGCGGATGTCCTGCTTATTGAACCGTCCGATTCTATTCTTACTTGCCCTGCGCACCATTTCCAATGCGGGCAGCTTGGTTTCTACAAGCACCACGCGATCCTCAAAGTCCTTATAGGCCGCAAGGATCGTTCCGAGCAGATACTTGATGAAAGGCACTACATCCTCGTTGCCTTCGTGCCAGCCGGTTTGCGCCTGTGCAAGTGCGTCGTAATACAGATCCTTGTTTTTGGCGATTTTGGCTTCAAGGGAGATATACTTGCCGACATAAAATCCGTTTCGGTACAGAAGCAGCGTTGTGAGCAAGCGGCTCATTCTCCCGTTCCCGTCATTGAAGGGGTGGATGCACAGAAAGTCATGGATGAAAACCGGAATTGCAATCAACGGCTCCAGTTCCATATTTCCAATCACGCGGTTGTATTCCTCACAAATTCTGTCCAACGCTTCCGGCGTTTCATAAGGGGCAAGCGGCGTGAACAATGTTTCCACATGACCGTCCGGATAGGTGGCAGTGATATAATTCTGCGTAGCTTTGGTGCGGCCCGCAAGCGGGTTATTCATGTGGCTGTACAGGATTTTATGAAGCTGCAAGATATAGTTCTGTGTAATTGGAATCGCATCAAAGCTCTCGTGAATGATACTCAGCACATCACGGTATCCGGCGATCTCCTGCTCGTCCCGGTTCCTCGGCGTGGTTTTCTCTTCAACGAGCTGCCGGATTCGGGTACTCGTGGTGACGATGCCCTCGATGGCATTTGATGCCTCGGTGCTTTGTATCTTGGCGATCTCCACGAGCTTTTCAAGTTCCTCCGGGCGCTGCTTCAAATACAGCTCCTGCTTCCCGGCTTCCTTGTATATGGCCGCAATCAGGCCAAGCACATCCGAGTCCCACTTCTGCTTCTTGATTGCGGAGTAATTGAAGGTTCTCATTCCCTCACCTCCATTTATTTTCCCTTAAATAATAATATAAAATAAGGGAATAGTCAATGGGCTGTGCCATAAATCCCTTACTATTATGCCTGTATTAAGGGATTTATACTCAGGGAGCAAGAAAAGTACCTCTGCCTATCTTCCCGCCTATTCTTTGTCTATAGCGGCTCAACCTTTGAGTCGCATGCCTTTTAGAAATCTCTTGCATAACTCTCTCCTCAGAGTTACAATGCAGACAATCTGAAACGCGAAACGCTTCCCGTCCGGCATCGGTGAATCTTCACCGAAAACCGGGCGGGAAGCGTTTTTGACCACATAGATTACCACAGACGGCGCTGGAACACCCGGAAACAGTGGAGATAAGAGCGTCAAAGAGTAAGTAAAACAAATCAAAAAGCACCAAAAACCGCTATAAACGAGTGGAAAAAGTACTCCAGGTAAGTTTGGGACCCGGAGACCGTGTGTCCGAGCGGCCACACTCGGATTAGCCCCCACTGAAATTGGCGATCTCAGTGGGGGTTATTTTGCCGGATGCGGTCTATGGCACGGGAGCGTGAGAATAAGACGGCTTATCTATTTTTGAGCAGTTTGCGGAGGCTCTGGGTTTCTACGATCCTATAGTTGGAGAGCCACAACTGTTTATCCTTGCCGGCGAGCTGGGGGTTGGTGGAGGTCTCAAAGGTGTTCTGCACAATGGAAGTGCCGACTTCATTCCAAATTTCAATGGGGTCGAACAGCCAGGAGACTGCCCCTGCTGCCGCATCAAATCCAAGCAGACTGCGGAAAGCTCCAAAAATCGGGTAGATATAGCCGCTGGAAACAGAATATTTAGTGGGTGTGGCGAGGAATTCGGTATTTGCAGGATTATTGAGCGATTCGATCCCCCTGACGCTGCCAAAGCGCGGGTTCGCAACACCCTGCGCCTTTTTATACTCCTTGTACTTTTCGGGAAGCTCGCATTCGATAATGTCATAGAGCTTCACTAAAGTAGGGAGCTGGGCGGTCAGAGACTTATAAAACGGAGTTTCAAAGGCTTGCTTGTAGCGCTTAAATACCTGTGCCTTTCCGGAATAGCTCTGTACCGGCGCGGCATTGTCATCGGGGTATTTGTCAATGTCAAAAGCATACAGCAGGCGGAGAAACTCGGAAACATGAATGGACTTGTTCTCGTTATCCTTGTATGCGACTTGATCTGCATAGACCTGGCCGGCAATGGCGGCTTTAATATCATCGAATTTGTCATCGAGATTGAATAGCGCTATGTCCGAGACCTGGACAGAAGTGTTGCGGGCATCGGACAGCCGCGTGATGTTCTGCACATTGGTGATGACCTCAATGCGGACAAATTTGCGCAGATCCTCGGGGATTTCACTGCGCTTGTTCATAATGGCCGTATATGTATGGCCGCCATCGAGAATACCGTACTGATATTTGTCGTTTTCGTCCTCCTGGTTGCCAATATCAATGATGACCTCCGAATCGGCGCTGTTGAAAGTCAGCGATTTCGCGGCGATGACGATGCCGCGATTGTTGATATAGAAATCCGTCTCCGGCTCTACCACCGCAGAGAGCAGGCTGCGGGCGACATTGGTCGTCATCTTAGGTTCACGCGGGTTGACATCCAGCGGGATGTCGGCGGGCAGCTCCTTCATATCGACCAGCAGGTAATAGATGGTCTCAAAGGTGCTTTCGTCTTTGTCCCCCCTGCGGTAAGGGGATGTGAGGGTGCGAAGAGCCTCAACTTTGAACTTCACATTTGCCATTTTAATGGCCTCCTTATAATTTCTTCCCGAGGGCTATTGCCCTGAGAGCAATTTTAGTATATCATGTTTTTGGGAATAAACAATGCACCATGGTGCATTATGAGGTGAATTATGGCAGAAAAAATCATAGCCAGCGAAGCCCTGGTTAGGATAGGGAGCCTATTGGAGCAAAAACGAAAGGCCCTGGGAAAACGGTATAAAAGCCGGGAAAAATTCATCTATAACAGAAGTGAAGAGCTATTTGGCGCAGAGGATTGGATTTCGTTGCGGCATCTTTACAATATCGAACATGGAAAAAATTGGGTGAGTATTGAAAAGCTCATTCTGCTTGCCGATGCATTGGAGGAGGACCCCGGCGATTTGTTTGACGAAATAGTCGCAATATACAGAGGTTCCCGGGATTAAAAGGCGCATAAGAATTTTGCACAAAAAACGGCCCCTATGGCAGCTTTGAACCGCTGCATAGGAGCCGCTTTAGCGTAAGGGCTTCAGCTTTTGTCCTCAACGGACAGCCGCTCCGCCCACTCGCTTTCCTTGAATCCCACCAAGACGAAATCCTCGCCCACCAGCATCGGACGCTTGACCAGCATGCCGTCGGTGGCCAGGAGCTTTAGCATCTCGTCCTCGCTCATGGCTGGCAGCTTGTCCTTCAGCGCCATGGACTTATACAGCAGGCCGCTGGTGTTGAAAAACTTCTTCAGCGGCAGACCGCTGCGCCGGTGCCATGCGGCCAGTTCGTCGCAGGTGGGGTTCTCCAACTTGATGTCCCGGAGGGTATAGGCGATGTGGTTTGCGTCCAGCCACTTTTGGGCCTTTTGGCAGGTGGTGCACTTGGGGTAGCAGATAAAGGTCATATTTTCACGCTCCTTTTTTGAAAATACTTTACCACATTCGGCGGTCTTTGTCCACCCGAAGCCTGTCCGTTCTTTGGGACAGCCCGGGCGCTATGCTGTTTACAGAGGCGCCCTTATATGTTATAATGAACGACAGTAAAATCAATTACAGGGAGGGGACGCAAAATGCCGCGAGATTCATCCCAAAAGCTGAAGCTGCTCTATGTGATGCAGTACCTGCTGCGCGAGTCGGACGAAGCGCACCCGGTGACGGTCCAGCAGATCATCGGATTTCTGGACGGGCTGGGCATATCCGCCGAGCGCAAGAGCATTTACGACGATGTGCAGGCCCTGAAAAAGTTCGGTTTGGACATCATTCAGATAAAAAACGGCAACTTTTACGGCTATTATGTAGGCGGCCGTGACTTTGAGCTGCCGGAGCTGAAGCTGCTGGTGGACAGCGTTCAGTCCTCCAAATTCATCACCCACAAGAAGACCCTGGCGCTGATCAGGAAGATTGAAAATCTGGCCAGCGTCTACGAGGCCCGGCTTCTGTCCCGGCAGGTTTTCGTGAAAAACCGCATCAAGACCATGAACGAATCCATCTATTATAATGTGGACGAAATTCACACCGGCATCGCGCAGAATCGGAAAATTCGCTTCCGCTATTTTGACTACACGGTGGCCAAAGCGCGCCACCTCCGGCGGGAGGGCGGGTTCTATGTGGTGAGCCCCTTTGCCCTCACCTGGGATGACGAAAATTATTACATGGTGGCCTTTGACTCGGAGGCCGGGATCATCAAGCATTTCCGGGTGGACAAGATGCTGAACATCGAGGCCACCGACGAGCCCCGGGACGGCCAGGACGCCTACGACGCCCTGGACATGGCCGTCTACGCCCGCAAGGTGTTCGGCATGTTCAGCGGCCAAGAGCAGCGCGTTCAAATGCGCTTTGATAACAGCCTGGTGGGCGCGGTGCTGGACCGCCTGGGTCAGGAGGTCCTGCTGATTCCCGACGGCGACACCCATTTCACCGTGAGCGCCGATGTGGCGGTGAGCCCGCAGTTTTTCGCCTGGATCTTCGGCTTCCGCGACGGGGCCCAGATTATCGGCCCGGCGGATGTAGCACAAAAAATGCGGGACCATGTGGCCGATGTGATGGGGATGTATGGGCAAAACGCGTCCTTGCAATAAAGCAAATAATGCCCCTCATGAGGGAAAGGTGATTTTTCCTCAAAAAAGCAGAACAGGCAGCCGATCCCTCGGCTGCCTGTTCCATTTTTCGCGCCATTTTCCCCGCCCCTCACAGGGCCTCAAACCGATACCGCACCTTCCCCACGCTCTTTTTCCCATACTCGATGGCCTCCGCCGGACAGTGGCAGATGCAGGCCATGCAGTGGGTGCAGTTCCCGCCCCAGGCGGGCTTGCCGTCCCGGAGGACGATGTTGTTGGTGGGGCACAGCCGCGCGCACAGGCCGCACCCGGTGCAGCCGTCCCCGGCGACAAAGGCCCGGTCCTTTACGATAAAGGCGTAAAATATCGGGTTCACCGGCCCGCTGACCACCCGGTCATAGAGGTTGTCCCGGGCCGGGGCAAAGGGCCCGCCTGCGGCCAGGGCGGCAATGGCCCGGTCTATGTCCGGCTCCGCCCGGGCCACGATCTGCCGCGCCTCCTCTGCACCGGGCACGCCAAACAGGGCAATGTAGTTCTCCGGCATCACCACCTGGGCCGTGCCCATGTAAGAGAGCCCCATCTCCCGGCAAAGGGCGCGATTATACTTTTCCGCGTTCCCGATCTCGCTGCCGCAGGTCATGATAAACCACGCCCGCTTGGCCCCGGGAAATTTTGTTTTCCGCAGCTGGTTTTCCACAAGGCGCGGAATGCGCCAGGCGTAGGTGGGCGTCACCACGATCAGCCGCTCCCCGGCCTCCACCGGCGTATAGTCCCCGTCCTTGATACGCTCGTTCAGACTGCCCAGCGGCTCCCTCAGCGCCCGGGCCACCCGCCCGGCCACATACCGGCTGTTCCCGGTTCCCGAAAAATACAGTACCATATTTCCGCTCCTCTCCTCAATTCAAGCGTCCAAGATCCCATAAATTCGCCGCAGCCTGCAAAACACCACCACCTGTCCCTCAAAGCTGAGCCCGTCGCTGATGCCCCAGGCCCGGCGCACCTTTTGCAGCCGGTAGCGCACGGTGTTCCCGTGCTGGAAAAGCAGCTTGGCCGTCAGGGCAATGTCCCCGCAGCACTTCACATAGGTGTCCAGGGTGTGCAGCAGGGCCTCCGCGTCGTCTCCCGCGCTGCTGATCTTCTCCAAAAGCGACTGATAATATCCCCGGCACCAGGGCGTCTGGGCGTTGGGACACAGAAACTGATCCAGCCCCGTCTCCGAAAAATCCAGCGTGGAGATTTCCCCCACCGCACAGCTGATGCTCGCGTAATAGGCCTTCTTTACGGCCCCGGCCAGGTCCTCCAAGCCGCCCGCTTCCGTGCAGAAACCGATGCGGTATCCGTTTCCGAGATTCGGGAAAAAGTCCTTCACGAATTTCATCGGGAAGTCCCCGCCGAAGGCTCCGCCCTCCGCCGCCGTGCAGAGGAGAAACACCCCCCGCCCGTAGGGAATGGCGGCGTACTGCACCGGGGGCAGCGCGCCCCCGTCCGGCCCCCGCAGGGCCTGCTGCCCCCGGGCCTGGAGGCCGCCGTAGGTGTCAAACCGCAGACCCTCCTCCCCCGAGGCCCCCGGCCCGTCCTCCGTCACATAGGCGCAGAAAAGGAGCTGCTTTTCAAAAAACGGATTCAGCTTCCCGGCGTATTCCCGGCACCGCTCCGGCCCCGGGTCCGGCTCCTGCAAAAGCGTCCGTACCAGCTTCTCCTGCATGGCCGAGTCCTCTTTTTGCAGGGCCGTCTTGATGTAGTAGATCACATCGTCGATGTAGGTGTCGCTGAAAAACAGAATGGGCACATTCCATGTGTCGGAAAACTCCCGCAGGAAGGGGGAGGCTTCCTTAAAATAGATGTCCTTAATGGCGATGGCCGCCACCTGGTGGCGTATCAGCGTCCGCAGGCAGGTCTCGGCGTAGGCGGGGTCGTCCTTCATGGACGAGAGAGTGGTCACCACGAACTCCCCCTTTTGGAAGTTCCGCTCCACATCCTCCCCGGACTCCCACTCGAAAAAGCCCACCTGGGTCACGGGCGTGTTGATGCCGTTGAACCCCGACACCATCCGAAACCCGGCGAACATGGGCGCCGACAGAATATCCCGCACAAAGATCATCACCGCACCTCCTTATTTATACTGTATTATACCGATTTTTCCCGCCCGGCGCAACGGCCTTTTGTAATTTTTACAAAAGGCCCCTTTTCTTTTTGGAAACCCTCCCATTGTGCCGCCCTCACCCCCTTGCTACACTATGACCATAGAGAAAAAACAAAGAAAGGTGGATATGACCATGAAAGAGAATTTTCGCTATGATGTAGACGCCATCCGCGCCCAGTTCCCGGCCTGCAAGCTGGAGATCGCCGGCGCGCCCATCGCCTATCTGGACGGCCCCGGCGGCACCCAGGTGCCCCAGGCGGTGCTGGATGCCATCGTGGGCTATCTGGTCAACGACAACGCCAACGAGGACGGCAACTTCCGGGCCAGCGCCATGGCCCGCTACACCGAGGAGACGGCCCGGGCCGCCGCGGCGGATTTCCTGGGCTGCGAGGTCCAGGAGGTGGGCTTCAGCATGGCCTCCACCCAGAACAGCTTCAACCTGGCTCTGAACCTCTCCAAGAATCTGAAGCCCGGCGACGAGCTCATCGTCACCGAGATCGACCACCGCTGCAACAGCGCCCCCTGGCGCTCCCTGGAGCGCATCGGCTGCGTGGTCAAGACCGTCCGCCTGGATCCCGTGACCCAGCAGCTGGATTTCGAGGACTACAAGGCCAAGCTCTCCGATAAGACCAAGGTGGTGGCCGTGAACTGGGCCTCCAACGCCCTGGGCACCATCACCGATGTGAAGAAGTTCATCGACCTGGCCCACCAGCACGGTGCGTTCACCGTAGTGGACGCCGTTCACTACTCCGCCCACCGCCCCGTGGATGTAAAGGCCATCGGCACCGACGCCCTGCTGTGCAGCCCCTACAAGTGGTTCGGCCCCCACAGCGGCGTGATCTATCTGAAGAAAGAGTATATCGAATCCCTGGATTTCAACAATGTGAAGTGTGACGACATCGCCGAGGGTGGCCGCCGTTTCCACATGGGCACCCCCCAGTATGAGACCCTGGCGGGCATCACCGCCGCTGTGAACTTCATCGCCGCCGAGGGCGAGAAATACGCAGAATATTTCGAGGAGGAGCTGGCCGGTCTCACGGGCCGCCGCCGGAACATCGTGGCGGGCATCCTGGCTATGGACACCCACGAAATGGCCCTGGCTAAGAAGCTGCGTATGGGTCTGCGGGCCATCCCCGGCGTGAAGGTCTACGGCCCCGCCGAGGGCCAGCCCCGTACCCCCACCGTCTCCTTCACCATGGAGGGCTACACCCCGGAGGAGGTCTCCAAGGTCTTTGGCAGCAAGGGCATCAACTCCTGGAACGGCGACTTCTACGCCGTGGAGGTCATCTCCGCCCTGGGCCTGGCCGAGAGCGGCGGCCTCATCCGCCTGGGCATGGCTCCCTACTGCACCGAGAGCGACATCGACCGGGTGCTCAATACCGTGGCCGAGCTGGCCCGTGACCGCTGATAAAAATAAGACTGCGGGGCAGGGCTATGGCCCTGCCCCGCGTAACAGGAGGACAAAACTATGCTGCAGCAATATACATTTTCTCTCCCCACCACCATCCGCTTCGGCGTGAGCGTGGTGAAGGAAGCGGGCGCGTGCGCCAAGTCCCTGGGCGCAACAAAGGTGATGATCGTGGCCGACCAGGGCGTCATCCGGGCGGGCCTTACCCGGGATGTGGAGACCAGCCTGGAAAACGCGGGCGTGCCCTACACCTACTATGACAAGATCGTCCCCAATCCCCGGGATTACCACTGCGTCGAGGGCTATGAGACCGCCAAGGCCGCAGGCATCGACTGCCTGGTGGCGGTGGGCGGCGGCAGCTCCATGGACACCGCCAAGGCCATCGGCACCCTGCTGACCCACGGCGGCTGCGTCCAGGACTGGTGCGGCGCGGACAAGCTCCTGCGCCCCATCACCCCGCTCATCGCCATTCCCACCACCGCCGGCACCGGCAGCGAGGTGACGCCCTTCGCCGTGGTCACGGATTCCGAGACCCATGTGAAGCTGAACATCTTCGACGCCAAGGCCGCCCCCAAGATCGCCCTGGTGGATCCCGCCATGCTCATGGGGCTGCCGGGGCATATTATGGCTGCTACGGGTATTGACGCTATGACGCACGCGGTGGAGGCTTATACTTGTAATCTCGCTGTGCCCCATACGGACGCTTATGCGCTCTATGCTATTCAGCTCATTTCCAAGAATCTCCGCGATGCTGTGCATAACCGCTCTTTGGATGCCTGCACGGGGATGATGCTGGGCAGCACCATTGCGGGCATTGCTTTTGGGTATTCCGATGTGGCGGCGGTCCACTGTATGGCGGAGGCTTTGGGTGGCCGATACGACCTGCCCCACGGGGTGGCCAATGCCATTTTGCTGCCCACGGTAACGAAATATAATCTATCTGCCAACACGAAGAAGTACGCCGATGTGGCCCGGGCTATGGGGCTGGAGGGCGCGGAAAACCTGGATGATCCCGCTGCGGCGGAGGCCTGCGTGGAGGGACTGCGGCAGCTTTGCACCGATGTGGGCATCAAGCCTATGCGCGAATATTCGGAGATAAAGCCCGAGGACTTCCCGGCGCTGGCAGCGGCCTCTATGGCCAATGTTTCCAACTCCAGCAACCCCCGGGAGATGACGAAGGAGGCCTATGAAATGCTGTTTCACAAGGCTTATTTCGGGGAATAACTTTCTTTGCTTTACTCCTCTCTTCCCATAGAAAACGCCCGCTGTGTGGGATGCACAGCGGGCGTTTTCATGGGTTGAATCAGTAATTATAGTCCACAATATCGTAGGTAAAGGCGAAATTTTTTATACTTGGACTTCCCCAATCGGTGACGGTTTGGTGAAGCTGCGGTAACCTTACGGTGATGCTGGTGGCGTTATTTCGCTGCACCAAAAGGTCCATATCCAGGTGCTCGGTGAAGAGGTCTGCACCGCCGTCTGTGACGGTGAGGTCGATGCCGTTCAGGGCCACATCCTTATCCGTGCTGTTGGAGGTGTAGAAGGTGAGGTTCACATAGCCCTCCTCGTCGATATACATCTCCGTCAGCTTGCAGAGGACGGCGTTGTCGTAGTACAGGAACTCATTATACAGGTCGAAGGGGACGAAGAACTTGGCCCAGGGGCGGCCTGCGTCTCGGGCGTCCCGGCCGGGGTAGGTGAACCCGGCGTCGTCATAGTCCACTTGGAGCAGGGCGCGGGTGTTCTCGTTCCACTCGATCTTCCAGCCGTCCACGCTGCTGCGGGTCATGATGGTGGAGAGATAGACGGACTGCTCCCGCTGGGCGGGATAGTCGGCGGGGAGCTGATAGTACAGGGCCGTGAACCATACCGTGTCACCGCCCTGCTCCTGGGCGGCGGGAATGATGAGGCTCTTGCCATACGCCCGGAAGGTATCATAGGAGGTATTATAATACTGGTCGATGACGGAGGACTCGGTATTGCGGAAAAGGGTCTCGAAAGCGTCCCGGTCCGTCCCGGCGTACTTTATCAGCAGGTCCGTGAGGGTCTGGGCGGCCTCCTTCATGTCGGTGTCATAGGGGACGACGGTCTCGGTATTGCCGGGCTTCGTGGCCGTGCCGCCCTGGTTTCCGGGCTGGGGGTCGGTATTATTGTTATTATCCTTGTCCTTATCCACCTGGGAGATGTCGGACTTGGGGTTACTGCCGTCGATGGCCCCATAGAGGGTGGGGACGCCCACGCCGGAGAGGATGCCCACCACCAGGCCGCAGGCCAGGAGGCCCCCGGCAAAGGCGGCCAGGCCCCGGCCCGTTTTCGCCGGGTCATTCGTCTTGGTGACGGCGGTCTTGATGGAGAGCAGCATGGACCGCTCCCCGGAGGCGGCGGAGCACAGGAGCAGCAGCGACAGCGACAGGACAAAGGCGTAGGGCAGCAGCAGGCCCAAAACCACCGCCGCCAGGAAAAACCACAGGGCGGGGGGCTTGAGGCGGAACATATTACCCAGGACCTTCCCCAGCCGTCCGCCGAAGCCGCCGCGCTTACACTCGGCGATGATCTTGCTGACGGAGAGCAGGAGGAAGTAGAAAAACAGGGCGGAGAAGATCTGATTGGCCGTGTTATGCCGGGAGAAAAGGGTGTCGGCAAAGAATGCGGTGATGAGGGCGGAGACCAAAGCCATAAGGAGCTTGGAGAGCAGGCCGGGCCAAAAGCGCTTTCCCTCGTAGGAGCGCAGGATGCCGTAGACGGCATTTTTCAAAATATCTTTCACTTGCATGGGCGTCACCTCACAACAGGGCCTTGACCACGGCTACCAGGACCGCCGCGCAGACATTCACCGCCAGGGCGATGAGAAAGCCCCGGGCGGATTTTTTGACCGATGGTTTTTCCGCCGCGGGCTCCGGCTGCTCGGTCTCGGGGAGGGAGAATTCCCGCTTTCCTATGAGCATTTCATAGAGCCAGGTGCGGTTTTCCGGGGTCTTGGCAAAGGCATGGGCATAGTTTTTCATGGAGGCGGCCTCCGTCACGGCGCCCAGGAACTCATAGCCCTTTTCATCGGCCAGGAGGATGGCACTGTGGGTGACGGGACCCTCCCGGCGCTCGGCAAGCAGGCGCAGGCCCGGGGTCTGGAGGGTGGCCTCCACCTCGGCCCGGAGGGCCAGGTGTACCGCGGCCTCGGGCAGGGGCAGGGTGACGGAGAGTTGGCCCCGGACAGCATCCAGCCGGGCCCAGGCCCCGTCCACGGGGACATAGTAGGTATCGGAGAAGCCGCCGGGCTCCTTCAGCCGGGTGCGTAGGCACTTCTCCGGGGCGAAGAGGGCCCGGAGGAAGGGCAGTATCTCCGGCTTGACCCGGAGGGCATCCCCCTCTTGGGTGACAAGGCCCTGGGCCAGGAGCAGGTCATTGAGCTGCGCCAGCAGGTCCGCTTCCAGTGTCTGCTGCATCTCGGCGATGATGGGGGAGAGGTCGGCCATGGGGGCGATGGCGCTGGGGGTGAGGCCCGCCAGCTCGCCCAGGCGCTGGGCGGACAGATAAGGCAGATCGAAATTCATGTGTTTTCCTCCCTTCTCAGCGGCCTGCGTAGAAGTCCTCTACGCGCTGGCTGAACGAATCCCGGAGCGTCTCCAGGAGCGGGTTATTTTCGGCGGACTTTTCGCCCAGGGTCTTAAAGGCCTCGTAGGCAAAGTTCCAGCCGCCGATGCCGTCCTCGCCGTAGATGCCGGAGAAGGTCTGGCTGATGCTGCCCTTGGTGAAGAGCAGGTCCCCGGTGAGGCCCAGGTTTTTTAAGTTTTCGCCGTAGGCGCCGTCGGCAATATTCTGGGTGAAGGCGTCCACATCGAACAGGCCGGGGTATTTGGTCCCCGCCGGCGCGGTGGGGTTCTTTTGGGCCTCGCCCCAGACGGAGCGGACCATGTCCTTGAGGAAGTCCACACCGTGCTGGACATTATTGCCCACGCTGAGGGCATCGCCCATGGGGGAGTCGCCCAAGATCAAGCCGCCGGAGATGTCCCAGGCCGCGGTGGCGGGGTTGGCCTCGCTGAGAGCCCCGGCAATTTTATCCACGCCGGGGGCTTCGATCTTGGTCTTGTACCAGGCCTCCAGGAAGCTGCCGGTCTCGGCGTAGGCATCCATGAGGTCCTGGAGCCCTCCGGCGGTCTTGATGAACTCGCTGCCCAGCTCACCGGTCTTGCCCAGGCCCTCGATGGAGTCGGCGATCTTATCCAGGGCCTCGAAGATGTACTTATTCCGCTCCACATTGTCGGCGTAGGTGGTCTTGCCGGTCCAGTCCCAGGACCACCACTTTTTGCGCTCCTCCTTAAAGAGACCGGAGAAGTCCACCTGGGAGATGCCCAGGGACATGAGCAGGAGCAGCAGGGCGCTGAAGGTCAGGCCGCCGCCGCTTAGGAAGCGCTGGAGCCAGGCCGTGGGGTCCTTAAAGATGTCGGTGATGCCCACATCGCTGTCATACTCGCCCAGGCGGCCCCCGGTGGTGTCGTCCACATCCTTGCCGGAGGTGGCCAGGGTGCCCTTATAGTCGCCGCTGCTCTTGAGGTTCCAGTGGGCGGTGTAATTCTTCACCTCGCCGCTCATCATGGCGATGCGGTCGCCGTAGGAGCGGAAATAGGACTTGCCGTTTTCGTCCAGGTCCGGGGTGAGGGCATCGTTTTTGTTGATGAGGGTATCCAGGAGGTTCCAGGTGGTGCTGCCCTTCTTGGCGTAGAGGGTGAGACCGAGAATCTTATCGTTGTCGCTGAGGTCGCTGAGATACTGAAAATCCTCCCAGCTCTGGTCGGTCATGCCGATGTCGTAGTTGCCGAGAACGGTGTCATACCAGCCGAAGGCGGTGAAGTCGATGAAGGTCATGTTGTCCGGGAGCTTGATGTCCCGGAGGGAGATGCAGCCCTCGAAGGCGCCCATGGCGATCCAGTCCAGCTTGGGCATTTCGGGAATGCTGGTGAGGGAGACATCGTTTTGGAAGGCGTACTTCTCGATGTACTCCAGGTTTTTGCAGCCGGTGATCTCCTCCAGGTTCACGGAGCTGAGACGGCGGATGCAGGTGACATTGTCGTTGATATAGACCTTTTTCAGATTGTGGTCCTCAATGTCCACGCCGACGACTTTCACCTGGCCGTAGAGGGGGATGGTGACGGTCTCGGGGACGGCCACCTCCGTGCCCTGGCCTGTGTAGGAGACATAGCTGCACAGCTCGCCCGTGGCGTACTCCGCCATCAGGTCTGTGACCACCCAATCGCCCAGCATGGAGTAGTCGTAGCCGTACCAATGGAGGGAATAGTTGACCCGGGGACCTGCCAACTGCCCCTGCTGCTGACGCTGCATATAGTAAATGCGGGTCATGTCGCGCACGGTGTCCCAGGCGGGGTCGTCGGCGCTGGCGGGCTTATTGATGACGGTCTGCATGCCGGTGTAGAAAAACTGATAAAAGGCAAAGGCACCGGGCATCTCCCAGTGGGCCAGGGGGTCCGCTTCGGAGGGCGGGTTCAGGCTGACGGTGGTGAGAGCCTTGCCGGAAGTGCCGATGAGGCAGCCGTTTTCATCCACCTGGAAGAGGTCGGGCTGCTCGGTGACGGTGGAGGTGGCGGTGGTGTAATTTCCCTGGGGCGCGTGGTCGGAATCGTCCTGGGGGGTATAGTAATAGCCATAGGAGGACAGGGCTGCCAAGGAACTTTCGGAGAGGAAATCGAAGTAATCCTCCAGGGTCTTACCTTTGGAGCCGCCGTCGTCAAACACGATGCCGTCGCCGGTCCACTGGGATCCACCTTTCCAGGTTTCATAGCAGGTGGGGCAGTAATAGGCCTGCACATAGCGCAGCTTATTGCCTACCTTTTCAATAATGCCGGGGACGGTGTAGCGCCCGTCGTCCTCGACCTCCACATAGTATTCTTCCATTTTGGTGCCGTGGCCGGAGCAGATATAGCGCAGGCCGGGGACCTGGGCGGCGTTTCCGTCGCTGAGAAGATAATAGTCCTCCAGCAGCACCGTGCGGCCGCTAGGGCGGGCGTAGGCCGTGGTGGGCAGCAGCAGCGCCGTCAGCAGCAGCGCCAGCACGCCCGCCAGCACCCGGGGGAGGGGGCGGTGGGTTCGAGTCATAAGCATCTCTCCTTTTCTGCGGGGTGGGCCTGCCCGCCGGAGGGCTCCGGGACGGGCAGGACAGAGTTATACAGGGAAATGATACCATATTCCGGGGGATTTGTGAGGGGGGATTTCTGAATTGGCAATGGACAATTTTGAAATTTGGCGCGGGGAACAAAAAATCCCCCGGGCGCGGGGCCCGGGGGAGGGGATGGGGGCTTATTTTTTGAAGCTGTCTTTCAGAGAGACGCTGCGGTTAAAGACCAGGTGGTCTGCGGTGCAGTCCCGGTTATCCATGCAGAAATAGCCGGTGCGCATGAACTGGAAGGTGGGGGCGTTGGTGCCGGTGCGGTTTTCCCGCCGGTCGAAGGCGGCGGCCACGGCGGCCATGCCCTTTTCCACCTTGCACCCGGTGAGGATGGACAGGGAGTCGGGGTTCAGACAGTCCAGGAAGTTTTTGTCCGGGCCGTCGGGCTGGGCGTCGGAGAAGAGGTTGTCGTACAGGCGGACCTCGGCGTCCAGGCAGTTCTCCGCGTCCACCCAGTGGAGCGTCGCGCCCTTGACCTTGCGGCCATCGGCGGGGTCGCCGCCCCGGGAGTCGGGGTCGTATTCACAGAGGACCTCGGTGACCTGGCCGTTTTCGTCCTTGACGCAGCCGGTGCATTTCACCAGGTAGGCGCCCTTGAGGCGGCACTCGGGGCCGTCGGGGTAGAGGCGCTTATACTTGGGGATGGGCTGCTCCATGAAGTCGTCGGCCTCCATCCACAGGTGGCGGCTGAAGGTGATCTCGTGGGTGCCCTGGGCGGGGTCGGTGGGGTTGTTTTCCACCTGGAAGGTCTCGCTCTGGCCCTCGGGATAGTTGGTGACGGTGAGCCTCACGGGCCGCAGGACGGCCATGGTGCGCTCGGCGGTGGCGTTGAGGTCCTCCCGCAGGCAGTGCTCCAGGAAGCCGAACTCCACCACATTGGGGGACTTGGCTACGCCGATGCGCTCGCAGAAATTGCGGATGGAGGCGGCGGTGTAGCCCCGGCGGCGCAGGCCGCCCAGGGTGGGCATACGGGGGTCGTCCCAGCCGGAGACCCGGCCCTCCTCCACCAGGGCCCGCAGCTTGCGCTTGGACATGACGGTGTGGTCGATGCCCAGACGGGCAAACTCGATCTGCCGGGGGCGGGCGGGCAGCTCGCAGTGCTCGATGACCCAGTTATAGAGCGGCCTGTGGGCCTCAAACTCCAGGGAGCAGAGGCTGTGGGTGATGCCCTCCAGGGCGTCCTGGATGGGGTGGGCAAAGTCATACATGGGGTAGATGCACCACTTGTCGCCCTGGCGGTGGTGGCTCATGTGGTTGATGCGGTAGATGACCGGGTCGCGCATATTGAAGTTGCCGCTGGCAAGGTCGATTTTGGCGCGGAGGGTCATGGCACCGTTGGGGAACTCCCCGGCGCGCATACGGCGGAACAGGTCCAGACTCTCCTCCACGGGACGGTCCCGGTAGGGGGAGACGGCGGGGATGCCGATGTCGCCGCGGTTGGCCTTGAACTCCTCCGGGGTGAGCTGGCACACATAGGCCAGGCCCTTTTGGATGAGCAGCTCCGCCTGGCGGTAGTCCTCTTCAAAATAGTCGCTGCCGTAGAAGAAACGGTCGCCCCAGTCGAAGCCCAGCCAGTGGATGTCCTGCTTGATGGCCTCCACGAACTCCTCGTCCTCCTTGGTGGGGTTGGTGTCGTCCATGCGGAGGTTGCAGAGGCCGCCGAACTTCTCGGCGGTGCCGAAGTCGATGCACAGGGCCTTGCAGTGGCCGATGTGCAGGTAGCCGTTGGGCTCCGGCGGGAAACGGGTGTGGACGGTCATGCCCTCGTACTGGCCGCCGGGGGCCAGGTCCTCGGTGATGAAATTATAGATAAAGTTGCTGCTTTCGGCGCGCTCCGGCTCGTCGGAGGCGGCGATGACTTTGGTTTCCTCGCTCATATTCGTGCGCTCCTTATGGTGAATTACGGAAATACCTAATTATTATAATGGTTATTACGGAAAAAAGCAAGGGCAGCTTTTAGGTAAGCTCATTTTCCGTGGGGATGTGGCGGGAGAGGGCGGCGTTGCTGAAGCGGCGGTCGCCGGTGAGCTCCCGGAGAACGGTGATGCCCGCCGGGAAGCGGAAGGGGGCGTCCTCCTGGGGCAGCTCAATTTCCATCACGGCACAGTGGGGCCAGAAGGGGTAGAGGTCGATCTCAAAGGTGTAGGGCCCCTCCGGGAGACAGTAGCGGGTCTTATAGATGGTCTGGGTCGTGGGGTCCCGGCGGGTGAGGTAGTCGTCGTAGGCCGCCGGGGTGATCTCCTCCTCCTGCTCCACGCGGGTGGCGGCGCTGCGGTCTATTTTCACGGTGTGGAAAAAGGCCACGCCGTCCCGCCCCTCCCGGCGGCGGACCCGCTCGGTCTGGCGGGGCGGGGAGAGGAGATAGGTCTGCTCCATGGTATAAATGTGTGTGCAGCGGGCCTCCAGGTCTTTCGTATCGGGGCGGAGAATGAGGAAGCGGCGCTCAATTTCCAGGGGTTCAGAGGCGTTCATAAAATTCCTCCCATGCATGGTTTGCATACAATGATTATATCTGTCCTGTGGGGAGATTGCAAGATATATTCCCACGAGCTCGACATAAAAAGGCTGGGCGGACAGCATTGCCGTCCGCCCAGCCGCAGGGCCTACAAGGGTATGAAGTTCAGTGAAAATCAGTGGGTCTTGCGTCTGCGCAGCAGCAGTACGCCGGTGCCGGACACGGCCAGCAGGGCGAACATGGCTACGATGGGCATATTGTCGCCGGTGGCGGGATTGCCGCCGGGCAGCTGCTCAAAGACCACCTCGATGGTATCGCCGGAGACCAGCTTATCCAGCTTGGTGACCTTGCCCACGCTCTTGCCGTTGAGCAGCACATCCTTAATGGCGTAGCCGCTGTCCGGCGTGATGGTGACCTCGGTCATGTCCTCGTTAAAGGTGACCTTGCCGCCTTCATTGGTTTTGGCAGAGGGATCCACAAAGGGGATGAGCACATCGTCCTCGGTGAGTTCCTTGGTGGCCTGGGCATCGGCGAACATCTTGTCGCAGTTGACACAGTACCAGAATTCAATGTTGCCGGGCTCACTGTGGGTGGGCGCGGCGGCATCGATCTTGGTGAGGCCGGTATGCTTCACATCGTCCTGCAAATACTCATCGGCGCAGGCCAAAGCCAGCTCCAGACGCAGCTCCAGCAGCTCCAGCAGCTGGGCCTGGGTATCCTGGAAGGTCTGGCTGGGATTATCCAGCAGGTACTTGGCGGGGGAAGCGATGGCCTGCTTGTACCAGTCGGCCCAGGCTTGCAGCACTTCCTTCTCATTGGCCAGGGCGGCGGCAAAGTCATTGCCGTGGGCCAGGGTGTAGATGCGGTGGTTCTCGGTGTTGGCCTGCTCAATGTCAAAGCGGTCCAAAGCGGCCAGGGCCACGGTGCCCATGATCTCCAGGGCCAGCACCTCGTTGTCGTCGGTGGCGTTGGCGATCATCAGAGCGGTGGCCATGGTGGTAATGCTCACATTCTCCATCTCCCGTGCGCTGGACATATTCAGCGTATCCACGGAGGAGTGATAGGTGTAGTCGGTGAAGTGCCAGGTCAGCAGGGCGGGCACATTCTGCGCCAGGAAGCGGGAGTGGTCGCTGCCGCCCTCATAGGGGCAGACATCCACCCGGAAGCCGCTGTCGTGGTAGTTGATAACGCCCTGGGCGGCATACATATACAGGTCGTTGAGGAAGTAGCCGTCCTGGAAGAGGTTGCTGTAAGAGCCGGCGCCCCACAGGGTGTGGGAGTCGGGCAGACGGACGAACTGACCGTCGGGATCGGCAAAGGTCTCATCGTAATAGGAATCCGTCTCCCAGGGCAGGGTGTCCAGGGTGTAATTGTACTTGGCGGAGGGATCGGGAGTCTTTTCAATGCGCATGACGCCGCCGGTCTTATCGGGATCCTCACCCACCATGTCCATGTCCAGTGCGGAGATGACCTTGGCCTTTTCATCGGGATGGCTGTTCAGCCACAGGGTAGCCAGATTCATTTCATCGCCCCACAGGAAGGTGATGGTGCGCTCAGGCCGGGCAATGGCGCCGCTGTCCACCATCTTCTTCAGAGCGGTGGCCAGGCCCAGCAGGGAGGCAACGCCGGTGGCATTGTCGTTGGAGCCGGGCTCCTGGACATGGGCGCAGATGATGACCCGCTCGTCGGGCTTGGAGGCGCCCTTGATCTCGGCCATGGTCACAGCCTGACCCTTGCCGCCCTGGGTGTAGTCATTCATGGCATAGGTGCGGCCAATGCTGATGTTGGTGGCGTATACGGGGGTGCCGTCGGCCTTCTCCAGCAGCTCCAGCAGAGCGGCCTTCTGATCGTTGGAGAACTGCCACTCCACAATGGGGTTGCCGGTGGCGGTCTGCGCGGCGGTGGTGGTCAGGGCAGCGCCGGAGGCATAGCGGGCGGAGTAAACAAAGGGCTCCAGGATGTTGCCGTTTTCATCCTTGGGGGTGCTGTAGCTATTGAGGCTGGCGGTGGACATCACGGCAATAGCGCCGGTCTGCTGGGCCAGGGCGAAAGCGTTGCGGAGGTTGGAATCCGTCAGGATGACCTTGCCGGAAAGGTTGGCATTGGCCTCGTCCACGGTGGGATACTTGGTGCAGGTGTAGACGCCGGAATTACTGCTGATGGTGCCTACATACACCACCTCGCCGGTGGTGCCGGTGGCATCGGCGGGCTTGGTGCCGGAGGGCTCAGTGAAGCAGCTGTTCCAGGCCAGGTGGCAGCGCTTGTTCAGCTCGGCCTCCTTGCCGTTGAGCACATTGACGCGGTTGCCGTCGGCGTCCTTCTCGGTGATCCACTCCCACATGTCGTCAATGGAATCTACACCGTAATGCTCTTTATATGTATCGGTGGTGGGATTGAAGCCGTAGGACTCCACATTGACACGGTCAATGAGCTTGTCCACGCCGTCAAAATTGGCGTCGGTGGTAATGGAGAGCTTTGCGTACTCGGGATCCCAGGTCAGAGTATCTACATCATAATAAGTGACCCATGAATAGTCTTTATCGTGTTGGCCACTCATGTCGTTGGAACCTTTGGTTCCCAGGGCCACGGATTCACCGCCGGTGAACGCATAGCCGGCCGCTTTCAGCTGGTCCACCACAAAGGTGTCGATCACCTGGTTTTGCCAGGAGCCGCCGGTGGTGCGCCAACCCAGGTAAACATAGGACAGATAGTCGAAGATCTCTTCGCCGTCCACATATTTGCCAAGGGTCTCCACCAGGGCCTGCATTTCCGTGGTCTCATCGTCGTTTTCTGCGAAGGCGGGGGTAGCCATGCCCATGACCAGGCATAGGGCAAGGATCATCGCTAAAATGGTTCTGATCTTTTTCATTTTTGTACCCTCTTTTCTTCTTTTTTTCAAATTTTGTGATGCTTAGCGGATAAAAGGACCTCCTTTCTAAATATTTACACTTAAATTATAACTTAAAGCAAAAAAGACTTCCACTATGATTAGTGAAAATCTTTTTTGCCGATTTTTATATATTATGACTAACGATAAGGGCGTTTAACTCCTCCGGCGTGAGCAGAATGTTCAGCACCTCCAGCAGGGCGTTGGGGGTCAGGTGTTGGGGGAGCGACAGGGCTTTCAGCAGGGCTTGGCGTTTTTCTGTGCTGCCGGGGCCGATGAGGCCTTTTTCCAGCAGGTCGGCCTTGGTGATGGGCTGCGTGGCCGGGGCGGCGGGTTCGCCGTCGAAGGTGGCGCCGCTGCGGCGCAGGGCTTCCAGGAGAATGTCCGGGGTCATGCCCTCTACGCCCAGCTTGCCCTCCTTTCCGGCCTTGCGCTTGCGGCGCTCCTTGCCGGGTATATCGGGGATATAGGCCTGCTTCACCTGCTCCTTGGGGATAGCGCCCTTGAGATAATTGCGGATGACGAAGCCCGCGCCGTCCGGGTCCGTCAGCAGAATAAGGCCCCGCTTTTGGGCCAGGGTGCGGAGAAAGGACAGCTTCTCCCGGTCGTTGAACACGGAAAAGCCGCCGGTCTCCACGATGGTGGCGTCCACCACCTGGGAGAGGATATTTTTGTCGTAGCGGCCCTCCACTACGATGACCTCTTTGATGTGCGGTTTGCTCATTTCTGCGCCAGCTCCAGTACGAATTTTGTCAGCTCGCCCTCCCGGTCGATGTTCTTTTCACTCTTCATGCGCCTATCCAGCACCTGGCAGGCGGTGAGGGAGCGTTTGCACCAGTCGTGGTCCACATTCCGGGCCGCTTGCAGCAGGAGCTTTGCGGGGTAGTCGCTGCGCATCTGCCACAGCTCCATGAGCCAAAAGCGGTCCTTGCCGCTGTCTAAGGCCATGCGGGCGGTGTAGAGCCGGCGCAGCTCCTTGCCGATGGCGCCCAGGAGGACGATGGGCTCCGTCTGCATACGCAGCAGGTCCCCCAGCACGGCGGCGGCCTGGTCGTATTTCCCGGCGGTGATGTGGTTGGTCATGTCGAAAATGCGGGCGTCCAGCACCGGCTCGGCCACGGCGTCGATGTCGGCGGTGGTGATCTGCTCGGCCTTGGCGTAGGCGGCTACCTTGCTCACCTCGCTGATGAGATTATCCATCATGGTGCCGCAGTAAAAGAGCATATAGTCCGCGGTGGTGAGGTCGATCTGATGGTCCAGGGCCCGGAAGCGCTTTTGCAGCCACCGGACCAGCGCGTCCCGGGACTGGCCCTGGAACTCCACTACCTCTACATTTTTATCAATGGCGGCGGCCAGCTTTTTCATCTTCCCGTCCCGCTTATAGGGCACGGTGTCGTAGATGAACACGACGGTGCAGTACTCCGGGATGTCCTCCAAAAGCTCGATGAGCTGGCTGCGCTGGGACTCCTCCAGCTTGAAAATGTCCCAGTCCGTGACGGCGACCAGGGTGCTGGGGGCCATCATGGGCATGGCCTCCACGGCATCGGCGATCTCCTGGACGGTCAGGCGTGGGCCGGAGAGGCGGTGGAGGTTAAAATCCTCGCTGCCCTTGGGGATGAGCAGGGCCTGGAGCTGCTGCACATAGGTCTGGCGCAGGTAGCTCTCCTCCCCGTAAAAGAGGTAGGCCCGGGCGGGAGATTGGGCCTTCAGCGCGGCGCGGAGCCGGTCAAAGGCGGCGTTTTTGGGGGATTTCTTTTCCGATGCCATAGAGGGTGCTTCCTTTCGTCATTGCTTGTGCAGGGTAACGGTGACGCAGCCCTGCCGGTCGGTGCGGTAGACCATGGCTCCGGCGGCCTCCAGGCGGGAGATGGCCGCGTCGGTGGGGTGGCCGTAGTTGTTGTCGCCCACGCTGATGATGGCCGCGTCCGGGGCGATGGCCGAGAGAAACTCCTGCTGGGAGCTGTACTTGGAGCCGTGGTGGCCCACCATCAGCACCTCCACATCCGGGAGGTCGTATTTCTGCGTTAGGGCCAGCTCCGTGGGGCCGGACATATCGCCGGTGATGAGTAGGTCAAAGTCGCCGATGGTGCAGAGATAGGTGAGGCCCTGCTCGTTCATGTCGCCCTGGCCCACGGGCGGGAAGACCGTGACGGTGGCCCGGCCCAGGGGAATTTCGGTTTGCTCCGTGACGAATATGACCTCGATGTCGTGCGCCGCCGCCAGGGACACCAGCTTGTCCCGGACGCCGTATTCGTCCTCCATTTCGGACAGGTACAGCCTGTCCACCGCCACCCGCTCCAAAAGCTCCGGCAGGCCGTTGGTGTGGTCGGCGTGGTAGTGGGTCACGGCCACGGCGGAAAGGCGCTCCACGCCCATGCTGCCCAGCTGGGAGAGCACCTGCTGGGCGGGCTTTTTATAGCGGTTGCTGCTGCCGCAGTCCACCAGGACGGTGTCGTCCCCGGACTGAAGCAGGGTGCTGGCCCCCTGGCCCACATCCACCGCCACCGCCGTCAGGGCGTCGCTGCGGAATTCGCCGGTGCGCAGGGTGATGCAGA
Organism: Bacteroidaceae bacterium; assembly: GCA_963634265.1. Lineage (GTDB taxonomy): Bacteria > Bacillota > Clostridia > Oscillospirales > Oscillospiraceae > Vescimonas. The sequence continues at coordinate 29,708 of CAVHCH010000066.1, read as the reverse complement.
GGACCAGGGTCAGGACCGAAACGCCCGCCGCAAAGGCGTATTTCCGGGCCCGCTCCCGGCTTAAAATGCACAGGAGGAAGGCGGCGTATACAAACACCAGCCACCAGACAAGATAGGGATTGGTGTCGGTGTAGAGGGCGTGGTAGGGAATGGCGCAGGCCAGGTCTACCACCCATAAAAACAACTTTGTCAGCGCCCAGCAGACATAGCCCAGCACCCGGGCCGCCGGGAGAAACAGGAAGCCCAGCAGGGCCGTGAGGAACCCGGCCATGAAGTTCCAGGAGGCCAGGGGGATGCACAAAAGGCTGGTCAGCGGCGCTACCGTGGAGAAAACGCCGAAGTAGTAGGCCGTCAGCGGCACGGTGAACACCATGGCGCCCAGGGTGGAGGAGAGGGTGCTGAGGAGGAAGCTGGCGGCGGCCTTTACGAGCTTTTTCCGGGGACGGATGCGCCCGGCGAAGAAGCTATGGACCCGGGGTGTGACCAGGATCAGGCCCAACATGGCCCCGAAGCTCAGCTGTAGGCTGACGCTCAGGGCGGCGTAGGGGTTGAACAAGAGGATCAGCAGCAGCGCCGCCGCCAGGGAGGTAGGCGGGTCGGCATCCCGGTTAAACAGCGGGGCCAGCAGCAGGAAGAACTGCATGATGCACGCCCGTATCACCGACGGCGTCAGGCCCACCATGAACATATAAACCGTCAGCACGGCGATGCCTATCCCGGCCAGAAGCCGCCGCCGCTGGGGCCCGATCAGGAGGGACAGCAGCGTCAGCAAAAAGGCGCAGTGCAGGCCCGAGACTGCAAACAGGTGGCTCACGCCCGCCTCGGAGAATTGGGCGGAGAGGGAGGGATCTATGTCGGCCCGGTCGCCCAAAAGCTCTGCCCGGAGGATGGCGGCGACGCCTGTGTCCGGCCAGACCTGGGTGATCTTCTCGCCCATGGCCTTGGAAAGGCGCTGGGGAAGGCAGCGCAGGGAACCGGCATCGCCCTGGCTCACATCCGGGGCTTCATTGCAGTACAGCAGGGCGAAAACGCCCCGGGCGGTGAAGGTGCTTATCTCTGTGCCCTTGATAACGGAGGCGTCCTGCCAGTAGGCATTGCCCAGGAGCATCTGCCCCGGCTCCAGGCTCTCGGCGGAGGCGTCGCTTATATAGCACACGGCCTTGGCGCCCCGGGCGTCGGTGAAGCGCACGGTGACTTTCCAGCCGGAGTCGGTGGCCTGGGGCCAGCCGCTCACCGTGGCGGAAAAGAGGTGGTTGCCGCCGCACTTATCCCGGATGGGCTGGGCCACCAGGTACTTCCAGCCCCAGCCGTAGACCAGCCCCGCCGCCAGGGACAGGGCCACCAGAGCCGCCGTCAGGCGCAGCTTTTTCCTTTGCCGCAGGGCCGGGAGAGCCAGGGCCAGGCCGCCCAAAACCGCCAGAGCGCCCGCCGCCCAAAAGACCCACGCGCCCTCCGGCAGCAGGCACCACAGCAGCAGCGCCGCGGAAAAGGAAAACGCGATAGCAGCCAAAGTGCGCACGGATCAAAACCTCCCATCTATATCTGTGTCGATTATAGCAAATATGGTTACTGATAACAAGAGAAAAAACCCCCTCTACCGGAGCAGAGGGGGTAAAAAGCCTCGCAGAGTTTGCCGCCCGCAGGCGGCAAAAAATTGAAATCATTTTTCACCGCGACCTGTGCGTGGGGAAAAATACCGCTCAGGCTGCCAGTGTGGAATTTTTGCGCCCGGCGCAAAAATTATGCGCGGAGCAGACTGCAAGCCCCTTGTCGGAAAAATCCGTAGGATTTTTCGACAGAAAAACGCCCCCTCCGCCGGGGGACGGAGGGGGGGTAATTTATCGTGTGCGGTCAGCCTTTGGGGATGTCGATATTGGTATAGCCGGAGAGCTGGTTGAAAACGGACTGCTTGCCCTCCTCCACGGCGTGGTGCAGCATCTTCATGTCGGGCTGCACATTGTCGGGGCACACCAGGTCGCCGCAGACCTGGTCCATCTCGTAGTTCTCCAAAATGGTCCGGGCGGCGGTGACGCGGGAGCGCAGGGAGCTGTGGCAGTGGGCCGTGAACATTTGCAGCAGGGAGTACCAGGGGCTGCCGTGGCGGCCTGCCATGAGGTAGAGCAGCTGGCGCTTTTCCATCTGGGTCATGTTCTTCACCAGGAACAGCAGGGCCTGCTCGATCTCCTCATCGTTGTTCTCGGCGCTGATGCCGTCGAACATCCAGGGATAGAGGTAGGCCAGGTAGTAGGGCAGGGGGTTGATGCCCAGCACCCGGAACCACTCGGACCCCTCAAACAGGTCCGGGGCGCTGGCGCCCTTTTCCCAGTTTTGGATGGTCTTTTTGCTCACGCCCAGGCCGACGGCCATGAATTCCTGGGTCTTGCCCGCATCGGAGCGGGACAGGCTCCAGATCTGCGCGAAGCGCTTGACGCGATCGGTATTATTGTCTTTACGCATTTATATCACCTACTTTACAAAAAGTCATTTTCACTGATAATATTTTATCAGCTTGAGAACGGCTTGTCAACAGGGAAGATAATTTTTTTGGCCTAATTTATAGGGCTTGAGATAAATATTCTGCCACAAAACGCACAAAAAAGAGGGCAACGCGCCTTGGACTGTGGGATGTGAAGCTATTTTTTTCGTCTGAGGAAAGAAAGACGGTTACAATGAGGCTGTCGATAAAATGATATAATTACCATCGATTGACAAGGGCAAACACGCCTGCCAGCGCGCCTTTGCGGCGCTTTTTGTCCTTCTCACCTTGGCGGGCGCCAGCCCGCCTGCGGCTCAAAAGCCAAAAATCGCTCGGAAATCCATCGCTGGCAGGTGCGAAGCAGTTTTGCCGCGCAGAAATGTGTCCAGACAAGGAAAGACCCGCAGGGAATACTGTCGTATTTCCAAGGGGCTTGACGCGGTATGGGCGCATTTCTGCCCGTCAAAACCGTGTCTGCCCTTGTCAACCGATGGTATGATAATGGAAAGGAAGGGAGTGTGAGGGAAACCCAAGAAGGGTGTCCCTCACCATTGAAATCAATCGTTTTTGAAACTTTTTCAAAGTTTCAAAAACTTAGGCAGCGGGGCGAAAAGACTTTTTCGACACGCTGGGTTGCAATGGGCGGGGATTTGTGCCATAATCAGGGCACGGAAAAATTTTTGAGATCGGGAGGGGCCCATGGCGCACTTTTTGACCTTACTGCAAGAAAATAACTTGCTCACCACCGTGGTGCGGCTGCTGCTGGCGGCGGTGCTGGGCGGGCTCATCGGCACCGAGCGAGGGTATAAGGGCCGGGCGGCGGGCATGCGCACCCACATCATCGTGTGCATCGGCGCGGCCATGACGGCCCTGGTGGGGCTCTACGCCACCAATGTGCTGGGGCAGAGCTCCGACCCCATGCGCCTGAGCGCCCAGGTCATCTCGGGCATCGGCTTTTTGGGCGGCGGCATGATCCTCATTCGCGGGCGGCACCGCATCACGGGCCTGACCACGGCGGCGGGCCTGTGGACCACGGCGGCCATAGGTCTGGCGGCGGGGGTGGGCTTTTACCAGGGGGCCATCGCCGCCTCGGCCCTGCTGCTGCTCACCAACATCATCTTGCCCCATGTGGAGCGGGAGAAGAGCCTGACGCGGGATGTGATCTACGCGGAGGTGGACCGGGAGGGCTGCATCAACGAATTTCTGGAGCTGGTGAAGGCCCAATACGCCATCGACAGCGCCCGGGTGGTGGCGGCCCGCAGCAACCTGCCCGGCCACATCGGCCTGGAGCTGGATGTCCCGGCGGTGAGCAAAATGAAAACGGAGGATATTTATAAGGAACTCCGCGAGCTGCCTTATGTGGCGTTCGCTATGGAGCAAACAGACTGAACCTGGCGAAAAAACTTCGTTTTTTCTGCCAAAGGGCTTGCAGTCTGCTGCGCGCATAATTTTGCCGCAAGCGGCAAAATTCCACACTGGCAGCCTGAGAGGTATTTTTCCCCACGCACAGGTCGCGGTGAAAAATGATTTTAATTTTTTGCCGCCTGCGGGCGGCAAACTCTGCGAGGCTTTTTATGAGTTTTAATAGGTTGCTATAAAATTAGGAGACCACGGCAGAAATGCCGTGGTCTCCGATTTTGTCTCCGGGCCGCGCCTTAGGCTGCGCAGGTCGGCTGCGTCTGAAAAGTTTTTCGCGGCCCTGCCCCGTGGGCACTGAGGGAGACGGGGTGAAAATAACTTCAGCTCTCCCGGATGAAGCCGTCAAAGCCCGCGTCCTTCAGGCGCTTGAGCATTTTTTCGGCGTTGTCCCGGTTGGCAAAGGCCCCTACCTGCACCCGGTAGAGCTTGCCGCCGCTCTCAGTGCTCTGGGCGGGCTTGGGGGTCTCCTTTTCCTTGAAGGTCACGCCGAAGTAGTCGCAGATGCCCCGGGCGATGGTCTCGCCCAGCAGGGCCGTGTGCTCCACGATCCAGCGGGCGCTGTCGGCGCTGTCGTGAAACTCCGTCTCGATATAGGCCGTGGGCGCGCTGGGTACCCGCACCTCGTAGAGAGAGGCATCCACCCGGATATTCTCGCTGGTGCCCGGGGTCACCGGGGCCAGGCGGGCGAAGATGGCCTTGCAGGCCTTCATGCCCTCGCCGCCTTCATTAAAGCAGAACATCCGGGTGCCCGTGACCTTGCCGTTAAAGGCATTGGTGTGGATGGGCACATGGAGCTCCGCGCCGAAAGCGTCGGACTCCTTCACCTTGTCCTGCATGGGCGGCATATGCCCTACCTTCACGGAGATGCCGCTGCGCACCAGGGCCGCCCGGCAGCTCTCGGCGATCTTGCCGCACTGCTCGGCCTCGGTGGTGCTGCCATAGGCGTAGAGATTATCCGTCTGATTGCTGGGCGACAGATAGACCTTAGGCATTTTCCGCGCCCTCTTCCTTAATTTCCGGCAGGCCCGCCACGCTGGTGAGCACCGACAGGATGCCCGCAAGCAGCGAGGCGCTGCCCACCATCAGCCAGTTCACCTGGCCCATCACCGCGCTGGTGCCGATGGTGGCCACGGCGGTCTGGGCGATGGTCCGCAGGGCGCGGATGCCCGCGCACTTAAACCAGCATTTCCAATTCTTTTTCATAATTTTCTCCTTTCCGTACCCGGAGGGTACAACCCATTTTATGATTGCATTAGTAATTTAGCTCCCGGTCATAGCCTGCGCCGTAGGCGATAAAGTGGAGCTTGCGGTTCTTGCGGTCGATGCATACCACGCAGAAGCTGGTGCTCTCAGCGGTGTTTTGGGTCTTGGGGTAGTAGACGGGGTCGCCGCTCTCGCCGAACTCGCCGAATACCCGCTTCCAATCCGCGTCGCTGGCGGTGGCGGCCTCGTTGTTGCGGCACACATCCAGGTTGGGGATGCACACGCTCCAAAGCCAGGCATTTTCCGCCGTCACCGCGTGCCAGGGCTCGCTGCTGATCTTGCGGTAGGTGAAATTGTGGTTGTGGCCGTGGATGGCGCAGATGATCTCCCCCCGGGGACCAGCCGTGAAATCGTAGTTTACCGCCGTGGTCACACCGTTGGTGGTGACGCTCACGGAGCCGCTTTCGCCGTTTTTATAGGCGGTGAGTACGGCGGTGACCTGGGGGAAAATGCTCAGACAGTGGTGGGAAAGCAGCACGATCTGCCACTGGGTTGCGTCGGGCTTTGCCGAGAGGTCCAGGGCCGTGTCCGCCAGCCACTGGGTCTGCACCGCCGTCACATCCGAGGCGCTGTCCGCCTGACCCGACAGGTCGGGCCAGTCCAGGGAGTCGATGGTGTTGAGATAGATGCAGCGGATGCGCTGATTGGCAAAGTCCAGGTAGCCGTAGTTGCGCCCCGGCTGGGCCGGGTCCTGGGTCGTGGCGGCGTTGTTTGCCCCGATGGCGGCGTAGAGCTCGTCCTCCGTCAGGCGGTGGTCGGCGTTTGCGCCGTAGTTGATGTCGTGGTTGCCGGTACACCAAATGCCGGGCAGGCCCCGCACCGCCTCGCTCATGCACTGGTGGTAAAACCGCAGGTCGCGCTTCACCTGGGCCGCCGTCTCGGAGGGGTCGGCGTAGGTGTAGTCCCCCAGCATCACGGCCATGTCCAGGGGCATGTCCCTGCGCAGAAGCCGCAGGCCCATCCCCGCGTCCCGGCAGGAGGTGAGGTTGGGCCGTACCGCCGCAAGGGCCGTGTCCACCTCCAGGTGGGCGTCCGCCATCACCGAGAAGGTCAGGCTGCCCGCCGTGCGCTTGGACTGCACCAGCGCCGCCACCCGCTGGGCCTCCTGGGTGATGTATTCCGGCACCGCCTCCCCCTCCGGCACCGCCGCCGCGCTCTCCTCCAGGGCCAAAATGCGGCTCTCGTAGTCCGCCGGCACAAAGGCGTGGCCCGTGCTCTGCCAGCCGGTGACGGTCTGGGTGGTGCTCTCCAGGGGCTCATTCACCGTCACCACGGTGGCGCTGTCAATGAGCAGCATGGAAAGGCGCATATAGGCTGTCTGCTGGAGTTGGGCCGCCGTCAGGGTGGAGGTGACGACGGTGGAGAGACTGCCCTCCAGGGTGCCGTCCTCCAGGATAAACTGGTCCATGGGATTGTACTTGCTGTTCATGGTGAAGGCCACCAGGAAGCCGTGGTTTGCGTCGTAAAAGCAAAGGTTGTTGTAGCCGTTGGCCTCCTCCACCCGGAAGTTTTTGGCCCGGAAAACATCCTCGTAGGTCACGGGGATGAAGCCGGACACCTCGTAGTTGTCCCGGGCGTCCTCCGCGCCGGTGCCGCCGTGGAGCTTGTAGCCGGTTTTCCAGCCCGCGCCGCCGTTAAAGGGCGTGCCGTCCGCCTCGGTGGAGAGGGGCAATTGGTTGGTGGGGTGGATCACCGAGGTCTTGGTCCTGTTGGCGTAGACGAAGCCGTCCGGCAGCACATAGACCTTCTCCGTGTCGGTGCAGCCCGCCACGGTGTCGGCGTAGAGGGGGGTGAGCTGGGTGGTGCCGGTGTCGCCCTTGTCCCCCTTGGCGCCCCGGTCGCCGGTGTCGCCTTTGGCGCCGGTGTCCCCCTTTTCACCCCTCTCGCCCTGGCTGCCTTTCTCGCCCCGGCTGCCCCGGGAGGGGAGGCCCGTGTCGGCGGAGCCCAAAAACCAGTTGCCGTTTTCCCCGATGGTGGGGGTCAGGCCGTCCTTGCCGTCCTGGCCGATGTTCACGAAGCCTCCGGCGGGGGCGGCGAAGAAGGGCTCCTGTCCGTCCCCGGCCATAACGGCCCGGAAGTCGGGGGCCGGGGTCATAGAAACCTTGATCGTCTCCATCACAGCGCCCCTTCCTTTAAGATGCGGCCCACTGTGGCCGTCATGATCTCGGAGGCCAGGCGCTTTTCGCCGATGCCGCAGCGCAGCTGGATCTGCAATACCGAGCCGTTTTGGCGGAAGGCCAGGGTGTCCGCCTCCGTCAGGGCTACGGTCACGGTCTGCCCGCTGACGGTGCAGTCCTCCAAGGTTTTTTCCAGCACCAAGACGCCGTCCTGCTCAAAGGCGATGGAGAGCTTGGTCAGCGCTCCGGCGTCGAAGGGCAGCTGGAAGGTGATTTCGGGTGTTGTTCCCCTTGTCACGATCGATCACTCCTTTCAAAGAATTCACCTTTCTGCTCCGCCACCGGGATGTTTCCTCTTCGTTGCATACGGCCATGCAACAAGAGGTAGTTTTTTTCTCGATTTTTGATTTTCTTGTATTTTGAGAAAATGCGTAACAGCATAAATAATGACGGTTTCATACGAATTAAAGGCGTTTTTGGGCAGTTTGCAAAAATTTTAGCGCGGAAAATCTACAAAATAACATATAGAAAATACTGGAAAACTCATTCTAATATGCTATAATAGCACCGTAAAATTTTTCGTATTTCGACGGAATGGGCCCGATAGCAGGCGCATGATTTTACAGGCCGCAGGACCCATCCGAGCTAAGGGGACGAATCGGCATCATGGACCAGTGCAGGACAATAGAGCTGGATGTTTGCAAGTGCATAAGGTATCTCCGCCCCCGGGCGGTGCTGGTGATCTGTCTGACGGCCTTATTGGCGTTAGGCGGATTTTTAACTGCCCATTTTGCCATTCCGCCCACCTACCGGGCCGAGCTTCTCCTCTACGCCAGCAACAGCGCGGCCCCGGATGCCGGGGGCATCACCGCCTCCGACCTCACCGCGTCCAAGGACTTGGTGGACACCTGCGCGGCCCTGCTGGGGGCCCGAAGTCTTTATGAAGAAGTGGCCCGGATGGCGGACATGGACGGCGGCTACGGGTCGTGGCGAAAGAAGGTCTCCGCCGCGTCCGTGGACGGGTCGGAGGTATTTCGGGTGTATGTGAAGGACAGGGACCCGGAGCGGGCCGCGGCCATTGCCAATGCGGTGGCGGAGGTCTTTCCGGGGTATGTCTCGGGCATTGCGGAGGGTTGCTCCCTGCGCGTGGTGGACCGTGCGGAGGTCCCGGCGCAGCGCTATTCTCCGAGCTGCGTCAAGTATGCGGCCCTGGGCGGGCTGCTGGGCGCGGCGCTCTCGTGTGCATGGGTCGTTATGGGTGGACTGGCCGCCGAGATGAAGGGCGGCGCAGGGTGTAAAGATAGTTAGAAGTCGGAGTGCGGTCTGCGGCGTTTGCCGTCTGCCGCCGCGGATAGAAGCCATAACGAACCAAAAAAGCCGGGGACGAGAGCCTGTTCCCCCGGCTTTTCTCTTTTTTGCCCGACAAGGTTGCCGGAAAAATTTCAATGTTTTTCGAGGCCGATATGAATACGCATAGGAAAGGATTTTACGAAAAATACATCAAGCTGCCCCAGGACACGCTGCTGGCCCTGCTGGCGCTTACGGTGCTGAGCCCGGTGCTGGCGCTGGTGGCCCTGGCGGTGCGGCTGCACCTGGGCGCGCCGGTGCTGTTTCGCCAGGAGCGGGCGGGGAAGGACGGACGGCCCTTCACCATTTATAAGTTCCGCACCATGTCCGACCGCCGGGACGCCGCCGGGGCCCTGCTGCCGGACGGGCAGCGGCTGGACGGATTCGGGCGGTTTCTGCGCAGCACCTCCTTAGATGAGCTTCCGTCGCTGTGGAATGTGGTAAGCGGCACCTGCGCCCTGTGCGGGCCAAGGCCGCTGTATATGAAATATGTGCCGCTCTATAACGCCCGGCAGGCCCGGCGGCTGCGGGTGCGTCCGGGGCTTACGGGTCTGGCCCAGGTCAACGGGCGCAACGGCCTTAGCTGGGAGGAAAAATTCGACTGCGATGTGCGCTATGTGGAGCGCATCACTTTTTGGGGCGACTGGAAAATTCTTTTCCAAACCGTGGGCAAGGTCTTAAAGCGGGAGGGCATCACCGCCCGGGGCTGCGCCACGGCGGAGGAATTCAAGGGAACGAAAGAGGAGAGGACGAAAAATGAACAAGCGGCTTGTGATCCTTGGAGCGGGCGGACATGGCAGAGCGCTGGCGGACGCCGCGCTGAAAATGGGCTACCGCAGCATCGTCTACCTGGATGACTACGCCATAGGCCGGTGCATCGGCTTTCCCATCGCGGGAAAGGTGTCCCAGGCGGAGCAGTTTCGGGACGGCAAAACGGACTTTGTCATCGCCATAGGCGACAACGAACTGCGCTGCCGGGTGGCCATGGCCCACGACCTGCCCTGGGCCACCATCATCCACCCCTCCGCCCAGATCGGAGCCTTTGCGGAGATCGGCCCGGGCACGGTGATCTTAGCCGGGGCGGCGGTGAATGCCTGCGCCCGCATTGGCCGCCACTGCATTGTGAACACCGGGGCCATCGTGGAGCACGACAATGTGCTGGGGGACTTCTGCCAAATCGCGCCCCGGGCCGCTTTGGGCGGCTCCGTGCAGGTGGGCACCCTGGCCCAGATCGGTATCGGCGCGGTGGTGAAAAACAATGTCACCGTGGGTGCGGGCTGCGTCATCGGCGCCGGGGCCGTGGTGGTGAAATCCACGGAGCCCGGGGGCGTATATGTGGGCGTCCCGGCCTGGCGGCGGGAGGAAGGGGCCGCCGTATGAACCTCCTGCTGCTGGCCCACTTCGTCACGGACTTTGACCCCGACGGCACCAGCCGCTTTGCCTACCTGGCCCACCGCCTGGGGCGGGAACATGAGGTGGAGCTGGTGACATCGGACTTTGACCACCGGGCCAAGCAGACCCGGACGGAGCGGAGCTTCGCCCTGGATGCAAAAGTCACCCTTCTGCATGAGCCGGGCTATCCTAAAAATGTAAGCCTCCGGCGGCTTTTCAGCCATTGGTGCTTTGCCCGCCGGGTGCGGGAGTACCTTAAAAACCGGGAAAAGCCCGACGCGATCTACTGCGCCGTGCCGTCCCTGAGCTGCGCCTACCACGCCGCCCGGTACGCCGGGGAAAACCACATTCCTTTTATAATCGATGTGCAGGACCTGTGGCCGGAGGCCTTTTCCCTGGTGGCGCCGAAGGGACTGCGGTTCCTGCTGCGGCCCTTGGCCCGTCGGGCGGCGTACATCTATGGGAGAGCCGACACCATCGTGGGCGTTTCCGAGACCTATTGCCGCCGGGCGGCGGGAGGCCGCGCCACGCCCTGTCTGCCCGTCTATTTGGGCACGGACCTGGCCCACTTCGACCGCTGCGCCCGGGAGCACCCGGCCCGGCGGGACCCGGACAAATTCATCCTGGCCTATGGCGGCACCCTGGGCCACAGCTACGACATCCCCTGCGTTCTGGAGGCTTTGGCGCTGCTGCACCGACGGGGCGTGGCCGTGACCTTTTGGGTCCTGGGCGACGGGCCCTTGCGCGGGGACTTCCAGGCCCGGGCGGAGAAGCTGGGCGTGGACGCGGTGTTCTTTGGTCAGGTGCCTTACCCGGCCCTGTGCGGCCTGCTGCGCGCCTGTGACGCCTGTGTGAACCCCATCGTCCCCGGCGCGGCCCAGTCCATCATCAATAAGCACGCCGACTACGCCGCCGCGGGCCGCCCGGTCATCAATACCCAGACTTCCCCGGAGTACCGGGCCTTATTCACGCGGTATAACTGCGGGCTGAGCTGCCCAACCGGGGATGCCGCTGCCGTGGCGGACGCGATCGCCTATCTGGCGGCCCATCCGAAGGAGCGGGAGGCCATGGGGGCTGCTTCCCGGCAAATGGCGGAGGCGCTGTTTGACCGGCGGGAAACCTATGAGAAAATTCTGAATTTATTTCGCGGGGAGGGGAGAGGATGACCACGCTGCAAGAGCACCAGGCGGTGCTGCTGGAGCTGCTGCGGGAGCTGGACCGGGTCTGCGCGGCCCACGGCATCCCCTATGTCCTCTTTGCGGGCACGGCCCTGGGCGCGGCCCGGCACCAGGGCTTCATCCCCTGGGACGACGACCTGGATGTGGCCCTGCTGCGCCCGGACTATGAGCGGCTTTTGGCCCTGGGCGACGGGATATGGGGCGAGAAATACTATTTCCAGCGTTCCTATTCGCCCCACTGGCCCCTGCACTTTTCCAAGCTCCGCAAGGACGGGACCACCTGTCTGGAGAAGTATCGGCTCCGGGATGGGGAGAGCCACCGGGGGATCTATATAGATGTGTTTCCGATAGACAACGCCGCGCCTACGGCGGCGGGGCGGCTGGTGCAGTTCGCCGCCTCCCGGGTGGTGCTGGCAAAGAGCCTGTGGGCCCGGGGCTACGAGACGGATTCGGTCATGAAAAAGCTATTCATGGGCCTGTGCAGGCCTCTGCCGCTGAAGCCGTTTTTGCGCGTTGTGGAGCGGCCCGGGGACGGGGATTCAGCCTGCGTCCACAGCTTTTTGGGCGGCACCTCCAAGAGGCAAAAGGGCGTGTTTCCTCGGGCGTGGTTCACAAGGCGCAAAGCCGCTGATCTCGCGGGCTTCCGGGCCCCGGTGTCGGCGGAAAACGAGGCCCTTTTGACCGTTCTCTACGGCGACTATATGCGCCTTCCCCCGGAGGCGGAGCGGGGCAAAAAGCGCCACGCCATGCTGGTGGACGCCCAGCGGGATTACAGGGACTATGCCGGGCAGCAGGAGACGCTGCCTATAACGGAATTTACCCGGAGTATTCGGTAGTTTTCAGCTTACAAGAGAGGAGGTCAGGCCGTGGAGCGCGTGCAGGTTTTGGTGGCGGCGGTGGAGCAGGATGCCAACCTTTTGCCCGGTGAAATGCACTTGCAGGGCGGTGCAATTGTGTGCAATCAGTGTACTTTTGGTGCAGAAAAGGGGAAGCATATTGGTGCAGATCCGGTGCAGTGGTACGACTTTTCGGCGCGGGGCGTGGGCCGCAACCGCAACGAAGCCCTCCGCCGGGCCGAGGCGGACATCGTGCTCTTTGCCGACCAGGACCTGACCTATGCGGATGGGTATGAGGAAATCGTCCGGGCGGCCTTTCGGGAGCTGCCCCAGGCAGACCTTATCATTTTCGACCTGACCTACCCGGAGGGCGGACGAAAGCCCATTACAAAAATCCGGCGGCTGGGGAAGCTGAGCTGTATGCGCTTCGGCGCGGCCCGGGTGGGGGCGCGGCTGGCGGCTCTGCGGGAGAAGAACATCTCGTTCAGCCTGGATTTCGGCGGCGGGACGAAGTACGGCAGCGGGGAGGACTCCCTGTTTTTCCGGGACTGCCTGCGCGCGGGGCTGAAGATCTACGCCTACCCCGCCGTCATCGGCCACCTGCGGCCGGGGCCCTCCTCCTGGTTCACCGGGTACAACGAGAAATATTTCTTTGACAAGGGGGTGCTGTGGTCCCGGCTTTTTCCGCGTTTTGGCTGGGCCTATGGGCTGGCGCACTGTCTCAAGCGCCGAAAGCGCTATGCAACCTTCGGTCTGCTGCCGGCCTGGCGGGCCGTTTGCCGGGGGCTGCGGCAGGGAAAGCGGGGGCTGTGAGAATGGATCTGCAGTCTTTAGCGGTGTACGGCGCTTTGGCCTTGGCCCTCTTTTGGCTGGGTAAGACGGCCCAGAGACGGGAGAGCCGGGGGGTGGTGTGGCTCATGGTACTGCTCCTGGCCCTGGCGGCAGGGCTGCGGAGCGTCAGCGTGGGCATCGACACCGCCACCTATGACGCGGCCTTTACCCTCATCGAAAAGGGGCGCACAGAGCAGATTTTCGGCCTGGAGACGGCCTTCGTCGGCCTCTGCGCCGCTCTGCTGCGGCTGTGGGGCAGCCACCAGTTTTTGTTCTTCACTTTCGCCTTTGCCTCCTACGCTCTGCTGCTCTTTCGGCTGTGGCAGGAGCGGGCGGCGCTGTCCTTTTCCTGGGCGGCCTTGGCCCTTTACATCGGGTTTTACCCCTTTTCCCTCAACGGCCTGCGGCAGTTTTTGGCGGTGGCTGTGGTCATTTACGCCACGGGCTTCCTGCGGGACGGGAAATACCTCCGCTTCCTTGTGGCCGTGGCGCTGGCGTCGCTGCTGCACCTGTCGGCCCTGGTGGGGCTGGGGTATCTGCTGATGGAAATCCTGTTTTTGAAGCAGTTTGACCGCAAGCGCCGGGGCCGGGTGCTTCTGCTGTGCGGGGCGGCCCTGGCGGTGGGAGCGGTGCTGTATGCCCGGCTCATAGAGCGGTACGGGGGCTATTTTGCCGCCCGGGTCTCCTCGGTGGGGCTGATGCTCCTGGGAAAGCTCCTGCTGCTTTTGGCGGCGGCGCTGCTCCTGCGGCGCACCCAGCCGGAGGAGCGGGGCTATCCGGCCAGCGCCTGGGGCGCTTACTACTTCGCCGGGCTGGGGCTCACCTCCCTGAGCTATTTTGTCCGCTATGCGGGCCGGGCGGGGCTTTACTACTATGTGTTCGAGGCGTTTTTCCTGGGGCGGGTGTTCCGGGCGAAGAATACCAGCGTGTGGGTGGTCGTTTTCAAGTGGCTGTATGCGGCGATGCTGGGCTATCAATTCTATGTGTCCCTGACCCACGGGGCCCAGGGGGAAATGCCCTATCGGTTTTTCTGGCAGTAGGAGGAAAAAGGATTTGTTTTCGGTCATCATGCCCGCTTATAACGCGGAAAAGTGCATCGGGCGGGCCATCGCGTCCGTGGTAGGGCAGAGCCGGGACGACTGGGAGCTGCTGGTGATAGACGACGGCTCCACGGACGGCACGGCCCGGGTGGTGAAAGGGTTTTCAGACCCCCGCCTGCGGTATTTTTACCAGGAAAACGGCGGCGTTTCGGCGGCCCGGAACCGGGGCATCCGGGAGAGCAAGGGGGAGTACATCTGCTTTCTGGACGCGGACGACGCTTGGCGGGCGAACCACCTGGCGGAGCTTTGGGAGCTGATACAATCATTCCCGGACTGCGGGCTCTACTGCACGGGCCACGACATCCGCCTGACGGACGGGCGGCTGGTGCGCTGGACGGAGAAGTGCTTCCGGGGCGCGCCGGGCTGGCGGTTTGCCTGCTCCGATGGGTACGCGGCCCTGGCCCGGTATGGGTATTTCCTCATCACCGGGGCCCTGTGCGTGCCCGGGCCGGTGCTGGAGCGGGTGGGCCTGTTTGAACCCGGGGTGCGCAGCGGGGAGGACGACGACCTGTGGCTGCGCATCTTCGCCTACTACCCCGTGGCCGTCTCCCGGGCGGCCACCATGGAATACGACCGCAGGCAGAGCGGCCTGACGGCCCGGCGGGCGGAAAAATACGAAAACCCCTTTCCGGGCCGGGTGGAGGAGCTGCTGCGTGACCCCGCCGTGACGGTGGAGCGGAAGGAGAGCCTGCGCACCTGGCTGGCCCGCAACCGCTTGTCCCGGAGCCGAAAGTGCCTTTTGGCCGGGGACAAGGCCGGGGCCAAAGAATATCTGCGCGGGGTGGAGCCGTCCAGGGTGCCGCGCCGCAGGTACTTGACGACCCGGCTTGCCCTGCTGCTACCCAAGGGGCTTTTGCGGTGGATCATTGACCGCCGGGACCGGCATTATTACCGGGAATAGGAACGATTTTTACAGGGAAAGGAGAACGCGCCTGTGGATAGACCCGTGAACCAACTGAAAATGGGCTCGCTGCTCTCCTACCTGCAAATGCTCCTGGGGGCGGTGGTGTCCCTGGCCTTTACGCCGGTGATGCTGCGGCTGCTGGGGCGGAGTGAATACGGACTGTATAACACCGTATCCTCGGCCATCTCCATGCTCTCGCTGCTGGACCTGGGGTTTAGCAGCGGGTACATCCGCTATTACGCCCAGTACCGGGAAAGGGGCGACCGGGCGGGCATTGCCCGGCTCAACGGCCTGTATTTGCTGCTGTTTTCCGCCCTGGGCCTGGCGGCGCTGGGGTGCGGACTGTTTTTAACGCACCACGCGGAGCTGGTGTTCTCCCAGGGGCTTACGGCGGCGGAATATGCCACGGCCCGGCGGCTCTTGGGAATACTCAGCGTAAACCTGGCGTGTATGTTCCCCATGCGGGTGTTCGGGAGCATTTTGTCCGCAAATGAGCGGTTTTTGTTCCTCCGGGCCGTCCACCTGGGGCGGACGGTCTTGAGCCCGCTGGTGATGCTGCCGCTGCTGCTTCTGGGCTATCGGTCCGAGGCCATGGTGTGGGTGACGCTGGTTTTCTCCCTGGGGACGGACCTGCTCTTTGCCTGGTATGTGCTGCGGGTGCTGGGGCAGAAATTTGTGTTTCGCGGGTTTGACCGGGCGGCGCTGAAAAGCCTTTTGGTCTATACCTCCTTCATCGGTGTGAATCTCATCGCCGACCAGGTGAACTGGAATGTGGACAAGGTGCTGCTGGGCCGCTTCCGGGGCACCGGGGAGGTGGCGGTGTACGCGGTGGGCTACACCCTGTTTCAGTATTACATGCTGCTCTCTACCTCCGTCTCCTCCGTGTTCACGCCCCGCATCCACCGCATCATCCGCCAGACGGAGACGGACAGCGCGGCCCGGCGGCGGGCGCTGACGGCGCTTTTCACCCGGGTGGGCCGGGTGCAGTTTCTGCTGCTGGGGCTGGTGGCCACGGGGTTTGCCTTCTTTGGCCGGGCCTTCGTCACGCGCTGGTGGGCGGGGCCGGAATATGCGGGGGCCTACGCCGTGGCGCTGATCCTCATGCTCAGCGCCTCCGTGGACCTGATACAGAACACGGGCATTGAGATGCAGCGGGCCCAAGACCGGCACGGCTTCCGCTCGCTCGTATACGGGGCCATGGCGGCGGGGAACCTGGCGCTGTCCATCGTTCTGTGCCAAAAATACGGGGCCCTGGGGGCGGTGGCGGGGACGGCGGCGTCCATGCTGCTGGCAAACGGCCTGGCTATGAACCTCTACTACCACAGGCGCTGTGGGGTGGATGTGCTGCACTTTTGGCGGTCCATCGGGCGGCTTGGCCGGGGGCTGGTCGTGCCTCTTTTCTGCGGCGGCGCCCTGGGGTGGCTGGTGCGGGACGCCGGACTTTTGGCCTACCTGGGGGCCATCGCGGCCTACACGGGGATTTACGCCGCGTCTATGTGGCGCTTCGGCATGAACGGGTACGAAAAGGAGCTTTTTGCGGGGCCGTTTCGGCGGCTTTGGGCGCGGAGACGGCGGAGACAGGTAAAATAATATTTTCCCGGGGCGGCGAAAGGGGGCCGCTCCGGCTTTTTTGCTTTTCAGGCGGAAAGAATTGATTTTCCCATGCGGGTGCGTTATAATAATTTCTGTATATGTAATTGTATCATCGGAGGTTTTTCTATGAAGGAATACCGCAGGGAGATCATGCGAAATGTGTATCTGACGGTCCTGCCCGCCAGTAAGTTCAAAACCAGCTGCCTGTCGGCCCAGTTCGTCACGGGGCTGAGCAGGGAAAGCGCGTCCTATAACGCCCTTTTGCCCGCGGTGCTCAGCCGGGGCACCATGCGCTGCCCGGACATGGAGACCCTGTCCGCCGCCATGGACACCCTCTACGGCACCACCGTCACCACCACCGTGCGCAAAAACGGCGAGCGCCAGTGCGTGGGCTTCGTGGCCAGCTGCATCGACGACCGCTTCGCCCTGGGCGGCGAGAAGCTGCTGGAGCCCATGGCGGAGCTGGTGGGGGAGATGCTCTTAGACCCCGTGACCCAGGGGGGCCACTACCTGAAGGAGTATGTGGAGAGCGAAAAGGTGAACCTGATCGAGAGCATCCGCGCCATCCGCAACGACAAGCGGGACTGGGCGAATAGGCGGCTTTTGCAGGAGATGTGCGCTGCCGAGCCCTACGGCGTCAGCCGCCTGGGAGACGAGGAGACGGCTCGGAGGATCACCAATCACACCCTCTACCGCCACGGACAGCGGCTGCTCTCTACGGCCCGGCTGGAGCTTCTTTACTGCGGCAGCGCCGAGACGCAGCGGGTGGAGGAGGCGGTTTTGCAGGCCTTTGCCGCCCTGCCCCGGGGGGCCATGGAGGAGCTGCCGGCCATACAGACCTTCCCCGCCCCGGAGGCGCCCCGGTTCATCACCGAGGAGATGGATGTGACCCAGGGAAAGCTCTCCATGGGCTTTCGCTGCGGCAGCGACGACGCACCGGCCATGATGCTGGCAAATCTCATTTTCGGCGGGTCCGGGAACTCGAAGCTGTTTCTCAATGTCCGGGAGAAGCTGTCCCTTTGCTACTACGCTTCCAGCTCCTACACCCGGTCTAAAAAGATCCTCACTGTGTCCTCCGGCATCGAGCCCAAGGACTACGACCGCACGCTGGAGGAAATTCTGCGCCAGCTGCAGCAGGTGCAGCAGGGCCAGTGGGAGCCTTGGGAGCTGGAGGGGGCCAGGAGCACGGCCCTGAACTCCCTAAGGTCCGTGGCGGACTCCCAGGGGGCGCTGGAAAACTTCTACCTGAGCCGCGCCGCCGTGGGCCGCCAGGAGACCCCGGAGGAGCTGATGCAGAGCCTGGAGGCGGTGACGCCGGAGCGCATCTGCCAGGCGGCTCAGAGCGTGAAGCTGGACACGGTGTACTTCCTCACGGGAAAGGAGACGGCACAATGAGTGAAATGATCTATCGCCGGGTGGGGGAAAGGGTGGTCTCCAAGACCCTGCCCAACGGACTGCCCGTATATGTGGTGGTGAAGCCCGGGTACACCCGGAAATATGCGTTCTTTTCCACCCGCTACGGCGGCATGGACCTGCGGTTTCAGCTGAATGGTCAGTGGCTGGACACCCCGGCGGGCATCGCCCACTATCTGGAGCACAAAATGTTTGACACCGAGGACGGAAACGCCCTCCAGGAGCTGGCAAAAAACGGCGCGGAGCCCAACGCATTTACCTCCAACGCCATCACCGGGTACTATTTTGATTCTACGGAGCATTTTGAGGAAAATCTGCGGATTCTCCTGTCCTTTGTTTCTGTTCCCTATTTCACCGACGAGAGCGTGGAGAAGGAGCAGGGCATCATCGGCCAGGAGATCGGCATGATCGAGGATAACCCGGAGTGGCAGGTGTATAAGCGCCTGATGCAGGCCCTCTACCGAACCAGCCCCGCCCGTATCAGCGTGGCCGGGTCTGTGGAGAGCATCAGCCACATCACCGCCCAGACACTCTACGACTGCCACAAGGCCTTCTACACCCCCACCAATATGTGCCTGGTGGCCGTGGGCGACCTGGATGCGGAGAAGGTGTTCGCCCTGGCGGAGGAGGTGCTGCCGGGGGAGAGCGGCCCCGCCATCCCCCGGGACTACGGGGAGGAGCAGGACCTGACGCCTCTGGAGGCGGAGGTCTCCTGCAAGATGGAGGTCTCCATGCCCACATTTCTCTTGGGCTTTAAGTGTCCGCCCATGAGCGGCGGCCAGGAGCAGATGCGCCGGACCCTCATCGGGGAGCTGGCCTGCGATGTGCTGCTGGGGGACTCCAGCCCTCTCTATGCCCGGCTTTACAGCGGGGGGCTTATCAACGGCACCTTTGGGTATAGCTTTGACAGCCTCCCCGGCGTCGCCTACGCCTATGTGGGCGGCGACAGCAACGATCCCCACGCCGTTGCGGAGGCGGTCTTGCAGGAGGCGCAGTGCCTGGTGCGGGACGGCATCGACGAGGACTATTTCCGCCGTATCTGCCGGGCCAACTACGGCTCTACCCTCAAGAGCCTCAATTCCTTTGAATCCGTTGCCATTTCCCTGGCCGAGGGCTGCTTTGACGGGTATGACCCGCTGCTGTTCCCGGAGATGTTCGACTCCATCACCCGGGACGACCTGCTTGTGTTTATCCGCGAGAGCCTGGTGCGGGAGCACATGGCCCTGTCTATCGTTTATCCGAAGGAGTGATACCATGGATATGAATACCGTAATTATGACCGACAGCCCCATCCGCTTTCCGGGGCTTTTCGGCGACTGGACCTTTACCGCCAGCTCCAAGGCCATCAACATCGGCCACGGGGTCTACTGGTACGGCATCCTCATTGCCGCGGGCCTGCTGCTGGCCCTGCTGCTGGCGATGAAGGAGCGCACCAAGTACGGCATCAGCGAGGATAACCTCTATGACGGCCTGCTTTGGGGCATCCCGGTAGGCATCATCGGGGCGCGGGTTTACTATGTGCTGTTTTACCTGGACAACTTCAAAAAGGCCGACGGGTCCTTTGACTTCGGCAGCGCCATCGCCTTTTGGGACGGTGGGCTGGCTATTTACGGCACGGTCATCGGCGTGGTCATCCTGGCCCTGTGCCTCTCCCGGCGCAAGGGCAAGCGGGGCTTTAAGTTCTTCGCCATGACGGACCTGGTGGTCATGGGACTGCTGGTAGGGCAGATCGTGGGCCGCTGGGGCAACTTCATGAATCGGGAGGCCTTCGGCGCGGAGACCACCGTGCCCTGGCGTATGCAGCTGACCACGAAAATGGGCACCCTCATCGAGGTACACCCCACCTTCTTCTACGAGAGCTTTTGGAACCTCATTGGGCTGCTTTTGCTGCTGTTCGTGGTGTCGAAGCACCGGAAATTCGACGGGGAGAACACCTGGTTTTACTTCCTGTGGTACGGCCTGGGCCGCTTTTGGGTGGAGGGCCTGCGCACGGACAGCCTGTATCTCTTTGACTGGGAGCTTTTCGGCCAGCCCATCCGGGTGTCTCAGGCTCTCAGCGCCGTGATGGTGCTGGTGAGCCTGTTCATGCTGATCTGGAATCTCAAGGTGCGGCCCCATAAGCCCGAGGAACTGTTTGTGAATCAAGTGGCCGCCCGGGAAAAGGCGGAGCAGGAGGAAAAGGAGGGCTGACATGAGCGCTGTGATATTGGACGGCAAGGCCCTGGCGGCGAAGCTCAAGCTGGACCTGCGCCATAAGTGCAGCCGCCTTTCCCGGCCCCCGCACCTGGCCGTGGTGCTGGTGGGGGACGATCCCGCCTCGGCTGTTTATGTGAAAAATAAAGAAAAAGACTGCGTGGAGTGCGGCATCGTCTGTGACGACCACCGCCTCCCGGCGGCCACCACCCAGAAGGAGCTTTTGGACCTGGTGGAAAGGCTCAACCGGGAGGACGCCGTGGACGGCATCCTGGTGCAGCTTCCTCTGCCCCCGCACCTGGACGCACGGCAGGTGCTCCGGGCCATCGACCCGAAAAAGGATGTGGACGCCTTCCACCCGGAGAGCGTGGGGCGGCTGTCCCTGGGCCAGGCGGGGTATCTGCCCTGCACCCCGGCGGGCATCCTCACCCTCCTGCGGGCCTACGGCGTGGACCCGGCGGGCAAGCACTGCGTGGTGGTGGGCCGCAGCAACATCGTGGGCAAGCCCCTGGCTATGCTTCTTTTGCAGGCGGACGCCACGGTGACGGTGTGCCACAGCAAGACGATAAACCTGGCCGCCCTGTGCCGCCAGGCGGACATTCTCATCAGCGCCGCAGGCCGCCCCGGGCTCATCACCGCCGATATGGTGAAGCCCCACGCGGCGGTGGTGGATGTGGCTATGAACCGCGGTCCCGACGGCAAGCTCTGCGGGGATGTGGATTTCGGCCCCGTGTCCCAGATCGCGGATTATATCACCCCCGTGCCCGGCGGCGTGGGCCCCATGACCCGGGCCATGCTCATGGAGAACACCTACCAGGCGGCCCTGCGCCGCGAAAACGGCTGAGAGGAGGGCGCCCATGCGCTCGGATATTGAAATTGCCCAGAGCACGACCCTGCTGCCCATCGCCCGGGTGGCGGAGAAATTGGGCCTGGGAGAGGAAAATTTAGAATATTACGGAAAGTATATGGCGAAGCTGCGCCTGCCCCCGGAAAAGCTGCAAAGCCGGGGCAAGCTGATCTTGGTCACGGCCATCAACCCCACCAAGGCCGGGGAGGGCAAGACCACCACCAGCATCGGTCTGGCGGACGCCCTGAACCGGCTGGGGGAAAAGGCGGTGCTGTCCCTGCGGGAGCCGTCTCTGGGGCCGGTGTTCGGCCTCAAGGGCGGGGCCACCGGCGGGGGATTTGCCCAGGTGGCCCCTATGGAGGACATCAACCTCCACTTTACCGGCGACTTTCACGCCATCGGCGCGGCCAATAACCTCCTGGCCGCCATGGTGGATAACCACATTTACCAGGGAAACGAATTGGGTATCGACCGGGTGACCTGGCGGCGCTGCGTGGATATGAACGACCGCCAGCTGCGCGCCGTTCTCTCCGGCGTAGGCGGGGGCGTGAACGGCGTGCCCCGGGCGGAGCATTTTGACATCACCGTGGCCTCGGAGGTCATGGCGGTTTTCTGCCTGGCGGAGAATGTAAGCGACCTGAAGGCCCGGCTGGGCCGGATGGTCGTGGGCTATACCAAGGCGGGAAAGCCCGTGACGGCCCACGACCTGCACGCGGAGGGGGCTATGACGGCGCTTCTAAAGCAGGCGGCGCTGCCCAACCTGGTGCAGACCCTGGAGGGAAACCCCGCCATCGTCCACGGCGGCCCCTTTGCCAACATCGCCCACGGGTGCAGCAGCATCGCGGCCACCCGGGCGGCCCTGGCCCTGGGGGACTACTGCGTCACCGAGGCGGGCTTCGGCGCGGACCTGGGGGCGGAGAAGTTTTTGGACATCAAGTGCCGCCTGGCGGGCCTTACCCCCGACGCGGCGGTGGTGGTGGCTACGGTCCGGGCCTTAAAGCTCCACGGCGGCGCGGAGGGGGACCTTTCCCGGGAAAATCTGACGGCCCTGGAAAAGGGCCTGCCCAACCTGCGGCGGCATGTGGAAAACCTGCAAAAGGTCTACGGCCTGCCCGTGGTAGTGGCGCTGAACGAATTTACCACCGACACTCCGGCGGAGACGGCCCTGGTGCGGGACCTGTGCCGGAGCATCGGCGCGGAGATGGTCCCCTCCCGGGTATGGGAGCAGGGGAGCGCCGGGGGCATAGAGCTGGCGGAAAAGGTGGTGGAGCTTTGTGAGCGGCCCCACGATTTCCACTTTGCCTACGACCTGGAGGAGACATTGGAGGAAAAACTCCAGGCGCTGACGAAAAAGATTTACGGCGGCGCGGGGGTGCAGTTCACGCCCCAGGCCCGGGCGGAAATGCAGGACCTGGAGGCCCTGGGCTTTGGCAAGCTCCCGGTGTGCGTGGCCAAGACCCAGTACAGCTTTTCGGACGACCCTAAAAAGCTGGGCGCGCCGGAGGGCTTCACCGTCACCGTGCGCTCCGTGCGCGTCTCGGCGGGGGCCGGGTTCGTGGTGGCCCTGACGGGCGATGTAATGACCATGCCGGGCCTGCCCAAGCACCCGGCGGCGGAGAACATCGACATTAGCGCCGATGGGCGAATTGCCGGATTATTCTAAATCGCTTCATAAGAAAAAATGACAGAGGAAACCAAGTCCTCTGTCATTTTTTTTCGTCTTACCTTAATACAGTCCGAACAGCCGCAGGAGCTTCTGCCAGAAAGTAAGGCTCTCCTGCACGGGGACATCGTCCGAGGCGGAATCGGCCTTTTCGATGGCGGCGGTTTTAATGACGAACTGCACCGAGTCCACATTCGTGTTCTTCGCGGATACGAAGGATTCGGTCTCCGTGCCCTCCCCGGTGAGGGAGGAGGTGAGGGAGTCGATCTCCTCCGTGATCTGCCCGCGCATGGTGGAGGTCTTGCCCGTGAGCCGGTCGGTGCCCTCCGAGAGGGTCTTGGAGCCGTCATAGAGCTGGCGCACCGCGTCGTGGAGACCGTCCACGGAGAGGCGGAGCACGCCCACATTGCAGTAGAGCGTATCCATGTTCAGCTTCAGCTTTTCGGCTCCGGCGGCGGCGTCACTGACGGCCTCGGTGTACTCCAAAAGGCCCTGGTAGAAAGCGCCGTAGCTGTCCAGTTGGCCTTTCAGCTTAGCGACCTCCCCGGCGGCGGCATCCGCCTGGGAAACGGCGGCAGCGATTTGAGAAGTGACCTCCTGGGAGGACATCATCTGCTGGATGTAGGCGGTGCGGATCTGCTTCTTCTGGGCGTCGGTCAGGGAGGCATAGGCACCCTGGAGGATCTGGGCCTTTTGCTCGTCGGTGAGCTGGGTCACGGCCCCCTGGAGAATTTGCGCTTTCTGCTCGTCGGTCATGTTGGCTACGGTCTGGGCGATCATAGCCTGGCCCTCGGCGGTCTCCAAATAGGCCTTGGCCTGCTGGTCGGTATAGCCGTTCTTTAGAAGCTGCTCATAGATGGCCTGGGCGGCCACCTGGGCGTAGAGGGAATCGGCCTGGCCGGCGACATAGGAGAGGTAGATGGAGTCGGCGTTAGACTGGATGTAGGCCCAGTAAAGCTGGTCGGCCCGGGCCTCCACCTGCTCTGTCACCTGGGCAAGGGCCGTCTGGTAGGCCTGGTCATATACGGCCTGGGCATCCAGCTTTTGCAGCAGGTCTGTCAGCATCCGGTCATAGGTGGAGGGGGTCAGCGTCACGGCTTCCAGGCCGTTTGCCTCCAGCTGGCTGTTCAGCGCGGCGGCGGAGGCGGTACACAGGCCCTCGTAGGCGGCGTAGGCTCCGGCGATGAGCTCCTCATTTTTGGCGGTGATGTCCTTGAGCCCCAGGGCCAGCTCCCCGGCTCCGGCGGTGAGATCGCCCACGGCGGTGCTGAGGCCGCCGGTCTTGCCTGCGAGGGTGCCCGTGGCGTCATAGAGCTGGCCCAGGCCACCGTTTAGGTCCCCCGCCCCGGTATTCACGCTGCCAATGGCGGAGACCAATTCGTCCACCTTATCCGTCAGGGCGGCATCATCGATGTCGATGTTCAGATGTAGGCGCACACCGTTGATGGCGGCGGCATCCATCTCGAAGTCCGTGACATCGGCCCGGATGGCGGTGTCGATGCCCCGGCCGGGGAGAATGGTGTAGGTGATCTGCTTGCTGCTGCCCACATTGGCGATGGTGGCCCCGCTGGCGGTGATGTTCCGGCAGCGGTCGGTGTCCAGGGTGAAGGAGGCCTGGAGAGCGTAATTGTCATAGAAATTGCAGCCGCAGCGCTCATTTTTCGCCACGGAAAAGCGAATTTCCAGCGCGCCGCTCTTTCCGGCCACCTCCCGGGCGGTGTACTCCTGGCCGTCCAGGAAATAGCGGATAGAGATGTTCCAGGGCATGACGGTGGTTTTCAGGGTGCCCTGGTAGTACACCTTGTCGGCCTTGGAGGTGAATGTGATCTGGTCGCCGTTTTGGTGGATGTCGTCGGTGGTGTTCATGGGTTTCACGGCGGAGTAGTCGCCGAAGTCGATGATGTCGCCCCCGGCGAAAATGTTCACGGCCTCCATGTCTGTCACCTGTCCGGCGGCGTCGGTCATGACATAGATGACCTCCTCCTTGCCTGAGGGCGCGGCCTCGGCGGTGACGGAGGCGGAGAGCGACCCCAGCAGCACAACGGCCAAAGCCGCGGCGGTGATTTGCTTCATACGCTTCATTGGGAAAGGACCTCCTTGGATTTTTTATTGCGGGTAATGAATTTGTCGAATAAATAGAGCAGACCCGGCAGGACAAACAGCACGATGCCAAGCGAGCAAAGTGTGCCCTTGCCCAGGAAATAGCCCAGCTGCGACAGCAGCCCGTGGGTGGAGAACCTGCCCAGCAGGAAGCCCACCACCGTCAGCACGCTGCCCGAGGTGAGGATGGACACGGCCACGGCGGAAATGGTCTGCACAATGGCCTCCTTTTTGGGGTAGGTCAGGCGCATTTCCTTGTAGCGGTCGGTGAAAAGAATGGCGTAGTCCACCGTGGCGCCCAACTGGATGGAGCTGATAATAAGGTAGGCGATGTAGAAAATGGACTGCCCGGCGAAGTAGGGAATGGACAGGTTCAGCCAAATGGCCGTCTCGATGGACAGCACCAGGATCACCGGCACCAGCAGGTCCTTCATGGTCAGCAGCAGCACCAGCAGCACCGCGCCGATAGCCACCAGATTCACCTTCACCATGTCGGCGGTGACGGTGTCCATCAGGTCGTAGGTGGAGACGCCCTCTCCGGCCAGATACCATGCTCCGGGGTAATATTCCTCGGCGGTCTCCCGAATGGTTTCCACCAGGGCGAAGGTGTCCGCCCCCTCGTAGGCGGCGTCCACGGTGAGCACCATGCGGGTGTAGCGGTCGCTGTTCAGCTTAGCGAGGGTGCCGCTGTCCAGGTACTCCTGGGGGATGGAGGCGCCCACGGTGTCCACATAGGAGAGAATGCTCTTGATCTGGGGGAGCGCATGCAGGTCCTGGGACAGCTTTAGCTCCGTGGCGGTGCTGCTGTTGGGGACCATGAGCACATAGGTGTCCCGCTGGCCGAAGGTGTCCTCTATCTTCGCCGTGTCCGCGCCCAGCTGGGTGTTTTGGCCGAAGATGTGGGACGCGCCGTAGTAGAAGCTGTTGGCATTGGAGGCCAGGTAGCAGGGGGCAATGAGGAGGGCGAACACAATGACCAGCGGCATCATCACATGGCTCACAAACTTGCCGAAGCCCCGGAAGGAGGGCATAAAGGAGCGGTGGCGGGTCTTGTCGATGAGCTTATAGGTGCTGAGGATCAGCGCGGGCATGAACACGAACACGGTGATAAGGCTCAGAGCCACGCCCTTGGCCAGGGCCAGCCCCAGGTCCGGGCCGATGCCGAAGCGCATCAGGCACAGGGCCAAAAAGCCGATGACCGTGGTAAGCCCGCTGGAGAGGATGGAGGTGGTGGAGAGCGTCAAGGCCCGGACCATAGCCTCCTTGGTGTCCGGGCAGGTCTCCCGACACTCGGCAAAGCGGTGCAGCAGGAACACGGAGTAGTCCAGGGACACCGCCAGCTGCAAAATGCTCCCGGCGGCGTTGGTGACGAAGGAAATCTCCCCGAACATCAAATTGCTGCCCGCGTTGATGACCACCGCCACGCCCAGGCCGCCCAGCACCAGAAAGGGCTCGGCAAAGGAGGTGGTGGTCAGCAGCAGCACAAACAGGGCAAAGGCCACGCCGATAACGGCAATGACGAAGACCTCGTTTACCGTGCTGGTGGTGGCCACCGCCGTGGTAACGGCGCTGCCGCTCATGGCGTTGTCCGCGCCGATGATGTCCCGGATGGCGTTGGTGGCGTCGATGCGCTTATCCTGGGCGATGGTCACGGAGAACAGGGCGTTGCCGTCCTTATAATAGGTCTCCACGGTGTCCTGGTCCAGGGCCTCCGGGGGAATGTCCGTGGAGGCGGCATCGTCCAGCCAGGTCACATCGGTGACACCGTCCACGGCCTGGATCTTTTCCTTATATTCCAGGGCCTGGGGGATGGTGACATCCTGCACCATGACCCGGGCGTTGGGTATGCCGCCGGTGAACTCCTGCTCCATCAGGTCCAGGGCCCGGGTGGAGGGGCTGGACTGGGGCAGGTAGTCGTTCATGTCGTAGTTCACGGCCACAAACTGCCGTCCCACCGCGCAGACGGCAAGCAGCACCAAAAAGATGGCGATGATGGCCTTGCGGTGGTTTACAATGTGCTCATAGAATTTCGTCATCGGGTGAAAGCTCCTCTCCGCAGATGCGGTAATATATGCCGGAGGCCGTTTTCAGATTCAGGAGGATGCGCCTCCCGCTGACCGTCCCGGCCGCCGTGTAGGGGACGGTGCTCATGAGAGTCTGGATAGCCCCGGTCAGGGCCACCTGGCCTCCCTCGTGCAGGGTGCCGGAGAGGGGATTTTTCCGCTCCATGACCTCCAAAAAACCGCTGATGCGGCCATCGTCCTCCCGCAGGCGCAGCGTCCCCTCCCGCTGGCCCAGGGGCACCGACAGGCGGATGCGGTATGCGGTCTCGCCCATGTGACCGCCTCCTTTCTCGATTTCGGTGCCCAGTATAGTCAAGATTTGGGACCAATAAAACGGACAAATGCGTCTGCTTAGGTAAAAAACGGACAAACCGCGCCCATTTGTGGGGCAAATAAACCTCTTGTGCTATTTGCCGGACAAGTGTATAATAAATCCCAAGGAGTGAACACCCAATGAAACACGAAGTAACGACCCTGAATACCAAAAAGACCCTGGCGGCATCGCTGAAAAAGCTCATGGAGAAAAAGCCTCTTTCCAAGATCACCGTCAGTGAGATCATCGCCGACTGCGGCGTGAACCGCAAGACCTTCTACTACCACTTTCAGGACATCTACGCCCTGCTGAAGTGGATGCTGGAGGAGGAGGCCATCGAGGTGGTGCGGCAGTTTGACCTGCTGGTGGACTACCGGGAGGCGGTGCTGTTCGTCATGCGCTATGTGCAGGAGAACCGCCACCTGCTGCGCTGCGCCTACGACGGCATGGGCCGGGACGAGATGAAGCGCTTTTTCTACGCCGACTTCATCGGCATCACCCGCGGCATTATCGACAGCACCCGGGAGCACCTGGGCGTGCAGGTGGAGCCGCAGTTCCTGGAGTTTTTGGCCCACTTTTACACCGAGGCCGTGGCGGGCATCCTCATCGACGAGTTCAAGGGCAAGGACGCCCATGACCCGGAGCAGGTGGTGCAGTACCTGACCCTGATGCTGAAAAGCTCCCTCCCCAGCGTCCTGCGAGACGCGGCCAAAAAATAAAAAAACGCGGTGCAGGCCCCCCACGCAGAGGTCTGCACCGCGTATTATAATATAGGGTTTATTTCCCGGCCAGGGCGCGCTCCAGCCAGATGGCGCCCACATCCATGGCGGCGTACAGGCTGTCCTTCTCGGTCTTTTTCACCACCCGGTCCCGGCTCTTTAGGTCCGGGGCGGTGAGCTGCAATTGCACGGACACACGGCTGGCTACCTCCATGTCCTTTTCCTTTTTCGTCTCCAAAATTTGCAGCATCACGATGTACTCGTCGGCCATGCTGCCGTAATAGATCAGGTTATCCACCCGCCGCAGGGGGTGATTTTTATAAACAAGGCCCTCGCCCTTCTTCACTTCAGCCATAGTTTCCAGCTCCTTTTTCCAAAACTTACACCTTATCATAACACACAAGCCCGGCTATGTCAAATCTATTGACAGGTCATTCAATAAATGGTAATATATGGATACTATTTTATATGGGAGGAACAACATGAAGAAACTTATTGCAAGCATTTTGATCGTGCTGATGATGATCCCCGTGCTGGCTTTCGCCGAGGACAGCCACCAGATTTTTGAAATTGACCTGGTGACGGAGGACCACAGCAGCAAGACCCTGGAGCGGGACGGCTACACCTGGGATGAGGACAGCGCCGTGCTGACGCTGAAGAACATCTCCGCCACCAACGGCATCATCCTGCCCAAGCGCGACTGCACCATCCGTGTTCAGGGCAGCTGCTACGCAGGCGTCATCAGTCGGCCCAGCTCCGCCGACGCCCAGAGCCTGACCATCTACGGCGCAGACGGCGCGGACCTCTCCGCCGTCATTGATGTGGCCGGGGACCTGACCCTGGACGGCCTGACCATGACCGGCGGCGACATTCGCAACGCCAGCGTAGACCTGGCGTATAAGCTGACCTTGAAGAACAGCACCGTCAACCTGTATAACCTCAGTTGGATGACCAACGCGGGTATCGACCTGCAAAACAGCAAGCTCCATGTGGTGCTGCCCGTTGCAGACGCCGGCTCCCAGTTCTGGGCGGAGATGATTGCTATGGACGAAAAGTCCGAGATCATTTCCCTGAATCCCCTGCAAAACTACGGCAAGCGCGACCTGGCGGACTTCGGCAATGTGCTGAACTATGTGGCCGAGCCTGTGGGCGGCTTCTTCGTGCAGACGAACAGCGGGGTGGAGAATCAGAACCCCATCAGCATTTACACCAAGGTCGAGGGTGACGAGCTGGTGCGGGCGGAGAGCTTTATCCTCCGGGCCCCGGCTTCCTCCGGCGGCGAGGATGACGGCCCCAAGGGCGGTGGCAATGAGGACGATGGTCCCCAGGGCGGCACCGATAACGGCGGCGCGCCTGCCACCGGCGACACCGGCCTGGTGCTCTACGGCGCGGCAGCCCTGCTGACTCTCGGCGGCGCGGCGGTGGTGCTCTCCCGCAAGAAGAGAGCAAACTAAAAAACAAATCCATAAAAAAGGCCCTGCGGACTGACTTTGGTCCGCAGGGCCTTCGCATTTTTCACAGATCCAGATAGCTTTTCACCAGAGCCTGGAGCATTTCGTCCCGGTCCAGCTTGCATATCAGCGTCCGGGCGCCGTTGTGGTTGGTGATGTAGGTGGGATCCTCCGACAAAATGTAGCCGACGATCTGGTTGATGGGGTCGTAGCCCTTTTCCTTTAGGGCATCGTACACCGCAGAGAGGATGTAGTGGGTCTGCTCCTCCCGATCCTCCGCCGTATTGAATTTGCGGGTGAATTCATCCATGGGGGACACCGCCTTTCTTGCTTACTGAAATATAGTATATGCCCTTTTTGTGAAAAAGTAAAGGGAAATCGAAAAAACCTTAAAAGGCCTCGCAGAGTTCGCGTCCGCAGACGCGAAAAATTGAAATCATTTTTCACCGCGACATGCGCGTGGGGAAAAATACCTCTCAGGCTGCAAGTG
>CAVHCH010000065.1:0-54517 GCA_963634265.1 Bacteroidaceae bacterium | reverse complement strand
GACATACTCCCCGGAAGTTACCTCCTTGCGGAGCAATCTCCCGGTTCATCGCATTTGTAAACGCTCCCGGGTGTGCAGCACCCGGGACACGCGTACCTGCTTATAATATAGGAAAAACCCCCTTTTGTCAAGGGGATTTTCTCTTATTTTTATAAAATTTTGAAATAATTTTGTGAGGGACGACGAATTTCACTCAGACCTCCGGGCCCTTCCCCGCCAGGTCCTGTATCAGCAGCAGGATGTGTCCCGCCGCCTCCGGCCGCAGGCGGCTCAGGTCCGCCTGGAGGGTGTACTCCCGGCCCAGCAGATAGTCCGTGGTCACGGAAAACAGGTCCGCCAGCCGGATCAGCATATCAATGGACGGCTGGATGTTGCCGTTTTCCCAGTTGGAAACCGCCTGCTTGATCACGCTCAGCTTCTGCGCCAGCGACACCTGCGTGTATCCCTGCTCCACCCGCAGCTCCCGAATGCGTTCACTTAATATGATAAACGCCCCCTGTCGTAAAATATAGCAATGCAACTATCAACCAATACTTGACATATATTAAATACTTTGGTATATTATTGCTTAACAAAAGGCTGTGCGTACGCACGCCGCTCAAAGGGAGAACGACTATGAGTAAGAAAAAGAAATCGAGAATGAAGAGCTTCAGCCAGGCTGCCCTGGATATTTTCGGCGTGGATGTGCCGGTGGAGGAGGCCCCGGAGGAAATCGCGGACGCAGACGAAATTCCTGTGCCGGAGGAAAACGCTGCCCCCGCCGTCCCCAGAGACACCAAGCCCACCTACCTGGCCGAGAGCGCCCACCTGGAGGGAACCCTGCGCGTAGGCGGCGATTTGGAGGTCCGAGGCGATTTCCAGGGCACCCTGGAGGTCAGCGGCCAGGCCACCGTCTACGCCGACATGACCGCCACCGTCCAGGCCGCGGGCCTGCACCTGGTGGGCAGCAAGCTGCTGGGCGACTGCCACATCGCCGGAAAGCTGACCATCGACGAGCACTCCGCCGTGGAGGGCAACATCTTCGCCCAGGAGCTGGACTGCTCCGGCACCATCACCGGCGATGCCCATGTCACCGGTGAAAGTGTCTTCCGCTCCGCCGCCCGCATGGAGGGCAATGTGGAGACCCAGGGCATCAGCGTAGAAAACGGCGCCGTCCTCACCGGCAATATCCAAATGTAAAACGCACTATATATAAATATGTATATTACACCAAAACCGCACGGCGGCCGTCCTCCCCGCGCGGTTTTGCCTACAAAAATGATCGGCGCGGAATTCCATCCGCGCCGGTCAGCTTATTTTTAAAACACAATGTCATTGCGAACCAGTGCGCACACTGGTGTGGCAATCCGTTCCCCTTGCGAAAAAAACGGATTCCCACGGTCGCTCCGCTCCCTCGGAATGACAGAACTATAATTCCGCAGGATTTTTCGCCAGCCTTTTTAGTACGCCACGCCCCAGTAAATATCCGTGGTGCATTCCTTCCCGCACACCGGGCACTTGCCCGTGGTGCCGGACTGCTTCAGGGGCATACAGCGGCTGGAAACGCCGGCCTTTTCCTTCATAGCCAGCTCACACTCCAGGCTGCCGCACCACTTGGTGCGGGCGAAGCCGCCCTTGCCCTGGGCCATCTCCTTGACCTCCTCCCAGGTGGTGAAGTCGAAGGTGTTGTCCTCCAGGTTCTTCTCCGCCATGGCGTAGAGGTTGTCGTGGATGTCTTTCAGCAGGCTCTGCACGGCGCTCTCCAGGTCGGCCAGGGGCACAAAGCTCTTCTCCCCGGTGTCGCGGCGGGCCACGCAGCACTGCTGCTTTTCCATATCCTTGGGGCCGATCTCCACCCGCAGGGGCACGCCCTTCATCTCGTACTGGGCGAACTTCCAGCCGGGGGACTGCTCGCTGCTATCCATCTTTACCCGCAGGCCGATCTTCTCCAGCCGGTCCCGCAGCGCCGCGGCGGCATCCAGCACGCCGGGCTTGTGCTGGGCGATGGGCAGGACGATCACCTGAATGGGGGCAATGGCCGGGGGCAGGACCAGGCCGTTGTTGTCCGAATGGGTCATGATGCACGCGCCGATGAGGCGGGTGGTGCTGCCCCAGGAGGTCTGGAACGGGTACTGCAATTTGTTATCCCGGCCCGTGAAGGTCACATCGTAGGCCCGGGAGAACTTGTCCCCGAAGTAGTGGCTGGTGCCGGACTGCAAAGCCTTGCGGTCCTTCATCATGGCCTCGATGGTGTAGGTGGCCTCGGCCCCGGCGAACTTCTCCTTGTCGGTCTTGCGGCCCTTGACCACAGGCATGGCCAGGGCGTCCCGGCAGAAGTCGGCGTAGCAGTTGAGCTGCTGCTCGGTCTCGGCGATGGCCTCCTCGGCGGTCTCGTGGATGGTGTGGCCCTCCTGCCACCAGAACTCGCGGCTGCGCAGGAAGGGACGGGTGGTCTTTTCCCAGCGGATGACGGAGCACCACTGGTTATACAGCATGGGCAGCTCCCGGTAGCTCTGGAGCACATTGTGCCAGTGGTCGCAGAACATGGTCTCGGAGGTGGGCCGGAAGGCCAGACGCTCCTCCAGCTGCTCGCTGCCGCCGTGGGTGACCCAGGCCACCTCCGGGGCAAAGCCCTGCACCAGCTCCCCCTCCTTTTTCAGCAGGCTCTCGGGGATCAGCACGGGCATAGCCACATTCACATGGCCGGTTTTCTTGAACATCCCGTCCATAATGCGCTGGATGTTCTCCCAAATGGCGTAGCCATAGGGCCGCAGGATCATAAAGCCCTTAACGGAAGCGTAATCCACCAGCTCCGCTTTCAGGCAAATATCGGTGTACCACTTGGCGAAGTCCACCTCCATGGGGGTGATGGCTTCCACATTTCTCTGGTCTTTAGCCATGATGTATCTCCTAACTTTTTCTATAAAATAATTTTCAAAAAGATGTATTCCAACTAAATATTGTATCGTGCGGTGGCCCGATTGTCAATAGCCCTTACGCGCCCCAGCGGCGCTCAAAGCCCAAAAACCGGCTGCCCTGGAAGGTCAGGTCGCCCTCGTCCCCCTCCACCAGCAATCCAAACTCCTCCGCCGGGGTCCACAGCTCCATGCGGTCGCCGCTCTCCACCTGGAAGGTGGCGTAGTAGGTGGTGTGGGCGGTCTGATGGTACATATCGCTCCCCGTGTGGTGGTGCATGGTCACATCGGACCGCTTGGAGACCACCGTGGCCGGCACCGTCAGCCGGGGCGCGTGGTCGTCCCTATCCATCTGGTCCATGGCCCGGCGCAGAATGCCCTTAAACAGCCGCCGATGGCCGATCATGTTCACCAGCACGACGACAAAGATCACCGCCACCAGCGCGGCCATGATGATAAAAATAATGTCAAAGGAGTCCGTTCCCGTTTCCATAAATCCCATATCGTTCTCTCTTTCAGTTCTGCGTTAAAATATCCCACGCCACAGGCCGGTTAAACAGCGCCCGCACCTGTTCAAAGTCCTTCGTCTGCCCCAGTATCCACATGAGCTTGCACACGGCGGCCTCGGTGGTCATGTCGAAGGCCTCCAGCAGGTGCAGGGTGCTCTTCAGGTGCCCGCCCACATGGTACACGGACAGGTCGCTGCCCTCGTTGGGCACCTGGGTGGTCATCACCACGATCTTGCCCCGCTCCACCGCCTGCTGCACCAGGGGATAAAACTCCTCCCCCGGATATTCCGGCAGGCCGCCCACGCCGAAGCCCTCTACCACGATGCCGTCGTAGTGCTCCATCATGAACGCCACCAGCTCCCGCTTGGTGCCGGGGATCAGCTTGAGAAGCCCCACATTCATGCACAGCTTGTCGTAGAAAACAGGCCGGGGCAGGCTCTCCGTGCGGATGTATTGCAGCAGCCGCTCGTCCTGCAAAACCGCCAGATCCGGGTAGTTGACGCTGGAAAAGGCTTGAAAGCTCTTGGAAAAAGTCTTTCTCGCCCGGGTGCCCAAAATCACCTTGCCGTTAAAGACGATCTGCACGCCGCCGCAGCCCCGGCAGGCGTAGAGGAACGCGTCCGTCAGGTTGCGCTTGGAGTCCGTGCCGTCAAACCAAATGGGCTTTTGGGCCCCGGTGAGGACGATGGGCTTGGCGCTGCCCTGGACCAGGTAGCTCAGGGCCGCCGCCGTGTAGGCCATGGTGTCCGTGCCGTGGCTGATGACGAAGCCATCGTAGGCGTTGTAATTTTTTCGCAGGGTGTCCACCACCCCCAGCCAGTTCTCGGGCCGGATGTTGGTGCTGTCCAGGCTGTAAAGCTGAATGCAGTCCACCCGGCAGAACTTCCCGATGTCCGGGATGAACTCCAATAGCTGCTCCGTGTTCAGCTCCGGTGCCAGGCCCTCCGGGGTCATTTCAGAGGCAATGGTCCCCCCGGTGCCGATCATGAGAATCTTTTTCATACACACCTCTTATAAGCTGACTTTTTCAAAAAAAGCCTCGCAGAGTTTGCCGCCCGCAGGCGGCAAAAAATTGGGATCATTTTTCACCGCGACATGCGCGTGGGGAAAAATACCTCTCAGACTGCAAGTGTGGAATTTTTGCGCCCGGCGCAAAAATTATGCGCGCAGCAGGCTGCAAGCCTTTTGGCAAAAAATTGAAGATTTTTGCCAGTCTCAGTCCCGGTTGTCCAAAGCCGCCAGGCCGAAACGCACCGCCTGGAGAATTTCCGTCTTTTCCTCCTCCGAAGCCGCGTCGTAGCGTGCCCGCAGCTCTTGTAAGAAAAGTCCCCTCAGCGAGTCCTCCCCGCACCGGGCCCACACATCCTCCTCCGGGTAGGTCTCGTCGGAGAAGGTCAGCGCCCCGCAGAAGTCCGAGAGTTCTTCCTCCAGCGCCGTGAGGGAAAAATCCTCCCGCCGCGCTCCCGTGAGCAGCACCCGGCACACATCCTCGCCGCACCCGGGCCCCAGAGCCTGGCGCACGGCCTCCGCCGGGTCCCGGTCGGTGATGTCCGCCGTGACACTCTGGTAGCGCCGCCGGGCAAAGGGGATGAATTCCAGGTCCGCGCCGTCCGCCGTCACCTCGCCGAACAGGAAACCCTTGTCCCCGGTCTCGTCAAAGCCCCGCCCGGGCAGGCAGCCGGGGTAGGCGTAGGCCGTGGCCCCCGCCCGCTGCACGCCGCCGCAGCGGTGTACATGGCCCAGGGCCAGGTAGGTGAGCCCGGTTTTCTCGATTTCCGCCGGGGAAATGGCGCGGTACTTGCTCTCCCCCGCCGTCACCTCACCGTGGAGAACGCCCAGTCGGATGGGGGCATCGTCCCCGGTAAAGGCCGCCCCGTCCAGGGGCGTGCGCTCCTCGGCGGCGGTAAAGGCCGCCCCGGTGACGGAGGCGTTCAGCTCCGGCAGGGCCACGGTTTGGGCCGTCCGGGATGTAAAAATATGCACATTCTCCGGCCAGGCCACGGTGTCATAGCCGCTGCCGGGGGCGTAAAAATCATGGTTCCCCGGGGCCAGGAAAATCTTCCCCCGAAACCGTCCCAGGGCCAGGGCCAAGGTCTGGGCCGTCTGACTGTACAGCCGGTCCGAGTCAAAGAGGTCTCCGGCCAGGAGCATCACATCGGCCCCGTGGTCGTTGCCCCAGTCCACCAGGCGGCGCACCGTGGCGCGGCTCTCCTCCCGGCACAGGGCGGCCTCCCGGTCGCTGAGCCCGGCAAAGGCACTGTCCAAGTGCAGGTCGGCGGCGTGGAGGAGCCTCATGCCTCTTCCTCCTGCCAGCCCTTGCACACATCCACCCACTCCACGAAGTTCTCGCCGCAGCAGCGCTCCAGCTCGTCGCAGGTGAGCTCAATGGCCGAGGCGGCGCTGCCCACGGCGGGGAACACCGTGTCAAACCGCTTCAGCGACACATCCAAATAGGTCTTCACATCCTCCGGCAGGGCAAAGGGGCACACCCCGCCCACCGCGTGGCCGATGCGCTCCACCGCTTCTTCATGGGTGAGCATCTTGGCCTTGGTGTGGAAGTAGTGCTTATACTTGCTGTTGTCCACCTTGGCGTCCCCGGCGGCCACCACCAAAATAGGCGTCTCGTCCACCTTAAAGCTCAAGGTCTTGGCGATGCGCGCAGGCTCCACGCCCACGGCCACCGCCGCCAGCTCCACCGTGGCGCTGGACACGGTGAACTCCTGCATCCGCTCCGCCACGCCATAATTCTTCAAATATTCTCTCACTTTTTCAACCGACATACTATGATTCCTCCTTACAGAACTTCTATCCGCTCCGCCCCGACGCACAGGCCGGTGGCGCTGTCCAGTGTAAACAGGGCCCCCTGCAATTTGCACGGCCCCTCCGCCGTCTGATACCGCCCCGGGAGCCCGCCCAGGAAAAACTCCACCGACTGCTCCGGCCTTATCCCCAAAACGGACCGCACAGGCCCGGTCATGCCCAGGTCGGTGATGTAGCCGGTGCCCTTCTCACAAACCTGCGCGTCGGCGGTGGGCACATGGGTGTGGGTGCCCCACAGGGCCGACACCCGCCCGTCCAGGTAGTAGCCCATGGCCAGCTTTTCGCTGGTGGCCTGGGCGTGAAAATCCACTAAAATAAAGGTGGGCTTGTCCCCGGTTTTCAGAATGCGGTCGGCGGTGGTAAAGGGATTATCCGCGTTGAAATCCAGGTCGCAGCGGCCAATGAGGTTCAGCACCCCCACCTGCACCCGTCCGCAGTCGTACACCGCCCAGCCCCGGCCCGGGGCCCGGCCCGTGAAGTTGGCGGGCCGCAGAATGTAGGGGTTCTCCTCCAGAAAATCCGCCACCTGCATCTTGCCGAAGGTGTGGTTGCCCAGGGTGATGACATCCGCCCCGGCGGCCAGAATGTCCTCCGCATGGCCCGGCAGCAGCCCGTTCCCGGCGGCGTTTTCGCCATTGACCACTACGAAGTCGATGTCCTTTTCTTTTTTCAGCCCGCGCAGTTTTCGGCGCAGAAAGTCCACGCCGCTCTCCCCCGTCACATCGCCCACAGCCAGCACCTTAAACAGCATGGCGCGCCCTCCGTTTCTTTCGATTCACCTTATTATATATAAAATACCCGCCCCGCGCAAGCGGCAAACGCTGTTTTTCATCACAAAAAGCATCGCAGATTTCGCGTCCGCAGACGCGAATAATTCAAATCATTTTTCCCCGCGACATGCGCGTGGGGAAAAATACCGCTCAGCCTGCAAGTGTGGAATTTTTGCGCCCGGCGCAAAAATTATGCGCGCAGCAGGCTGCAAAGCCCTCTCACGAAAAAAGTTGCGTGTACGCCTGCGTACACGCAACTTTTTTGTGAATGATCTTACTTGGCGTACTCCACCACTTTGGTCTCCCGCAGGACATGGACCTTGATCTGTCCGGGGTACTCCAGCTCGCTTTCGATGCGGCGGGCCAGCTCCCGGGCCAGGATCACCATCTGATCCTCGGACACCTGCTCGGGCTTCACCATCACGCGGACCTCGCGGCCGGCCTGGATGGCGTAGCTCTTCTCCACGCCGGGATAGTCGCTGGTGATCTCCTCCAGCTTCTCCAGGCGCTTGATGTAGTTCTCCAAATTCTCACGCCGTGCGCCGGGCCGGGCCGCAGATACCGCGTCCGCCGCCTGCACCAGGCAGGCCACCAGCGTCTTGCACTCCACATCTCCATGGTGTGCCTGGATGGCGTGGATAATGTCCTCTTTTTCCCGATACTTGCGGCAGAACTCCACGCCCAGCTGGATGTGGGTGCCCTCCATCTCGTGGTCCACGGCCTTGCCGATGTCGTGCAGCAGGCCCGCCCGCTTGGCGGCGGCCACATCGGCCCCCAGCTCCGCGGCCATCATGCCCGCAATGTGGGAGACCTCAATGGAGTGCTGCAATACATTCTGCCCGTAGCTGGTGCGATAGTGCAGGCGGCCCAGGAGCTTTTGCAGCTCGGGATGCACGCCCCGCACGCCGGTCTCCAGCACGGCCCGCTCGCCCTCGGAGCGGATGACGGCGTCCACCTCCCGGCGGGCCTTCTCCACCATCTCCTCGATGTGGGTGGGGTGGATGCGTCCGTCGGCAATGAGCTTTTCCAGGGCCAGCCGGGCCACTTCCCGGCGCACCGGCTCGAAGCAGGACACGGTGATGGCCTCGGGGGTATCGTCGATGATAAGGTCCGCCCCGGTCAGGGTCTCCAGGGTGCGGATGTTGCGGCCTTCGCGGCCAATGATGCGGCCCTTCATCTCGTCATTGGGCAGGGGAACCACACTGACGGTGATCTCGGCTACATGGTCGGCGGCGCAGCGCTGGATGGCGGTGGCCACGATCTCCCGGGCGCGCTGGTCGGCTTCGTCCTTGGCCCGGGCCTCGATCTCCTTGATCTTCAGAGCTGTCTCGTGGGTGACCTCCGACTCCACCTGCTGGATCAGGTATTCCTTGGCCTGCTCGGCGGTGAACCCGGAGATGCGCTCCAGCATTTCGGTCTGGCTGCGCTTGATGAGCTTGATCTCATCCTGTTCCTTCTGAAGGGCCTCGTGCTTCTGGCTCAAGGCCTCCTCTTTTTTCTCGATAGCATCGGTCTTGCGGTCGATGTTCTCTTCCTTCTGCTGCAGACGGCGCTCCTGCTTTTGCAGGTCGGCTCTGCGCTCCTTGACTTCCTTTTCGTACTCTGTGCGGTTTTTCAGAATCTCTTCCTTGGCCTCCAGCAGGGCCTCGCGCTTCTTGCTTTCAGCGCTCTTGATGGCCTCGTTGATGATGCGCTTGGCCTCGTCCTCCGCGCTGGAGATTTCTTTTTCCGCCACCTTCTTGCGGTACTGAATGCCGATCGGGAAGCCAATCACCAGCGCAATAACAAAGGCTGCAGCCGCTACAATGTAGCCAACTGTGGTCATGATTGGTCAACCTCCTGTGATAGTGTATAAATCTCTGTGAAACGGTTTCCCGTTTGAGTGTAGAAAACAACCAAAAAGATCCCCTAAATCTCTCGGGTGCATATCCTTATTAATTTTAATCGCAATCCATGAAACTGTCAAGGGCAAAACCGCAAATGCGAAAAATATTTCCTACAATTGTATAAAAGCGGAGCTGGTATAGCCCAAATTTTCCCCGTACAGCACCACATACCACCCCTGGTACTGCCCGAAAACAGTCACCGTGGACCCGTTGGGTATCTCCGCGAGCACCTGCCCCTGGGCGGAAGGGTAGGCCCGCAGGGCCACCGGCCCGCCGGAGTCCGTCACCGCCAGGCCCGGCTGGCTGGGCCCCGGGTACACATAGGGCAGCCCGAAATATTCCGTCATGGCCTGCACCAAGGTCTGGGCGATGAGCCCGATGTGCTCCTGGATCCACAAAGCGTCGGCGGCGTTGTCGTGGTAGCCGATCTCCAGCAGCACCGCCGGGGCCTTGGTCCGCCGCAGCTCCACCAGGTTGGTGGCGGAGCGGGCCGTCACCTGGTTCGGCAGCGGGTAAATTTCCCGCAGCGCCGCCGCAAACAGCTCCGCCGCCCGCTGCCCGTTCACGCTTCCCGGGTAGTAAAAGGCGATGATGCCCCGGTTCTGCCCCTCGCTGCCCGGCCCGGAGGCGTTGGAGTGCAGGGCCAGGTGAAAGTCGTAGCGCCCGGCGTTGCTCTGGCTGATGGAGCTGCCCACGGTCCCCTGGGGGTCGTTGCGGGTAAACTGGATGCCGTTGGCCAGCAGCAGCGGCTCCATTTCGTCCGCCAGCAGGTTCATGAAGTATTCCTCGCTGCCCGCCCCGGTGACATAGGGGTTATATTCCTGGGTAGACGGGCTCAAAAAAATCGTCGGCATAGGACGCATCCTCCCTGTTTGCAATTTCTCCTCTTATTTATATGGCAATCTCCCGGCAAATGTGCTACAATGAATTGATTTTTTGAAAGGCGGACGCGAATATGAAGGCAGACAGACCCTATCCCCAGGTACACATCACCCCCAAAGGCCAGCGGGCCCTGCAGGCAGGCCACCCCTGGGTCTACGCCGGGGAGGTGACGGCGCTCACCGGCCCCGTGGAGGACGGCGCCCTGGCGGACATCATCGGCAGCAAGGGGTCCTATCTCGGCACCGGGTTTTATAACAGCCACTCCCTCATCCGCTGCCGCCTGCTCTCCCGCAACGCCAATGACCGCTTCGACGACGCCTTTTGGCAGCGCCGGGTCCAGTACGCCTGGGACTACCGCAAGGCTGTCATGCCCCCGGAGGACCTGCTCTGCTGCCGGGTCATTTTCGGCGAAGCGGACGGCTTCCCGGGCCTGACGGTGGACCGCTTCGGCCCCGTCCTGGTGGCCCAGGTCCTGAGCCTGGGCATGGAGCGCATCCAGGACCGGCTCTTCCCCATTTTGGCCCAGGTCCTGCGCCAGGACGGCCAGGACATCGCCGGCATCTACCTGCGCAACGATGTAGCCCTGCGGGAAAAGGAGGGCCTCCCCCAGGGCAAAGGCTGGTTCCCCCTGCCCGGCGAGCCGGAGCCGACCCTCACCGAATCAGACATCGTGGAAAACGGCATCCGCTACCATGTGGACTTTATAAACGGCCAAAAAACCGGCTTCTTCCTGGACCAAAAATATAACCGCCAGGCCGTGGCGCGCCTGGCCCGGGGCCGCACGGTGCTGGACTGCTTCACCCACACCGGCTCCTTCGCCCTGAACGCCGCCCGGGGCGGTGCCAAGCATGTAACGGCGGTGGATGTGTCGGAGTTCGCCGTCCAGTGCGCCGCCGAAAACGCCCGGCTCAACGGCCTGGATGGGGTCATGGAGTGTAAAGCCGCCAATGTCTTTGACCTGCTGCCGGCCCTGGAAAAAGGCCCCAAAATCTACGATTTTATCATCTTGGACCCCCCGGCCTTCACCAAGAGCCGCAAGACCATCGACAGCGCCATGACCGGCTATAAGGAGATCAACTACCGGGCCATGAAGCTGCTGCCCCGGGGCGGATACCTGGCCACCTGCTCCTGCAGCCATTTCGCCTCCACGGAGCGTTTCATCGCCATGCTCCACAGCGCCGCCCACGACGCCGGCGTCCAACTCCGCCAAATCGAGCAGCGCCAGCAGTCCTGCGACCATCCAATTTTGTGGGGCGTAGAAGAGACTGACTACCTAAAATTCTTCCTCTTCCAGGTGGTCTAACCCGATCAAACTCCCCCAATGTCATTAACAAGAAAGCCTCCGCAGGAAATTCCTGCGGAGGCCTGTCTGCTATATACTCACTTTATCGCCTCACCAAGCACCTGACGCAGCAAATCTGTTACGCCCTGCGCAGCCTGAATGGTG
The DNA here is from genome assembly GCA_963634265.1 of Bacteroidaceae bacterium. Classification (GTDB taxonomy): domain Bacteria; phylum Bacillota; class Clostridia; order Oscillospirales; family Oscillospiraceae; genus Vescimonas. The sequence goes on along the minus strand of CAVHCH010000065.1, from coordinate 43,309 downwards.
GCGATCATCAGCAGGTCGCCATCTACCTCCGACCAGTTGAGGTCATATCCCGCGCTGCGAATGAGTTGCGTCAGGAACGCCCGCTGGGCGCGTCCGTTGCCCTCGCGGAAGGGGTGCAGGTAGTTGGTCGTGCAGTAAAAATCGGTGATCTCCTCCACAAATGCGTCATGGGGCAAGCCTTTGAAATAATTCTGCTCTTTCAGCCGGTCAAAGATCAGCTTGGCCTGCGGTTCGATCTCCCCGGCAGGGCAGAAATCCGTCCCCTTCTTGCTGATGTTCACCGTGCGGATCTGCCCCGCCCAATCGTACAGGTCAGAGAAAAGGAACTGATGGATCGCCTTGTAGTGGGCAAAGTCAAAAACGCCTTCCAGCGGGCATTGTTCCAGCTTGGAGGCGTTGACATAGGTGGCGAGGGCCTCCGCCTCTTGCAGCGCGGCCTCGTCATGAATATGCAGTTTGTTCACCAGCACCGTTGTGCCGGGGTAGCAGTTGTCCTGAATAGGATCGATGCTGTACGCCATATCATCGTCACCTCTCGGCTGGTTTTGCAAAACGCAGCAGCAGCTCCGTCGTGGTCAACTCTCCCCGCAGCACCCGTCGGCACTGTTCCCGCATCTGGGGCGTCACCTGACAGCCCTCCATGCGGACGGAGGCCTCCGCGTTTTTCATGGAAACCGCACATCGTTTGTCGCTGTTCTTGTACATAGAAAAACTCCTTGCCGTACTTTGCCTATTAGTTTACCACATCTGTGTGCCAAAATGCAATAGCTGCCCTATGCGGCACAGGCGCGCTTTGGTACTTTTAGGGTGAGAACCCCTACCGCAGGGTGCTTCCTCGGTAGTCATGGGGTATGACATGCCCCGAGTTGTTTGCCATTGTCCACTTAAATCAACGAATTGTACTAAATGAAGAAAGGCCTACGCAGGAAACTGAATTCCTGCGCAGACCTTTCGCATCCGCTGCCCTTGTGCCGCAATGCGTACTTGCAAAAATGCTCTCGGCGCCTCTTTTTTATATCATTACTCCTCCATCTCCACCGTCACATGGTCGGTGCCGTGGCGCTGAAATTCGCCCAGATATTCATTCATCCGCTCCATGACCTCGTCGTAATTCTCCTCCGTGATGGGTGGATCGTCCAGGTCCCGCAGAGCCAGCTCCTGGGCCAAAATTTCAAAAAACACATTATCCTCATAGGCCATGATGGCCTCGTGGATGCCGCCCTCGGCAAAGGCCCGGGAAGGGATCAGCTCTCCCTCATACAGCTCCGTCAGCTTCTCCATGCCCCGGCCCAGGCAGTGGGAAAACACCAGGCTCTCCACCTGGTCATAGTCCCGAATGCGGTCGTCGCCCCGGGTGGAGTTGAGCACCCAGTTGCCGATATACACCAGGTCCAGCAGCCGCCGGAACTGTTTTTGCGTCAGTTTAAGCTCCATTTTTTAGGCACCTCCTTGCCACGCTTTTTCCCTATTGGGTCTCAGTATAGCAGAACCGAGGGGAAATTACCACTGAAAAAAATGGGCAGTCACGCCAAATTTTCCTTGTGATAGTGGCCGATCCATAGTATAATTGATTGGTTAGTATAATAATTTTGCTCGTATCGAGGTGATTGGCCATGGATCAGCGTCCTGTGGGCGTATTCGATTCCGGCGTAGGCGGCCTCTCCGCCGTGCGGGAACTGCGAAAGCTCCTCCCCTCTGAAAACATTATATACTTCGGCGACACTTCCCGTGTGCCCTACGGGGGCCGCTCCCCGGAAATTCTGCTGAAATATGCCCGGCAGGATGTGCATTTCCTCCGCAGCTTTGACATCAAGGCCATCCTGGTGGCCTGCGGCACCGTGTCCACCACCTGCCTGCCCGCCCTGCGCGGGGAAAACGACCTGCCCATCCTGGGCGTGGTGGAGCCCGCCTGCCGCCGCGCCGTGCAGGTGACGAAAAATGGCCGGGTGGGCCTCATCGCCACCGCCGCCTCCGTCCGCAGCGGTGCTTATGAAAGGTGCATCGGCCATCTGGACCCCTCCGTGGAGGTCATCGCCAAGGCCTGCCCGCTGTTTGTCCCCCTGGTTGAAAACGGGCGCTACCGCCCCGGCGACGCGGTCATCGAGACCGTAGCCCGGGAATACCTCTCCCCCCTGGGCGAAACGGGCATCGACACCCTCATCCTGGGCTGCACCCACTACCCCCTGCTCATGGATGTCATCGGTGCCATCATGGGCCCCGGCGTCACCCTCATCAACGCCAGCGAGGAGGCCGCCTGGGACCTCAAGCGCACCCTGCGCAGCGCCGACCTGCTGGCCGACCGGGCACGGGGCGAAGCCACCCTCTACGCCAGCGACCAGCCCTCGGACTTCCGCACCGTGGCCCAGCAGTTCCTGCAAGAGGAGCTGCAAAACCCCGTCCTGCCCGTGGACATCGACCGCTATTAAGGAGGCCCAAATGGAAGGAAACGCCCAAATTCGCATCGCCAGCCGCAGCGTATTCGGCGGCGTGGAGGATGTGATCCGCCTGGAGGGCACCGCCGCGGTGGAAAAGACCGACTACGGCTGGCACCTCCAATACGAAGCCGTCAACTGTGAGGACGAAAAGTCCGCCGTCCGCTCCGACATCAAGCTGGAGACGGACACCCGCCGGGCCATCGTGGTCAACGAGGGCGAGGGCTACGGCCTGCTCTTGGACCCCGCCGCCGTCACCGCCACCCAGATCAAGACCCCCCAGGGAAACCTCACCCTCAATGTGAAAACCAAGGAGGTGGCCTGGGACCTGGCCGGCCGCAAGAACGGCTCCGTGACCCTGGAATATATGCTGCTGGTGGGTATGCAGCCCCTCAGCGCCCTGCGCATCAGCCTGTTTCTAAAGAAATAGCAGGCGAAAAATCTTCGATTTTTCCGCCTGTGGGCGGCAGGCTCTTTGAGTTTTTTAATAAACCGTGTTTCTAAAGAATAAGTAAGGAGTACACTGCTATGAATATGATCCAAAACGCCAAGGACCAGGTGCTGGAGCTGACCCTGGCCGCCTACCGCAAGGCTGCAGACGCGTGTCTTCTCCCCGCCGACTGCCCTGTGCAGCCCTCGGCGGAGATCCCCAAGGACACCGCCAACGGCGACTACACCACCACCTTCTGCCTGGCCGCCGCCAAGGCCCTGCGCAAGAATCCCCGGGAGGTGGCCCAAATTTTGCTGGACAACCTGGACCTCACCGGCAGCTATTTCACCTCCGTCACCATGGCCGGCCCCGGCTTTCTGAATTTCACCCTGGGCCAGCGCTGGTTCGCCGAGACCGTCTCCGCCGTCCGCCGCGAGGGCGCGGACTACGGCAAAAACGATATGCTCGCAGGGAAAAAATACATGGTGGAGTTCGTCTCCGCCAACCCCACCGGCCCCATGCACATGGGCAACGCCCGGGGCGGCGTCCTGGGCGACACCCTGGCCTCGGTGCTGCAAAAGTCCGGCGCCGAGGTCTGGCGGGAGTTCTATGTCAACGACGCCGGCAACCAGATCGAAAAATTCGCCAAGAGCCTGGAGGCCCGCTACTTCCAAATTTTCAAGGGTGAGGACGCGGTGGAGTTCCCCGAGGACGGCTACCACGGCGACGACATCCGCGAGCTGGCCCGGCTCTACGCCGATGCCCACGGCGACGACCTGCTGACCGCCGACGAAAAGACCCGCCACGACGCCCTGGCCCGGTTTGGCCTTTCCCACAACATCCCCAAGATGCAGGCCGACCTGGCCCGCTACGGCATCCAATATGATGAGTGGTTCTTCGAGTCCAGCCTCCACGAGAGCGGCTATGTGGCCGACTCCGTGGCGGAGCTGACCAAGCGGGGCTACACCTACGAAAAGGACGGCGCCCTGTGGCTCAAGACCAGCGAAATTCTCGCTAAGCAGCTAAAGGCCGCCGGGAAGAGCGACGAAGCCATCGAAAAGCTGGGCCTCAAGGACGATGTCCTCCGCCGGGCCAACGGGTTTTACACCTACTTCGCCGCCGACATCGCCTACCACCGCAATAAATTCGCCGTCCGGGGCTTCGATAAGGTCATCAACATTTGGGGTGCCGACCACCACGGCCATGTGGCCCGTCTGAAGGGCGCCATGGATGCCCTGGGCCTGGACGGCACCCACCGGCTGGACATCGTGCTCATGCAGCTTGTGAAGCTGGTGCAGGACGGCGAGATCGTCCGTATGTCCAAGCGCACCGGCAAGGCAGTGTCCCTGACGGACCTGCTGGACATGGTGCCCGTGGATGCCTGCCGCTACTTCTTCAACGCCAAGCCCGAGACGCAGATGGAGTTCGACCTGGGTCTGGCCGTCCGGGAGGACAGCGAAAACCCCGTCTACTATGTCCAGTACGCCCACGCCCGTATCTGCACCCTGCTGAAAAACCTGGCCGCCGACGGCCATACCGTCCCGGCCCCCGACGCCGTGGACTTCTCCCTGCTCACCGACCCCACGGAGCTGGCCCTCATCAAGCAGATCGCCAACTACTGCGACATCGTCCGCCTGGCCGCCCGGGACTATGACCCCAGCTTTATCAACCGCTACCTCACGGACCTGGCCGCCGCTTTCCACAAGTTCTATAACGCCTGCCGCATCAAGGGCGAGGCGGAGGACCTGCTGAACGCCCGCCTCCTGCTGGCCGACACCGCCCGCAGCGTCCTGCAAAACGGCATGACCCTCATCGGCTGCTCCGCCCCGGAGAAGATGTAATTCCCCCAAATCAAAACCTCCGGCTTCTCTTTTGGAAGCCGGAGGTCTTTTTATTTTTCATCCATATGGTCCAGCGCGAACAAAATGCACTGGTTGATGAATTCGTTTCTGCTGATGTCAAACGAGGCGGACTTTTGATCCACCGTAGCAAGCAAATTCGTCGAAATTCTAATTGAAATTACTTCCTTTTCCTGCTTTTTCGGTAGAAATTGTTCCATTTTTCAGCTCACCCCTTGACTCATTGTATTTAGGAATATATAATAAGTATATATTCTATATTCAATATCTATTATCGAATATTTTTTGTAAATATATAAAATTTATCCCCGTGTGCGCGTAGGGGCCGATGCCCCTGTCCGCCCGATTCGCACGCCCCATCTTCCTCTCCTTAAAACATCCACCGCACCGTCCAGGCGGCGGTCAAAAATCCCGTAATATCCGCCGCCAGAGCCGCCGGGATGGTGTGCCGGGTGCGCCGTATCCCCGCCGCCCCGTAATACACCGCCACGGTATAAAAAGTCGTCTCCGTGCTCCCCAGCATCACCGCCGCCGTGCGGCCGATGGTGCTGTCGGGGCCGTAAGTCTGCATGAGCTCGCTGCCCACGGCCAAGGCCCCGCTGCCGCTGACCGGACGGATGAGCAGCAGGCCCACCGTCTCCGGCGGGATGCCCACCCTGGTCAAAACCGGGGTCAATAGCCCCGCCAGCAGCTCCATGGCCCCGCTGGCCCGGAGCATATACACCCCCGTCAGCAGCGCCACCAGCGGCGGCAGGATGCGCAGCGTCACGGAAAGCCCCTCCCCGGCCCCGGTGGTCAGCGCCGAAAACACATCCACCCGCCGCGTCAGGGCGTATACCGCCACCCCCGCCAGCAAAAGCGGGATCAGCCACACGCTGATGTCCGCCAGGCCCATCACCGCACCACCCTTTCCAAGATCCGCGCCACCAGCAGCCCCACCGTCACCGACAGCACCGAGCTCACCCACACCGCCGGCAATATGTCAAAGGGCGCGGCGGATCCGCACCCGGCCCGCACCGCCGCCACCGTGGTGGGCAGCAGCTGCACCGACGCCGTGTTCAGCACCACAAGCCTGCACAGCTCGTTGCTGGCCACCCCCTCAGACCCCAGGGCCATGCGCCGGGCCGCCCGGATGCCCAAAGGCGTGGCCGCGTTCCCCAGCCCCAGGAGGTTGGCCGAGAAATTCCCGCTCACCGCCGCCATGGTCTCCGCGTCCCGGCTGGCCCCCGGCAGCAGCCGCCCCAGTAGGGGCCGAAACAGCGCCGCCAGCTTTTTCTCCAGCCCACACTGCTTCAAAAGCTCCATAAACCCCGACCACAGGCACAGCACGCCCGCCAAAGAGATGCACAATTCCACCGCCGCCCGGGCCCCCTCCAGGGCCGCGCCGGACACCTCCGCCATGCGTCCCCCCGCCGCCGCGCACAAAACCGACGCCAAAACCATGGCCGTCCATATAAATGCCATCGCCAATTCACTCACCTCATAGGACTATATGCACAAATTCGATGAATAATAAATATGAAACATGGAGAATTTGTCGATTTTTAGTTGACTTTTGTGCCGTATCGTGACATAATTGTTAAACCACAATAAGGGAAATAAGGGAGAAAAGGGGTATACCAGTGAAATCAACCGGCATCGTAAGAAAAGTCGACGAGCTTGGCCGGATCGTGCTTCCCGCCGAGCTTCGCCGCACATTGCACATTGTGGAAAAGGACCCGCTGGAGGTCTATGTAGACGGCGCCACCATCGTCCTGCGAAAGCACGAGGAGCACTGCATCTTCTGCGGCGAAAGCGAGTCGATCCGCACCGTCCTGGGCAAAACCATCTGCCACAGCTGCCTATCCCGCATAAAACGCACCCGCGCCTAAAAAACCAGAGGAGTTCCCCGGCTCCTCTGGTTTTCAGTTTTTATCGGCCCTATTTCCCCATTTATCCCCGTGGGGTGGGGTGCCCCCCCAAAGCCTCCCCTGCGTAAGGGGAGCTGTCACGGCGAAGCCGTGACTGAGAGGTCGGCCCCAGCACCTCTTGCAACGCACCCGTAGGGGCCGGCGTCCCCGACGGCCCGAACCGGGTTCGCACAAATTTTATTATTATTCGTAGGGCGGGGTGCCCTCACCCCGCCGCCCGATAACGCACTGCGCCCCTTGCACACCCCCCATCTTTCCACTTTCATCTTTCCACTTTCCCACTCCCCCACGCAAAAAGGCGGGGCCCAAGCCCCGCCAAATATTATTCCTCCGCCTTCAAAACCGCCTCATACAATTCATTCTTGTTCAATTCCGCCTGCCCGGCCACCGTGCGGACGGCTTCTTTCATCTTCATGCCGTCCTCCCGCAGCCGCAGCACCCGCCGCACGCCCTCCTCCAGGGTCACGGCGTTCTCCTCCGGCTGGGCCCCGGCCACTACCAGCACATACTCGCCCCGGGGCTCCTTTTCCTGGTACAGCGCCACCGCCCCGCTAAGGGTCGTGCGGATGGTCTCCTCGTGGAGCTTCGTCAGCTCCCGGCACAGGGCCACGGCCCGGTCGCCCAAAATTTCCGCCATGTCCGAAAGCGTCGAGCGCAGCTTGTGGGGCGCCTCGTGGAAAACCATGGTCCGCTCCTCGTTTTTCAGCTTCAGCAGCGCCGTCCGGCGCTCTTTTTTGTTGGCCGAGAGGAAGCCCTCAAAGGTAAACCGCCTGGTGGGCAGCCCCGACACCGCCAGGGCGCACACCGCCGCGCAGCAGCCGGGAATGGCCTCCACCGTCACGCCGTTTTCCCCGCACAGGCGCACCAGGTCCTCCCCGGGGTCGCTGATGGCCGGGGTCCCGGCGTCCGTCACCAGGGCGCAGGTCTCCCCCGCCAGCAGCCGGGCCAGGATAGCCTGCCCCGCCGCCGCCCGGTTGTGCTCGTGGTAACTCACCAGCGGCTTCTTGATTGCAAAGTGGTTCAGCAGCTTCACGGACACCCGCGTGTCCTCGGCGGCGATGAAGTCCGCCTGCTCCAAGGTCGCCACGGCCCGGGGGGAAAAATCGCTCAGATTCCCGATGGGGGTGGCTACCAAATACAGCGTTCCGGCCATGATTTTTTACTCCTTATCCCGAAAATAGATCTGCGCCAGCTCCTGGGATTCCCCGCCGTCCTCCCGGCGCAGCAGCAGCGGCGGCAGCACGGAAAGCCCCGGATTCCCACCCTTTCGGGCCTCCAAAAGCAGCAGCTTGGGGGCGCTTTGGGCGGTGTTCTGCACCAGGCGCAGCCGCTTTGGCTCCAGGGCGCAGCCTTGCAGGCAGGCGAAAAGCTCTGCCATCCGCTCCGCGCGAAATATCAGGCAAAATGCACCGCCATGGTGCAGCAAAAGTGACGCTGCGGTGCAGAGTTGGGGAAGCGTACAGGTGCAATTTGTGCGCGCTATGCGCCGTTCGCTGCACCGGGCTTCCGCGCCCCGGCCCACCTCAAAATAGGGCGGGTTGCTCACCACCAGATCGAACCTACCCGCCGGGGGCAATTGCGCCCGGTCCCGCAGGTCTGCGTGGAGATTTGTCACCCGGTCCGTAAGTCCGTTCAGCGCCGCGTTTTGCCGGGCCAGGTCCACCGCCGCCTCTTGCAGCTCCACATTGGTCACCTGCAAGCCGGGCTCCCGGGCCAGAAGCAGCAGGCCCAAAAGCCCCGTTCCGGCCCCCAGGTCGCACACCCGCAGCCCCCGCCGCAGCCGGGGGAAGCTCCCCAGCAGGAACGAATCCGTCCCCGGCTGAAACAGCCCGTCATCAAAAAGAAAGCGAAAGCCGCCGGGCCAAAGCTGATCCTGTTTTACCACCGCGGCTCCCCCTCTCGTTCGTTTTACCCATTATAATATTATAATATAAAAACCGCCCCAGGGCAATGCCCCGGAGCAGCGGTTCGCAACAAAAAAGTATCGCAGGGTCAAAGATGACCCTGCGATACAAAGCTACTATGTTAGATTAGTCAGCGGGGCTGATAGCGCCGTTGGGGCAAGTGTCGCTGCAGGAACCGCAGTCCAGGCAAGCGTTCGCATCGATCACATAAGTAGCATCGCCCTGGGAAATAGCACCCACGGGGCAAGCATCTGCGCAAGCGCCGCAGCTGACGCAAGCAGAACCGATCTGATAAGCCATAAGAGCACCTCCATTAAGATTTGTACCATCATTGTAACACAAGAATTTGAAAATGCAAGCACAATCTATCTGGAAAACCCCGGATTTGTCAAAAGAATACAAAATAATTCTCATGTTCACAAATTGTTTTCAAAAAGGTCAAAGAAAGTCAAATATTCCCTCTTGACATTTTGCTCTTTGGTGCTATACTAAGGCCAAAGTCAAGAAAGGTCAAACCAATGATCGGAGGAGGACAAAAATGGGTATTTCAGATTTGATCGCAGGATTCATCCAGGAGGCACTGGACGAGGCCAACGGGGTGCTGGAGCTGCAGCGCAGCGACCTGGCCCAGCGGTTTGGGTGCGTGCCCAGCCAGATCAACTATGTCATGTCCACCCGGTTCTCCCCGGAGCACGGCTACATCGTGGAGAGCCGCCGGGGCGGCGGCGGGTACATCCGCATCACCCGGGTGCAGATGGACCGGCAGACGCTTTTGATGCATGTCATCAATTCCATCGGCGACGCACTGGACGGGCGCAGCGCCCGGGCCATCGTCACCAACCTGGCCGACTCCGAGGCCATCGACCCGCAGACGGCCCAGGCGGCCCTGTGTGCCCTGTCGGACAGCGCTCTGCGCAGCGTCTCCCAGGAGAGCCGCGATGCCCTGCGGGCGGATATTTTGAAACAAATTCTCATTCATCTGGTTTGAACGGAAGTAAGGAGGAACATATTATGAAGTGTGAACATTGCGGCAAGAATGAAGCCACCTTTTTCTATAAGAGCAGCGTAAACGGCCATGTGACCCAGGTGCATCTGTGCCAGGACTGCGCCGAGGCCATGGGCTACACCAGCTCCCTGCGCCGCAGTATGCGGCCCATGAGCCTGTTCGGCGATGACTTTTTCAGTAGACCGTTTTCCATGCTGGAGCCGTTTTTGGAGGGCTTCGGCACGAGGATGCTCACGGAGTTTCCCGAGCCGGGCCAGCCGGTGGCGGTGGAGGCTCCCGTCCGAGAGCAGTCCGCGGGACTGGTGGACAAGGCCCAGCAGGATTCCCTGCGCAGCCAGCGCCAGCGCAACGCCTTACAGCAGCAGCTCAAGGCCGCTGTGGAAAGCGAAAATTACGAGGAAGCGGCCCGCATTCGGGACCAGCTTCGCGCCCTGCCCTCGCAGCCGTGAGGGCGGCGGGCAACCCAATGATACTGTAACCGAGAGGAAGTGTTTTATATGACGCATGAAAATCAATTTACACCCCGTGCCGAGGAGGCCCTGCGCCTGGCGCAGGAGGCCGCCGAGGAAATGGGCCACGGCTATGTAGGCTGTGAACATATTTTGCTGGGCCTGATGCGCGAAGAGGACGGCATCGCCCACCGGGTCATGCAGGAGTACGGCATGACCGAGGACATGATCTGCACCGTGCTGGAGCGCAGCGTGGGCAAGGGTATGTCCGGCGCGGCCCCCACCCAGGGGCTGACCCCCCGGGCTAAGAGTGCCGTGGAGCTGGCCGTGTCCGAGGCCATGCGCACCGGAGCCGGGTACATCGGCACCGAGCATCTGCTCATGGGCCTGCTGCGGGAGGGCAACAACATGGCCATCCGCGTGCTGGACACCGTGGGCATCGACCCCAAGAAGATGTACAGTTCCGTGGTGCAGAAGATCAACGAGGGCCCCCGGGCCTCCGCCGGGAGCGTCCCCTCCCCCCACCGGGACGACGGCAAGAAGGGCAAGACCCTGTCCGAGTTCACCCGCGACCTCACCGAGGCCGCCCGCCAGGGCAAGCTGGACCCGGTCATTGGCCGCGAAAAGGAAATTCAGCGGGTCATCCAAATTCTCTCCCGCCGCACCAAGAATAACCCCGTTCTCATCGGCGAGCCCGGCGTAGGCAAGACGGCCATCGCCGAGGGCCTGGCCCAGCGCATCGCCGCGGCGGATGTGCCGGAGGAGCTGCTGGATAAGAAGGTTTTGTCCCTGGACCTCTCCGGCATGGTGGCCGGCACCAAGTACCGGGGCGAATTTGAAGAACGCATCAAAAAGACCATCGACGAGGTGAAGAAGGACGGCCATGTGATCCTCTTCATCGACGAACTGCACACCATCGTGGGCGCCGGCTCCGCCGAGGGTGCCGTGGACGCGGCCAACATCCTCAAGCCCGCCCTGTCTCGCGGCGAGATTCGCGTGGTGGGCGCCACCACCCTCAACGAGTACCGCAAGTACATCGAGAAGGACGCCGCCCTGGAGCGCCGTTTCCAGCCGGTGACGGTGGGCGAGCCCACCCCCGAGACGGCCATTGAGATCCTCAAGGGCCTGCGGGATAAGTACGAGGCCCACCACAAGCTGGCCATCACCGACGAGGCCATTGAGGCCGCCGTGCGCCTGTCCGTGCGGTACATCAACGACCGTTTCCTGCCCGACAAGGCCATCGACCTGATGGACGAGGCCGCCAGCCGGGTGCGCATGGACGCCGAGGCCGCCTCCCCGGAGCTGAAGAGCCTGGAGGAGAAGCTGGCCGCCCTGCGCAAGGAGAAGGCCCAGGTCATCGCCGCCCAGGACTATGAAAAGGCCGCCCAGCTCCGGGACATCGAGCAGAACTATGTCCAGCAGGTGGAAATTGAGCGGGACAACTGGCGGCGGAACCTGGCCGTGAACCGGGGTCTGGTGGGCGAGGAGGACATCGCCAAGGTGGTGGCCGGGTGGACCGGCATCCCCGTCACCCGTCTCACCGAGGACGAGAGCCAGCGTATGCTGAAGCTGGAGGAGACCCTGCATGCGCGTGTGGTGGGCCAGGACGAGGCCGTTACCGCCGTGGCAAAGGCCATCCGCCGGGGCCGTGTAGGCCTGAAGGACCCCAAGCGTCCCATCGGCTCGTTCCTGTTCCTGGGCCCCACGGGCGTGGGCAAGACCGAGCTGTGCAAGGCCCTGGCCCAGGTGATGTTCGGCAGCGAAAACGACATGATCCGCATTGATATGTCCGAGTATATGGAGAAGCACACCGTGTCCCGGCTGGTCGGCTCGCCTCCCGGCTATGTGGGCCACGAGGAGGGCGGCCAGCTCACCGAAAAGGTGCGCCGCAAGCCCTATTCCGTGGTGCTGTTCGATGAGATTGAGAAGGCCCACGAGGATGTGTGGAACATCCTGCTGCAGATCCTGGAGGACGGTATCGTCACCGACTCCCAGGGCCGCCGGGTGGACTTCAAGAACACCATCATCGTCATGACCAGCAATGTGGGCGCCCGGAACATCACCTCCGCCGATAAGCCCCTGGGCTTTGATGGCCGGGAGACCGACGCCGACGAAAAGGCCCGGTTCGCCCGCATCAAGCAGGCGGTGCTGGAGGAGCTGCGCCGGACCTTCAAGCCGGAGTTCCTGAACCGTATCGACGAGACCATCGTGTTCCGCCAGCTGACGGAGGAGGACATCCGCCGCATCGCCCAGCGGATGCTGGAGATCACCGGCGGGCGCATGGCCCAGCAGGGCATTACCCTCCTGGCCGACGACGATGCCGTTACCGCCCTGGCCAAAGACGGCTTCGACCCCCAGTACGGTGCCCGTCCTCTGCGCCGGGCCATCCAGAACGAGGTGGAGGACGCCGTGGCCGAGCAGATGCTGGAGGGCACGCTGCAAAGCGGCGACACCGCCCGCATCTGCCTGCGAGATGGCAAGGTCACCATCGAGAAAGACGCCCCCGCTCCCACCCAGGAGCAAACCGAGGGTGCGACGGTGTAATAAAAAATTCGGAGGTTCCCGATCGGGAGCCTCCGTTTTTTTATGGAGAGTATCGTAGGGGCGACCTCATCTTTTCCCTTTCCCCTTTCCTCTTTTACACGATTTGCTGCACCAGCGTCACCAGGCCGCTGACGCCCACGCCGATGTACACCACCTGCCGGGCGATGTCCCCGCTCATGCGGCGGCTTAGGGCGTTGCCGATGACCATGCCCACCAGCACAAAGGCCGCGCCCACGGCGGTGACGGGCAAATACGCCGCCCCATACAGCCCCCGCCAGGCCCGCATGGCCAGGTTGATGGCGTTGGTGGTGACGAACAGGAACTGCATATTTGCCACATAGCTCTCCTTGTCCCGGGCGATGGCTACGAAATACAGGGCCATCATGGGCCCGCCGATGGTGAACGCCCCGGCGCAACACCCGGAAAAGGCGCTGCACAGCATCCCCGCCGCCGGGCTGGGACGCAGCCGCACCCGCTGGGCCACGAACAGGAAATACACCGCCAGCAGCACCAAAAAGCCCCCGAACACCGCCGTGAGGATGTGTAGGTCCATCTGTCCTAAAAAGGCGATGACCACCAGGGAGCACACGGTGTAAAGGGCGATGGGCGGGAGAATTTGCCTAAGGTCGATGCTCCTGCGCCGGGACCAGGCCATGACCCCCGACTGCACCACGCAGATGGCCGCCGCCACGCTGGGGGCGATGGTGATGTCGAAGAAATATTGGGCCGCTACCATTAAAATCACCGCCGAGCCGAAGCCCGTCAGCGGCTGGATGATGCCCCCGGCCAGGGCCGCCAGGGCCATTACGATGTATGCCGTCATTGCACAAATCCTCCGCGCGAAAGCGCCCACACCTCCACAGGTATGGGCGCTTTATTAACTGGCAAAAAATCTTCGATTTTTCTGCCAAAAGGCTTGCAGTCTGCTGCGCGCATAATTTTTGCGCCATGCGCAAAAATTCCACACTTGCAGCCTGAGAAGTATTTTTCCCCACGCACATGTCGCGGTGAAAAATGATTTTAATTTTTTGCCGCCTGCGGGCGGCAAACTCTGCGAGGCCCTCTTTGTTACTTCTTGCTCTTGCCCAGGTAAGCCTCTTTGATGGACTCGTCTGCCAGGAGCTCTGCGCCGGTGCCGAACTTGGTGATGGTGCCGGTCTCCAGCACATAGGCAAGGTCCGCCACCTTTAGGGCCATGTTGGCGTTCTGCTCGATGAGCAGCACCGTGACGCCCTCTTTGTTGATGGTGCGGATGATGTCGAAAATGCCCTGCACCACCAGGGGCGCCAGGCCCAGGGACGGCTCATCCATCATCAGGACCTTGGGGCGGCTCATCAGCGCCCGGCCTACGGCCAGCATCTGCTGCTCACCGCCGGAGAGGGTGCCCGCCAGCTGCCAGCTCCGCTCCTCCAGCCGGGGGAACAGGGAGTAGACCCACCGGAGGTCCTTCTCGATGCCGTCCTTATCCTTGCGCAGATACGCGCCGATCTTCAGGTTTTCCACCACCGTCAGGTTGGCGAACACCCGGCGGCCCTCCGGGGACTGGGCGATGCCCGCCTCCAGAATTTTGTTGATGGGCTTGCCCAGCAGCTCCTGGCCGTCGTAGGTGATGGAGCCGCTGTCGGCCTTCACCAGGCCGGAGATGGTGCGCAGGGTGGTGGACTTGCCCGCGCCGTTGGCGCCGATGAGGGTGACGATCTTGCCGTCGGGCACCTCCAGGCTAATGCCGCGCAGGGCCTTGATGCCGCCGTAGGACACATGCAAATTCTCAATCTTCAGCATCTTCAACCACCCCCAAATATGCGTCGATAACGCGCTCGTTACTCTGAATTTCCTCAGGCGTACCCTGGGCGATCAGCTTGCCGAAGTCCAGCACATAGATGCGGTCGGCAATGTCCATGACCAGGTCCATGTGGTGCTCAATGAGCAGAATGGTCATGTGGAAATTTTTGCGGATCTCGCCGATAAACTCCGTCAGCTCCAGGGTCTCCTGGGGGTTCATACCGGCGGCGGGCTCGTCCAGCAGCAGCAGCGTGGGATCCGTAGCCAGGGCCCGGGCGATCTCCAGGCGGCGCTGCTTGCCGTAGGGCAGGGAGGTAGCCAGCTCGTCCTTCACATCCTCCAGGCCAACCAGCTTCAGCAGCTCCAGTACCTCGGCCCGCTGCCGGGCCTCCTCCTTGCCGTTGAGGTGGAGGGCCGCGGTGAAGAGGTTGCTGCTGCGGCGCAGGTGCTTGGCGATGAGCACATTGTCAAACACCGTCTGGGTCTTCCACAGGCGGATGTTCTGGAAGGTACGGGCCATGCCCTGCACCGTGATCTTATCCGGCGTAGGGGCCAGGATATGGTCGGTGAAGGCGTATTCGTCCCGCTCCTTCTGCGCCTGCTTCCACGCCTTCAGCGCCTCATTCTCCAGCGCCTTGTCCTCCTGCGCCTCATTCTCCAGGGTCTCATCCTCCGGCACTTCGCCCTCCAGGGTCTCCTCCGGGGCAAACTGGGCGGTATACATGGTGGGATGCTCGCCCTTATAGGTCTTTTTCATCTTCCCGGTGGGGTGATTGCGCACGATGCACTTCTCGTTGAAGCACACCCGCCCGTTGGTGGGGGCGTACACGCCGGTGATGACATTGAACGCGGTAGTTTTTCCGGCGCCGTTGGGGCCGATGAGGGCCACGATCTCGCCCTCATTTACCTCCATGCTCAGGTTATCCACGGCCACCACGCCGCCGAACTGCATGGTGACATTTTCCACTTTCAGCACATTTTTCATTTGGAGGCCACCTCCTTCTTTTCCTTCTTCTTAAAGAGCTTTTGGAAGAAGCCGATGATGCCGTCCCAGGAGAACTCCCGGTCGCCCATGATGCCCTTGCGGAAGAACAGCACCACGATCATAATGACCACCGAGAACACCAGCATACGGAAGCCGCCCCGCATGAAGGGGATGTTCACGCCCAGGTAGGGCACGGGGTCGTCCAGGAAGCGCAGCCACCACTCGGAGCAGGCGATATAGAGGAACGAGCCCAGGATAGAGCCGGTGATGGAGCCGATACCGCCGATGACCACGATGAGCAAGATCTCATAGGTCATGGTGGAGGTAAAGGTGTTGGCCTGGACGCTGGACTGGAACATAGCCAGCAGCGCGCCGCCGATACCGGCGAAGAAGGAGCTGATGAGGAAGGCCTGCATCTTGTGCTTCGCCAGGTTGATGCCCATAGCCTCGGCGGCGATCTCGTCGTCGCGGATGGCCTTGAAGGCCCGGCCATAGGTGGAGTTGATGAGCAGCACGATGAAGCCGATGCAGATGGCCGACACGATGAACGGGAACAGGATGGAGTCAAAGTCGGCAAAGCCGCGCAGCAGGTTGGAGGCGTTGGTCAGAGGCCCCAGCTGCTTCCACTGGATGATGGCGCGCATGATCTCCGCGAAGCCCAGGGTGGCGATAGCCAGGTAGTCGCTCTTCAGCTTCAGCACGGGCAGGCCGATGAGCCAGGCGAAGATGGCCGGGACGATGCCCGCCAGGATCAGGCCCACCAGCATGGGCAGGCAGAACTGCACGATACCGCCGTCAAAGTACTGGTACACGCCCAGTCGGTCTGCCACGGGAATGGTGAGGATGCCGTAAGTATAAGCGCCGATCATCATAAAGCCCGCCTGGCCCAGGGAAAACAGGCCCGTAAAGCCGTTGAGCAGGTTCAGCGACACGGCGACCAGGGAGTAAATGGCGCCCTTTTTCAGCACCGTAGCCAGCATGGAATAGTGCTGGAATTTGTCCACATACAGCAGGAAAACGATGCAGACGGCTGCCAGGATCAGCGACAGCACCAAATTTCTTTTCTTCGTATTTTTCATAGCTTACACCTTCTCCGTCAGTTTCTCACCGAACAGACCGTTGGGCTTGCACAGCAAGATCACGATCAGCAGGGCAAAGGTGAAAGCGTTGCTGAACACGGCGATGGTCTCATTGGCCTTGATAAAGGACTCGCAGATACCAATGATGAACGCACCGATAACGGCGCCGGGGATGGAGCCGATGCCGCCGAACACAGCGGCTACGAACGCTTTCAAGCCGGGCATAGCGCCGATCATGGGGCTCACCTGGCCGTAGTTGGCAAAGTACAAAATGGAGGCCACGCCCGCCAGGAAGGAGCCGATGACAAAGGTCATGGAAATGACGCTGTTGATCTTGATGCCCATGAGCTGGGAGGTCTCGAAGTCACGGGACACGGCGCGCATAGCCATGCCCACCTTGGTTTTCTGAATGAGGAGCACCAGCACCACCACCAGGGCGATGGTCAGCAGGGGGGTGACGATGGTGATGCGCTTGATGTTCAGGCTGCCCACATGGAGCACTTCCGTCAGGAAGGGGATGTCCGGGTAGGCCCGGGCGATACCGCCGGTGATGTAGTTTGCCAGGTTTTGCAGCAGGTAGCTGACGCCGATGGCCGAGATCATCACGGACATTCGCGGCGCTGTGCGCAGGGGCTTGTAGGCCGCCCGCTCGATGGCCACGCCCAAGATCACCGTCAGCACCAGCACCAGGGGGATGGACACCGCCAGGGAGCAGGAAGCGGAGATATACACCATGAAAAAGCCCGCCATCATAAAGATGTCGCCGTGGGCGAAGTTAATGAGGCGCAGGATGCCGTAGACCATGGTGTAGCCGATGGCAATGAGGGCGTACAGACTGCCCACCGTGACGCCGGAGAGCAGAAGCTGGATATAGTAAGCTGCGTCATGCATAAGTACGGAAACCTCCTTCTATATGAATCTTGCGCTTTCAGCATGCGGGGAAAGGATGTCCCTCGACTGCCGAAAACGCAAGAGTCATCAATATGCAAAAAACCTCAATCGTGAGGGGAGCATCGCTCCCCCCACGATAAGGCTTTATGTCGTTTTTAGAAACGCCGGGTGTTTATCAGCCGTTGTAGGTGCTGTAATACACGATGTCGCCGTCCTTGATGGTCTTGATAACGGCATAGGTCTTGATGGCGTCGCCGTTGGCATCGAACTTCAGATCGCCGGTGACCAGGCCCTGGACCTCCAGGGAAGCCAGCGCGTCACGGATGGCGGCGCCGTCGGTGGAACCGGCCTTCTCAATGGCGTAGACAGCGGCCATGTAAGCGTCGTAGCCGCAGGGGGTCACGCTGGAGATAGCGTCAGCGGTGCCGCCGTTGTTCTCGATGCGGGTCTTGTCCTCGGCGACCCACTTCTTGAAGCCTTCCACGAAGGCCTTACCTTCTTCGTTGGACTCGTCGGCTGCATCGAAGAAAGCGGAGAAGTAAATGTCGGTGGCCTTGTCGCCGGTACGCTGGGCGATGGAGATGTCATCCCAGGTGTCGCCAGCCATGATGGGGCAGGTGATGCCGCTGTCGCGGGCCTGGCTGATGATCATGGCAGCGGTCTCGATGGACACGGGGGCGAAGATGCCGTCATAACCGGCGGACTTGATGGTAGCCATGATGGTGGAGAAGTCGGTCTCGCCCTTCTGGAACTCCAGAACATTGGCCTTGCCGCCCAGGCGCTCCATTTCCTTCTGGAAATAGTTGCCGAAACCAGCGGAATAGTCGTCGCCGGACTCAATGATCAGAGCGCAGTTGACGCTGCCCTTTTCCTTGTTGGCGAAGTTCGCCATCACGGCGCCCTGGAAGGGGTCAATGTAGGAAACGCGGAAATAGTAGTCGTTGCCCTCGGTTACCTGCGGGTTGGTGCAGGAGGTGCCGATAGCGGGGATCTTAGCATCCCGGAACAGGGGGCCGGCAGCAATGGCGCAGCCGGAGCCGTAGGTGCCGATGACCACGGACACGCCCTTGGAGATCAGGGTCTGGGCCGCAGCGGGAGCCTTGGACTGCTCGGAAGCGTTGTCGGCGGTCACAAGCTGGACCTTGTACTCCTTGCCGCCAATGGTGACGGTGGGCTTGATGGAGTTGGCATACTCAATGCCCAGGATCTCCTTCTTGCCGCCGGCGCCGTTCTGGCCGGAGATGGGCTCAAAAATACCGATCTTCACGGTGTCCCCGTCCGTGCCGCCGTCCTTGCTGCCGCAGGCAACCAAAGACAGAGCCGTGACCAGGGCCAGCAGCAATGCAATGATTTTTTTCATCTTTACTTCCTCCTAATTTGTTTCAGTCACAAGCTATCCAAAAATCACCTATGACTATTCCTATATTTTATTAGAAACCTGTCCCGATTGCAAGTGAGAATGTTGCATTAAATTTCCACGGAAATGGGCCTTTTCCGAAAGAATCTTCCGCCTTTTGATTTTACAAATGTCCGTCAGTGGCGGACAATCGCCCCTATGGGCCGTTCATACCGCAAATTTTTCCGTTTCCTGTCCCCCATGGACAGACACCTGTGTTCGTGATTTTGCACAAGAGCCTTGGGGCGGCAAAAAAATAAATCGTCCCCTCCGCTGTAGGAAAGGGACGATTTATGATTTCCTTACGGGTTTTCCGTCTTAAAAACGGCCTCGAACTCCGCCGCTGTCATGGTCTCGTGCTCCAGCAGGAAGTCCGCCACGGCCCGCAGCTTATCCTGCTGCCGCTGGAGGATCTCGGTGCAGCGGGTGTAGGAATCCGCCAAGATCTGCTGGATCTCGTCGTCCATCTCGGCGGCGATCTTCTCGGAGTAGGGACGGGTGTGGCCCATGCTCTTGCCGATGAACACCTCGTCGCTGCCCGCGTCGAAGGCCACATGGCCCAGGCGGCTGGACATACCGTAGGTGCCCACCATCTTCCGGGCGATGGTGGTGGCCCGCCGGAGGTCGTTGCTGGCGCCGGTGGAAATATCCCCCAGCATCAGCTCCTCGGCGGCCCGGCCGCCCAGCAGCACCACGATCTCGTCCTCCATGTATCGCTTGGAGAGGTAGGAGCGGTCCTCCTCCGGCAGGCTGATGGTCATGCCGCCCGCCTGGCCCCGGGGGACAATGGTGATCTGATGCACCGGGTCCTGCCCCGGCAGGTCGTGGGCCGCAATGGCGTGGCCCGCCTCGTGGAAGGCCGTGAGACGGCGCTCCGCCTCGGGGATGACCCGGCTGTGCTTTTCGGGTCCGGCGATGACCTTGATGATGGACTCCTGGATGGTCTTTTGGCAGATGACCGCCTCGCCCCGGCGGCCTGAGAGCAGGGCCGCCTCGTTGAGCAGGTTCTCCAGGTCCGCCCCGGTGAAGCCTGCGGTGCCCCGGGCGATCTCGGCCAGGTCCACATCCTCCGCCAGGGGCTTGTTCCGGGCGTGAATTTTCAGAATTTCCTCCCGGCCCTTGATGTCCGGCAGGCCCACATACACCTGGCGGTCAAACCGGCCGGGACGCAGCAGCGCCGGGTCCAGAATGTCCACCCGGTTGGTGGCGGCCAGGACCACCACGCCCTGGCTGGCGGCAAAGCCGTCCATCTCCACCAGGAGCTGGTTGAGGGTCTGCTCCCGCTCGTCGTGTCCGCCGCCCAGGCCGCTGCCTCTCTGGCGGCCCACGGCGTCGATCTCGTCGATGAACACAATGGCCGGAGACTGCTTTTTCGCCTGGTCAAAGAGGTCGCGGACGCGGCTGGCGCCCACGCCTACATACATTTCCACAAAGTCGGAGCCGGAGATGGACAAAAACGCCACATCCGCCTCCCCGGCCACGGACTTGGCAAGCAGCGTCTTACCCGTGCCCGGAGGGCCCACCAGCAGCACGCCCTTGGGAATGTGGGCGCCCAGCTGCAAATACTTGTCCGGCTCCCGGAGGAACTCCACGATCTCCTGCAGCTCCTCCTTCTCCTCATCGGCCCCGGCCACATCGTCAAAGGTGACGCGGTTCTCGCCCCGGCCGGGCATCTGCACCCGGGCCTGGCCGAACTTAGCCATCTTGTCCTGGGCAGCGGCGTTCCCGCCGTTCATGCGGCCCATGAGGTTGATGATGAGCACCAGGGCGATAAAGCCCATCACATAGGGCAGCAGGGTGGAGACCCAGTTGGTGGCGTGGATGAAGCTCTGCTCCTTCACAATGCCGCTCTGCACCTGCTGCTGCACCAGGCCGTCCATGTCGCTGTAGAAGCTCTCCACGCTTCCGATGGTGCAGGCGACCACGGAGCCGTCCTGCAATTTTGCCTGCAAGCTGTCGCCGGTGATGGTGAAGCTCTGGACCTTCTCCTCCCGGAAATACTGGCACATCTGGCTGTAAGCAATACCGCTGCTCCCTGCGCCCAGGTTCCGGGCCAGGGTAAATATGCACAGCACCACCAGCAGCAAAAATAGGATGCCGCCGGGCCGCACTCTTCTTCTCTCTGTCAAGTCTCCCCCTCCTTCATTACGCCACGGCGCGCACACCGCGCCAGCTGTTGTCCTTCAAAAAGGATATGCAAAGCAGCACATGGGACCGCACATTTTCCACCGGGACGAAGGGATCGTTCCAGGACCGGGCGTCCCAGGACCCGGTGCGGTTGTCGCCCATGAAAAACAGGCAGCCCTCCGGCACCACATATTCCTCCCGGCTCCCGCTGGCGGTGATCCCCTGCCGGGGCAGGTAGGATTCATCCAGCTCCTGGCCGTTTATATACACAAATCCGTCCTGGAAGGTCACAATGTCCCCGGGCAGGCCGATGACCCGCTTGACCAGGAGCTTGCCCATTTCATCGCTCCAAAAGGTGACGATCTCCCCCCGCTGGGGCGTGGGATCGCTGACCGCGTAGGGCAGCTGCCAGGAAAAGAGCAGCGACTTGGTGGGCAGGGTGGTCTCCATGGACCCGCTGGGCACCCAGGCGATCTGGAAGATCACCTTGAACAGCAGCAGCATACACACCACCGTCACCGGGATGTAGCCGTAGTCCTTCCACAGCCTGCGCCAGGTGTTCTCCTTTTGCAGTCTGCGCCCGGGCTGGGCCGCATTGGTGTGGGCCGCCTCGCCGCTCTCCGGCTGCAAGGCCTCCCCGTCTGCCGCCTCCGGTCCCGCCGGCTCTATGGGCTCCAAAGCCTCCGTCTCCGGCTCCGCCGCAGATAAGTCCCCGGCCTCCGGACCCTCCGGCTCCGGCGCATCCGACTGCTCCCCGCTCTCCTCCAGGGCGCTCTCCGCCCGAAAGAGCTCCGGCAGCTCAATTTCCGGCAGGGGGCGCTCCGTCTGCTCCTCCGGCAAGCCGTCTCTGTTTTCGTCCATGCTAACCTCCTTTTCCCCGGGCCATGCGCCCGGAGAAAAAACTGTCATTGCGGGGCCAGTGCGTACACCGGCCCCGGCGATCTATACTTTACTTGCTGTACACCTCGGGCTTGAGAATACCGATGTAGGGCATATTGCGGTACTGCTGGCAGTAGTCCAGGCCGAAGCCCACCACGAACTCGTCCGGCACCTCGAACCCGGCCAGGTCGGGCACGATGGGTTTTTCCCGGCGGGAGGGCTTATCCAGCAGGGTCACAATGGTGATGGACGCCGCGCCCTTAGCCAGCAGGTAATTGCGCAGGAAATAGAGGGTGTTGCCGGAGTCCAGAATGTCCTCCACCACGATGATGTTGCGGCCCGTGATGTCCCGCTGCAGGTCCCGGGTGATCTCCACCACGCCGGAGCTCTTGGTGGCGTTCTTATAGGAGGACACGCTGATGAACTCCACCTCGCTCTTGAGCTGGGTGGCCCGCACCAGGTCCGCCATAAACACAAAGCACCCGTTGAGCACGCCCACAAACATGGGGTCCTTGTCCTTAAACTGGTCGAACAGCTCGTCGCCCATCTCCTGGATGCGCTGGTGCAGCTGCTCCTCCGACAGCAATACCTCCAAAATGTCCTGATTCATGTTGCTTTTAGCCATCATTCTGTCCTCCTGAATTTTCTCTCTGAATGGTAATTATGAGCCTCATGCCGCCGGTCTCCCGGGGCAGAAATTCCACATCCGTACCCAGCGGCCAAACCGCCGCCAGCCTTTCGCCCGCGTAAAGGGCGGGCAGTCCGTCCCGCTCCACCGGGTCTATGCCCCGGTCCAGGCACAGACGCTTCACGCTGCGCCGTCCCCGGCTCCCGGGTAGGTTCAGCCCCTCCCCGGGCCGGCACGGGCCCACGGTAAGCCCGCCGGGTATCTTCTCCGCGTCCAGCACCAGCGCATTTTCCGCCGCCGGACGCTCTGATTTTTCTAATAAAATGGTATATTCGCCCCACCGGGTCATCCCCGGCAAAAGCGCCGCGGCCTCCGGGGCCTTCTCCTCCCTATCCAGGGAAAAGATCTCCCCCCGGCACTGGGCCACCACGCCCCCGGGCAGGTGCAAAACGCCCCCCGCCCCGTGGAGAAGCTGCTCCATGGCCTCGTAGTGTACCGCGCCGTAGTCCTTGCGGCCCACCGCCGTCCGCTCCGTCAAGGCCCGCAGGGCCCGCAGCCGCAGAGCGTAGGGCAGGTCCAGCAGCGCCCGGCGCTCCATGGCCGTGCCGCTCTCGGGCAGGGCCCGGTCCACCAGCGTCCGCCAGCAGTCCTCCTCCCGCCGGAGGATGTCCGCCGTCCGGCAGATGCTCCCCTCCGCGCCGGGATAAAGCGCCCGCAGTAGCGGCATAATGTCCAGCCGCAGCCGGTTTCGGGCCATGCTTCGGTCCTGGTTGGTCTCGTCCTCCACATGGTCAATGCCGTTTGCTTCCAGATACTCCTCAATTTCCTCCCGGGAGGTCTCCAGCAGAGGCCGGATGATGTTCCCCCGCACCGGGGGGATGCCCGCCAGGCCCTGGGGGCCCGTGCCTCGCAGCAGGTTCAGCAGCACCGTCTCCGCCTGGTCGGCGGCGTGGTGGGCCGTGGCAATGCGGTCCGCCCCGGTCAGCTCCGCCGCCCGGCGAAAGGTCTCATACCGCAGCCGCCGCCCGGCCTCCTCGATGCCCACGCCCCACTCCCTGGCCTTCTCCGGCACGCTCACCCGCTCCGTTACGCAGGGAATGCGCCGCTCCCGGCAAAAGTTCTGGACGAAAAACACATCTCTTTGGGCGGTCTCCCGCTGGCCGTGGTCCATGTGTACGGCGGCCACGGAAAAATTCTCCCGCTGCCCCAGCTGCCACAGATAGTGCAGCAGGCACATGGAGTCCCGCCCGCCGCTGACGGCGCAGAGGATGCGCCCGCCCGCAGGGGGCAGCATATCCCACCGCCGCATGAAGGGCAGCAGGTCAAGGCCCTCACTCCTCCTCATAGCGGTTTTCCAGGGTGCTGAAGGCGGTGTAATCCGGCATCCAGCGCAGCTCCACCTTGCCGGTCTCGCCGTGACGGTTCTTCGCCACGATGCACTCGGCGATGTTCCGCTTCTCGGAGTCCTCATTATAATAGTCGTCCCGGTACAAAAACAGAACGATGTCCGCGTCCTGCTCAATGGCGCCGGACTCACGCAGGTCCGACAGCATAGGCCGCTTGTCCTCGCGCTTTTCGTTGGCACGGGACAGCTGCGACAGGCACAGCACCGGCACCTGCAATTCCTTCGCCATGATCTTCAGCATTCGGGAGATGTCCGACACCGCCTGCTGGCGGTTCTCGCCGCTGTACCCCTTGCCCCCGGCGGAGGTCATCAGCTGCAAGTAGTCGATGACCACCAGCCCCAGGTTCTCCAGGCGGCGGCACTTGGCGTTCATGTCCGCCACGGTGAGCAGGGGATTGTCGTCAATGCGGATGTTGGTGTGGTTTAGCACCATGGCGGCCTGGGCGATCTTCTCCCAGTCGCTCTCCCGGAGGTTGCCGGTGGAGAGGCGGGTGTTTTCAATAAGTCCCTCGTTTGCCAGAAGCCGCGTCACCAGCTGCTCCTTGGACATTTCCAGGGAAAAGATAGCCACGGTCTTCTCCGGGGACGCCTTCGCCACCGACAGCGCCACATTCAGCGCCATACTGGTCTTGCCCATGCCGGGCCGGGCGGCCAGTAGCAGCAGGTCGGACTTATTCAGCCCGTTGATCTTCCTGTCCACCGCCGAAAGGCCCGTGGAAAGGCCCGGGGGCTCGGCCCCGGCGGTGAGCTTAGCCAGCTGGTCCATGACCGTCTCCACCACCACGCCCACATGGGTCATCTCCTGGGAGCCGCGCCCCTGGCGGATGGCGTAAATTTTCTGCTCCGCCGAGGAGAGGATCTCCCCGGCGTTGCCCACGCCCTCCTGGACCATGGCGGCGATGTCCCCGGCGGCCTTAGCCATGGCCCGCAGCAGGGACTTGTCCCGGATGATGCCCGCGTACTCCATCACATTGGCGGAGGTGGGCGTCACCTCCATCAGCTGCAAGAGGTAGGCCCGGGTGTCCTCCCGGTATACCCCGGCTTTTTCCATCTCCCGCGCCACCGTCACGCCGTCGATGGGCTTGGAGTAGATGAACATGGAATAGATGGTCTCGAAAATTTCCCGATTCTGCCGCAGGTAAAAATCCTGGGGCTGGAGCCGGTCCATCACATCCTTGATGCAGTCCGCGTCAATGAGCATGGACCCCAGCACCGCCTGCTCCGCCTCCGGGGAGTGGGGCATGGCGCGGCTCAGCAGCTCGTCCATAGGCATAGGGGAGACCTCCTTTCCATCGCGTTTTTCTTACTTTTCCTCCGTCACGAGGACATATACCGTGCCGCTGATCTCAAAGCCCAGCTTGGCCTTCACCTGGTAGCTGCCGAAGCTCTTGATGGGCTCGTCCAGCACCAGCTTCTTGCTGTCGATGTCCACGCCGTACTGCTCCTTCAGGGCGGCGGCAATTTCGCGGCCCGTCACCGCGCCGAAGAGCTTGCCGCCCTCGCCGCCCTTAGAGGGCACCTTCACCTGCATGCCCTTGAGCTTCTCCGCGATCTCCGTGGCGGCGGCCTTGGCCTCCGCGTCGGCCTTGGCCTTGGCCTTTTCCTGCAAACGCATGGTGTTCACCGCGTCGGTGGTAGCCAGCACCGCCAGGCCCTTGGGCATCAGAAAATTCCGGGCGTAGCCCTCGGCCACCTCGATCATCTGGCCCTTCTTGCCCTTGCCGCGCACATCGGCTTTCAAGATAACTTTCATTTATTGGTTCCTCCTTGGTTGGGTTTTTCAAAATATTTGTCAATGGCCTCCTGGAGCTTTTGGCGCACCTGCTCCACCGTCACGCCCGGGAGCTGGCCCCCGGCGCTGGTGGAGTTGCCGCCGCCGCCCAGGACCTCCACAATGACCTGCACATTCACATCGCCCAAAGACCGGGCGGAGATATACACCCCGCCGTCCTTGGGATAGAACACAAAGGACGCCTGCACGCCGCTGAGGGTCAGCAGCTCGTCGGCCGCCTTGGCCGCCGTCACCCGCTCGCACTCCTCGTCGATGGCCGCGATAGCCAGGTCCTCCCGGTAAAGCTCCGCCTGCCGTATGATGGCGTAGCGGTCGATCATAGACTCCAGGTCGCTCTGGAACATCTTCTGCACATCCTGGGTGTCGGCCCCGGCCCGGCGCAGGTACGCCGCCGCCTCAAAGGTCCGTCCCCCGGTGCGGTTGGTAAAGTTCTTGGTGTCCAGCACGATGCCCGCCAGCAGGGCCTCCGCCTCGGTTTTCAGCAGGTCGCCGGGCTCCAGCAGGTAGCCCAGCAGCTCCGCCACCAGCTCGCTGGCCGAGGAGGCGTAGGGCTCGTGGTAGTTCAGCGCCATTTTTTCAATGTAGCTGCTGCCCCGGCGGTGGTGGTCGATGACCGCCACCCGGTTGCACGCCTCCAGCAGCGGCTCGGACTCCACGCTCTCGGGCCGGTTGGTGTCCACCACCACCAAGAGCGTGTCCGGCTGCACCCGCAAAAAGGCGTCGCCGCCGCCGATAAATATATCCTTGTATTCCGGCAGGGCCTTGAGCTTTCGCAGCATGGGCCCCACGGAGTTGTTCTCCATGTCCATAACGATGCGGGCGGTCTTTCCGCGCTTGCGGGCAATAGCGCACACGCCCGCCGCCGCGCCCAGGGTGTCCATGTCGGCGTACTGGTGGCCCATGACATACACATGCTCCGTGTCGTCCATCAGGTCGCCCAAAGCGTTTGCCATGACCCGGGACTTCACCTTGGTGCGCTTTTCCGTGGCCTTGGCCCGGCCACCGTAAAATTCAAAGTTCATGCGGTCTTTCACCACCGCCTGGTCGCCGCCCCGGCTCAGAGCCATCTCCAGGGCCAGGCCCGCGTTCTTAAACAGCGCGTCGTAGCTCCCGGCCTCCCGGCCCACGCCGATGGACATGGTGGCGCACACGCCCTCGGCGGCCTGCACCGTGCGCACCTCGTCCAAAATGGCGAACCGCCCCTCGGCAAAGGCCGCGTACTGCTTCTCCGTGAACACCATCAGATAGCGGTCCCGGTCGTACTTCATCAGCAATGACCCGGAGGTGCCCCGCCACTGGTCCATTTTCTCCTCAATGGCCGCCCGCACCGCCGAGCGCTTCCCCTCCGGGCAGGCGCTCATCAGGTCCTCGTAGTTGTCGATCATCACAATGGCGGCCACGGGCTTGGTCTCCTCCAGGGTGGAGCGCATATGCTCCAGGTCCGTCACATCCATCCAGTAGGTGGTAGCCAAAACCCCAAAATGTCCCTTGTCCTCGGGCCGGGACAGGCACCCGAACACCCGGTAGCGCCGGTCGTTCCAGGTGAAAACGCCCGGATACTCGGGCTTTCCCTCCAGCAGCCAGTGGGTCTCGAAGCCCTTTACCACATCCCGCACCCGGGACTCGTAAATGTTCTCCCCCACCCCCGGCAGCTCCGCAAACAGGTCGTTGGCCCACAGCACATCCTCGCTGTCCGGATTAAACACCATCATGGGCATGGGCGCAAAGAGCATGTTGCTGGTCTTGGCGGTGTCCGCGCCGCCGGAGATGCGCTCCACATATTGGTGCAGCTGCTGCTGCATAATTTTGTTGCGCCGCCGGCTCACATACCACACCAGCAGGGCCGCCGCCGCCTCGCAGGCAGCCAGCACCGGCGAGAGCCTGGCCGTCACCGCGGCGAACGCCACCAGCAGCAGGATATACAGCACCATATTCGTCCGCACGAGCTTTCGTATTTTCCCGTTCATTGCCAGCCCTCCTGTCGTATGCGGATAGTGACCCAGTTTCATGTTGATTGTTCATTATACCATAATAACGCCCCGCATACAAGGGTTTCTTTTCCCCCACCCGCCCTTTTTTCACCCTGTCGAACCAAAGAAAAACCCGGCGCATGGTTGGGGGTGTACAAATGGTAATACTTGTGCTATACTATAAAATAATTGAGGAAACCCCTCCCCAAAAAGGCTCCCCTGCGCAAGGGGAAATCGCCGAAGCGCTGCCAGTGGCAGAAGAAGCGAGGCGATTTCGAGGAAGTGCCCCGATTGGCGGCCACGATAGTGGCCGGGAATCGGCTGGCACGACGGTGGGCAGGCTGTCACGGCGAAGCCGTGACTGAGGGGTCGTCGGTACCGCACCTCATGCAACGGACGCGGGCGGACAGAGGCGTCCGCCCCTACAAACCATTCCGTAGGGGACGATGCCCACATCGTCCCGCCCCACCGCAGTCCTTGTTCCCGACCGTAGGGGCCGGCGTCCCCGACGGCCCGAACCGGGCTTGTACTGCACCTCTTGCGATGCACCATCCCAACGCCTCGCAGAGTTTGCCGCCCGCAGGCGGCACCCCTTGTCGGAAAATTCCGCAGGAATTTTCGCCAGCTATTATATGTATCTTTTCGCAGGCCATGTGGAAGCCGCGATGCGATAAACGGGGCCCACTCCCCCGAAAAAATTCAAAACTACGGTCACGGTCAGGCGGTCCTCCGCCGCCGCGCAGGGCGATGCAGGGCCCGGCGCAGGCGGAGCGCCTTTGTTTCCGCGCGCATTTTTTGCGCCCTCTCCGCCTGCCGCGGCCCCGGAACAAAGAAGGAGAATCAATAACTTTTATGGCAGAAAAACTGAAAATCATCCCCCTGGGCGGTCTCAACGAGATCGGCAAAAACATGACCGCCTACGAGTACGGCGGCGAGATCATCGTGGTGGACTGCGGCATGGCCTTCCCCGGCGACGATATGTACGGCATCGACTGCGTTATCCCCGATGTCAGCTACCTTATCAAGAACCGCAACCGCCTGCGCGGCCTGTTCATCACTCACGGCCACGAGGACCACATCGGGGCCATCCCCTATGTGCTCAAGCAGGTGAATATGCCCATCTACTGCACCCGCTTCACCGCTGGGCTCATTAAACTGAAGCTCCAGGAGCACCGCCTGCTGGACTCCACCAAGATCATCACCGTGGAGCCGGGCAATACCGTCCGGGCGGGCAAATTCCAGGTGGAGTTCATCCATGTGAACCACTCCATCGCCGACTCCGTGGCCTTTGCCATCCACACCCGCATGGGCACCATTGTCCACACCGGCGACTTCAAGATCGACTCCACCCCCATCGACGGGGAGGTCATCGACCTGGCCCGCTTCGGCGCTCTGGGTCACGAGGGCGTCCTGGCCCTGCTGGCCGACTCCACCAATGTGGAGCGACCCGGCTACACCATGAGCGAGCGGGCCGTTGGCAAGACCTTTGCCCGCCAGTTCACCGGCTGCAAAAAGCGTATCATCGTCACCACATTTGCCAGCAATGTCCACCGCATTCAGCAGGTCATTGACGCCGCCCACGCCTGCGGGCGCAAGGTGGCCGTCACGGGCCGCAGCATGGAAAATATCATGAAGGTCTCCACGGACCTGGGCTATATGAAGGTGCCCAAGGGCACCGTGGTGGACCTGAACCGGCTGAAAAACCTCCCCCCCGAGCAGCAGGTCATCGTCACCACCGGCTCCCAGGGCGAGGAGATGAGCGCCCTGTACCGCATGGCCTTCTCCACCCACAAGCAGGTGGACATCGGCCCCGGCGACAAGGTCATCATCTCCGCCAGCGCCATCCCCGGCAACGAGGTGACGGTGGGCCGGGTCATCAACGAGCTGTTCCGCAAGGGCGTGGATGTGGTGTATGACAAGGCGGATATGCTCCATGTCTCCGGCCACGCCTGCCAGGAGGAGCTGAAGATCATCCATGCCCTCACCAAGCCCCGCTTCTTCATCCCCCTCCACGGCGAGCAGCGTATGCTGCAGATCCATAAGCGCGTGGCGGAGTCCATGGGCATGAACCCCAATAATATCGTGGTGGCCGATAACGGCTCCGTCATCGAGATCACCGGCAAGCATATCAAGTGCGAGACCAGCGTCCCCGCCGGGGAGGTGTTCGTGGACGGCTCCGGCGTAGGCGAGGTAGGCGCCGTGGTCCTCAACGACCGCAAGCTCCTGGCCGAGGACGGCATGGTGGTGGTGGTCCTGTCCATGTCCTCCCACGACCATCAGCTCCTCTGCCCGCCCGAGATCGTCACCCGGGGCTTCGTGTATGTAAAGGAGTCCGAGGAGCTGCTGCATCAGCTCCGGGATGTGGCCCAAAAGACGGTAGACGCCATGCCCGCCCGCAAACGCCGGGACGACGGCGAAGTCACCCGGGCCGTCCGCAGCGCCATCAGCAGCTATCTCTATAAGCATACCAAACGCAGCCCCATGGTCATCCCCATGGTGACGAAGCTGTAAAATCAAAACCATAAAATAATATAACTAAAATGGTCTATCCCGAACCCCAAAAAGCTCGGGATAGACCTTTTTTATGTCCTGCACCAGTCCCCAACCCCTCCGTAGGGGCCGATGCCCACATCGGCCCGCCCCACCGCACTACTTGTTGCTCTCCGTAGGGGTCGGCGTCCCCGACGGCCCGTTTTCGCGCACCATCATGTCATCCGTAGGGGCGGGGCTCTGCCCCGCCCGCCCTATCCCGCACAACCCCTCGTATAAATCCGTAGGGCGGGCTGCCCTCACCCCGCCGCTCGTCATCCACCGCACCCCCCAAAACCCAAAGCCTCCCTTGCCTAAAGGGAGGGGGACCAGCCGCAGGCTGGTGGAGGGATTCGTGCGGGGTAATGGGTAATTCGTTTCCCGTGAGTTCGTGCGTGGACGAATCCCCCCGTCACGGCTTCACCCCCTTTAGGCAAGGGGCCAATATTGTAGGGGCGGACGCCCCTGTCCGCCCCATGTACCGCGCCCCAGCAGGGCACACACGCCCTGCCCTACAAAACAATATATATAATGTAGGGCGGGACCCATGTGTCCCGCCGCCCCCCGCACCCCATGCAAAAAACGATGTCATTGCGAAGCCAGTGACCGATGTCACTGGCTGTGGCAATCCGTAACCCCCGTCCTTAAAGGCTCCCCTGCGCAAGGGGAGCTGTCGCGGCTCCGCCGCGACTGAGGGGTCGCCCCCGCGCTCCCTGCCCCGCTCCATCTTTCCCCTTTCCCCTTTCCTCTTTCCAATAAAAAATCCCCGAGGCAGCCAACGCTCCCCCGGGGCCATTTCCATTATCCCATTCACCGCCGATCCCGGTACACCGGGCACTTCTGATACTCCTCGCCGTAATCGGCATTGCAAGTGTACTTCACCTGCGGATCATTGGTGGCAAAGTGCTTCCCACACAGCTTGCAAACATACTCGTCGCTCCCATAGCTGCTGAGAAACCCCTTGCTCTCATAATCCAAATAATAACACCGCGCCATTGTATTTCCCTCCTCAAAAATTCTTTGTCGGCTTCAGCCGCATAGTGACTACCATTCCATCGTTTTCCTTCGTAATAGAATATTCTTCTCCCAATATTTTATTGATAGCGTTTGCCAGCGCATCCTGTTGGTAAACATACACCCAACTGGTGCTATACAAATCACAATCTGCTGCAAATTTATGTTTGTAGTCAAAGCTTTTTCGTTCTGTTAATTCAGGGACACGATGCACCAAAAACTCGTAGCTGCGCATAACTCCGTTCGTGCGCCCGGAAACACTGCTTTGGTTCACAACGATTTCCTCCGGCTTTTGACCCGCCCCATCCCTAATGGCATCTATAATTTCCTGTGTCAGGGAGCTCGACATATACTGTTTTATCAGCATCTGTCGGTAATGCTCTGCCTTTTCTTCGGCCTGATTTTTCTGCTGAACGCTTTTCCTCTCTTCATTAGCCACTCGGTCTTTTTCCCTACTGTCTTTTTCCATCCGAAGAATATTTGGAATCAAAAAAATCAACACAACAATGATAATGATAAAAACTAACATTTTCCCCTCCGCAAAATATATTTTTTATAGTCGCTATCTGTATTATATCTAATTAAAGTAGTAATGTCAAGAAAATAAATACTATAATTAGATATAATAGCCCATAGTGTATAGTACGATTATCAAAAATCCTCGGAGGTGTGTCATGGAAAAAGAGCAGTTTGCCCTTCGTTTGGCCCAATTGCGGCAGGCAAAGGGCGTGTCCGCCCGGGATATGAGCCTGTCCCTGGGCCAGAGCGCCGGGTATATCAATAACATCGAAAACGGCGTCAGCCTCCCCTCCATGTCCATGTTTTTCTACATCTGCGACTACTTGGGCGTGACCCCCGCCGAGTTCTTCACCCCGGACCTCCCCGACCCCGTGGCCCTGCAAATTTTATCCTGTGAGCTGCGCCGCCTCAACAGCCACCAACTGCTCCTCCTCACCCAATTGGCCCAAGAAATGCACTGACCCCCACCGCCATCCGCGTCGGGGGTAATTTTTTGCCCATTTTCCCTGTCCTTAAAGCCTCCCCTGCGTAAGGGGAGGTGGCGCGAAGCGCCGGAAGGGTCGCCACCGCACCCCTTGCCACGCACCATTTTCCAAAGCGCTCCATCTTTCCCCTTTCCTCTTTCCTCTTTTTCCCGCCCCCCTGTAAGATTTCTTCCCAAACCGCATCTATTATAATAAAGGAACTCCCATTCTCACACAAAAGGAGGCCCCCTATGAAAAAATGCGTTTTGCTTCTTATCCCTCTGCTCCTCCTCACCGCCTGCGCCCGCCCTGCCGACCAGCCCCACGCCACGGTGGAATACTCCTACGCGGAAAACCTCACCACCCCGGAGGAGGTGATGCGCTACTCCACCAATGTCGTCCGGGCCAAGCTCGTCTCCATGGACGATTTCGACGGCGCCACCCAGGTCTATCTTTTCCGCGTCGCCGACGACCTCACCGGCAACACCCCGGGCGAAATCCATGTCTACGACGCCTATGACCCCGCCTACATTCCCGGCCACAGCTACTACCTCTTCCTCTGCGCCGCCGAGAGCGCCCTCTACCCCCACACCATCTACACCACCGTTGTAAAGGAAATGGTTCTCGACGCCGACGCCCCGGAAGCCTCCGACATCCCCCGCACCGTAGCCGATGCAAAAGCCCGCGGCCTCCTGGGCGATAAAGCCGACCCGCCCACGACCCTGTCCACCTCCGACAACATCCGTGAGGTGGCTGCCCAGGCCCATGTGGTGGCCCTAATCCGTGTCCGGGACGAGCAACCCGCCAACCCCTACGCCTCCATCTACGCCGCCGAGACCCTCTCCACCCTGAAAGGCCCGGCGGACGCCGTCCCCGCCTACCTCACCCTGCCCCCCGGCCTAACTCCCGGCGGCACCTACTACATTTTCCTGCAAAACACCAACGGCGCCTACACTCTTTTCTCCCGCGTCTTCCCGGCTGTGGATGCCCAAACCGTCACCCCCGCCGCCCTGGGCCTCTCCTGACCCTCAAAATAAAAAGCAAGGAAGCGGCGGTTGATTTTCCGTTGCTTCCTTGACAATTTTCTCCATATTTGGTATAATCGCCCCAGGCGCTGCACGAACGGCAGGCGGTTGGCCACACCACCCGAAAGGGGGTGCTGCTTATGCGTATCACATTACATATCGGACGGTATACCGTGACGATCATTGTGAAAAGCAGAAACCGCCACTCCGACAAGTGACGGTTTCTCAATATTGAGTTTACCTAACACATCGGGCTAACCGCTTGCTGCAGCGCCCCTTCTATATCTATTATACTTCCCCACGCGGATTTGTCAACCATTTTCCCATAAAAACAGACGCACCCACTGGATGCGTCTGTTTCTTCTTGTTTGAAGCTCTGCCTTATTCGGTGACGAAGGGCAGCAGGGCGATCTGACGGGCGCGCTTAATGGCCATCGTCAGCTGGCGCTGATGCATAGCGCAGGTGCCGGTGGTGCGGCGGGGCAGGATCTTGGAGCGCTCGCTGATGAAGCGGCGCAGCTTGGCAGCGTCCTTGTAATCAATGTGCTCGCACTTGTCCACGCAGAACTGGCAGACCTTGCGGCGCTTGCGGCTGTTGCCGCGGGGCGCTCTATTTTCGCGTTCCATAGCCATGGAAAAATTCCTCCTTTATAGAATTGGTGTACCCCGGGGGTACGGATCAGAACGGCAAGTCGCCGTCCTCGTCGTCGATCTCGGAAAAACCGGGTGCGGCGCTGCTGGCCGGGGCGGAATAGCCGCCGGAGGGGGCGCCGTAGCTGCCGGAGGGCGCGTAATTGCCGGAGGGCGCACCATAGTCGCCGCCGGACGCGCCGTCACGCCGGGAGTCGCCGAAATACACATTGTCGGCCACCACTTCCGCGCTGCGGCGGTTGTTGCCGTCCTTGTCCTTCCAGTCCCGGATCTGCAAACGGCCCTCCACAATAGCCATGCGGCCCTTGCTGAAGTACTTGCTCACGAATTCCGCCGTGCTGCGCCAGGCGACCACATCGATGAAATCCGTGCTTCTCTCGCCGTTCTGAGACTTAAAATCCCGGTCCACCGCCAGAGAAAAACGGGTCACAGCGGTGCCGTTTTCCAGTCTGCGCAGCTCGGGATCCCGGGTCAGACGACCCATGATAAAGATCTTGTTCAGCATTTGTGTGCCTCCCTTACTCGTCCTTGCAGACGATCATGGAACGCATAATGCCCTCGGTAATGCCCAGGATACGATCCAGCTCCTTGGGGAACTCGGGCGCGCTGGTGAAGCTCATCAGCACATAGTAACCCTCGGTCTTGTAGTCGATAGCGTAAGCAAGACGGCGCTTGCCCCACTCGTCCACGACCACATCGGAACCGTTCTGCTCAGCCAGAGCCTGGAACTTTGCCACAGTGGCGGCAATAGCCTCCTCACCCTGTGCCGGGTCGATGATGTAAACGACCTCATAGTTGGCAGAAATTTTAGCCATACTTTTGCACCTCCTTCTGGTCTTATGGCCCTCACATTCGGTGAGAGCAAGGATTTGCCCGCATAATGCAAGCCATATTATTTTACATGATTTCCGTCAAAAGTCAATCCCTATTTGCCCCCAAACTCAATATTTTTTGTAAAATCATGCCTGTCATTGCGAACCAGTGACCGATGTCACTGGTGTGGCAATCCGTACTCCAAAGGGGCTCCCCTGCGCAAGGGGAAATCGGCGAAGCGCCGGAAGGGTCGCCACCCGCCGCACCTCTTGTGATGTAAAAAATGACCGCCTCCCGGCGGTCATTTTTCATGCGCAGATCCGCAAAGTCACTTGTCCTCCACCCCGTGGAACCGCTCATACACCGCCAAGGCCACTGCCTTGGGCAGGGCCGCCTCCAGCTCCGGCAGCTCCGCCTGCATCACGGCCTTCACCGTGCCGAACTGCTGCAGCAGCTTCTTGCGCCGCACCTCGCCCAGCCCGGGGATGCCCTCCAGCCGGGACCGCACGGCGCTGCGGCTGTGCTTTTTCCGGTGGTAGGTGATGGCGAAGCGGTGGACCTCCTCCTGTATCTGTCCCACCAGGGCGAAAAGCGGCGGGCTGTGCTGGATGCCCAGCTCCTGCCCCTGGGCCGTCATCAGCGCCCGGGTCCGGTGCCTGTCGTCCTTCACCATGCCCAAAACCGGCACGGACAGCCCCTTTTCCCTTAGCGCCTGCTCCGCCACAGCGGCGTGCTGCTGGCCGCCGTCCATCAAGATCAGGTCCGGCAGCGGGCAAAATTTCTCGTCTCCGTCCAAATACCGCTGGAGTCGCCGCCCCAGAATTTCCCGCATGGCGGCGTAGTCGTCCGGGTGGTCCAGGGTCTTCACCTGGAACTTGCGGTAGTCCCGCTTTAGGGGCTTCCCGTCCTGGAAAACCACCATGGAGGCCACCATGTCGGAGCTTCCGGTGTTGGAAATGTCGTAGGATTCAATGCGGTGGGGCCCGGCGGAAAGTCCCGCCAGCGCACCCAACTGCTCCAAGGTCTTGCTTGTGCGCTCCGCCTCAGAGGTGATGCGCTCCGTCTCCTCCCGGGCGTTGTTTTGCGCCATGCGCAGCAGCTCCGCCCGCTGGCCCCGCTGGGGCACCCGCAGGCTCACCCGGTGTCCGCAGTCCCGGCTCAGCAGCTCCTCCAGGGCCTCCGCGTCCTCCGGCAGAGCCGCCACGCAAATTTCCCTCGGCGCCGCGCCCCGGCCCGCGTAGTATTGCCGCAGCACGGCGGAGAGGGTCTCCCCCTCGTCCTCCTCGGCCCCGGCGGAGAGCACCTTCACCTCCCGGCTCAGGAGGTTTCCCTCCTCCAGGTGCAGCACGCCGAAGCCCCAGCGCACCTGGCCCCGGTACAGGCCCCATACATCCGTGTCGGCGCACACTCCGGCGATGACTCCCTGGGTCTTGCCCAGCACGCTCACCGCCCGGATGCGGTCCCGCAGGGCGGCGGCCCGTTCGAAATCCAGTTCCTCCGCCGCCTGCTCCATCTCCTGCTGCATCTCCCGGGTCAGGGCCCGGTAATGCCCGCTGAAAATGCGCGCCGCCTGCTCAATGCGCCGCTGATACTCCGCCTGCCCCGGCCCGTCCGGGCGGCAAAACCCGTCGCATTTACCGATGTGCTCGTTGAGACAGGGCCGCTCTTTTCCGATGTCCCGGGGGAATTTCCGGGCGCAGGTAGGCAGCCGCAGCGCCCCGCACACCGCCTCAATGGCCAGCCTGGTCTCCCGTCGCCCGCCAAAGGGGCCAAAGTACCGGGCCCCGTCCTCCTCCGCCCGGCCCACCAGGGAAAACCGGGGGTATTCCGCCCCCTTTTCCAGCCGCACAAAGGGGTAGCCCTTGTCGTCTTTTAACAAAATGTTATACCGGGGCATATGGCGCTTAATCAGCGAGTTTTCCAGCACCAGCGCCTCAAACTCCGACCGCACCAAAATGGTGTCGAACCGGTCCACCTGGGACACCATCATTTTCGTCTTGCTGTTGTGGGAAGCGGTGTCCTGGAAATACTGGCTCACCCGGTTTTTCAGCTTCTTGGCCTTGCCCACATAAATCACCTGCCCGCCGCTGTCCATCATCAGATAGACCCCCGGCGATAGCGGCAAGTCATTGGCCTTCTCCCGCAATTCGTCCTTGGTCACGGAGACCCCCTCCTTGTACATTTTTCAGTATGCTTCAAAAGCCTCGCAGAGTTCGCGTCCGCAGACGCGAAAAATTAAAATCATTTTTCACCGCGACCTGCGCGTGGGGAAAAATACCTCTCAGGCTGCCAGTGTGGAATTTTTGCGCCCCGCGCAAAAATTATGCACGCAGCAGACTGCAAGCCCTTTGGCAGAAAATTCCGCAGGAATTTTCGCCAGATTCAGTTTAATCCCTCCGCGTTCACCGCGAACAGCGTCTCGATCCGCGCCCGCAGCGGCCCGCTCTCGGGCTTTTCCAGCCCGGGGTCCCGGGCCATCCAGGCTTTCGCCGCCTGCTGGGCCTCGTCCAATAGCGCCATGTCGCAGCTCAGGTCCGCTATTTTCAGCGCCGGGAGCCCGTGCTGCCGCTGGCCGAAGAAGTCGCCGGGCCCCCGCAGGGCCAGGTCCTCCCGGGAAATTTCAAATCCGTCGTTGGTTTGGGTCATCACCTTCAGCCGCCGCTTTGTCTCCTCGGAGGGATGCTCTGAGAGCAAAATGCAGTAGCTTTTCGCCTGGCCCCGGCCCACCCGGCCCCGGAGCTGGTGAAGCTGTGAAAGCCCGAAGCGCTCGGCGTTCTCCACCACCATGCAGGTGGCGTTGGGCACATCCACGCCCACCTCCACCACCGTGGTGGCCACCAAAATATCCCCGTTCCCGGCGGCGAAGTCCTCCATGACCTTTTCCTTTTCCTTGGGCTTCATCTTCCCGTGGAGCAGGCAGACCCGCAGGTCCGGGAACACCGTCTCCCGCAGGGTCTTGGCATAGGCCGCGGCGGCCTTGCGCTCGTCCGGGAGCTGGTCCTCCTGGCCCACCAGCGGGCACACGATGAACACCTGGTGCCCCTGGGCCACCTGCTTGCGGATGAATCTGTTCACCCGCTGGCGGTAGCTCTCGTCCACGGCGAAGGTGTCCACCTTCTGCCGCCCCGGGGGCAGCTCGTTCATCACCGACACATCCAGATCGCCGTAGATGATAAGCGCCAGCGTCCTTGGAATGGGCGTGGCAGACAGCACCAGCATATGCGGTTTTTCCGCCTTTTGCCCCAGGGCCGCCCGCTGGTTTACGCCGAAGCGGTGCTGCTCGTCGGTGATGACCAGCCCCAGCCGGGCGTAGGACACATCCCCCGTCAGCAGGGCGTGGGTGCCGATGCACAGGTCGATCTCCCCCACTGCCAGCGCCGCCAAAATCTCCCGCCGCTCCTTGGCCTTGGTAGACCCCGTGAGCAGGGCGCACCGCAGCCCGAACTTTTCAAACAGCGGCGCGAGATTTTCATAGTGCTGCCGGGCCAAAATTTCCGTGGGGGCCATCAAAGCCGACTGCCACCCGCTCCGGGCTGCAAACCACACGCACCCCG
The DNA here is from genome assembly GCA_963634265.1 of Bacteroidaceae bacterium. Lineage (GTDB taxonomy): Bacteria > Bacillota > Clostridia > Oscillospirales > Oscillospiraceae > Vescimonas. Next base: position 5,272 of record CAVHCH010000065.1, on the reverse strand, counting down.
CCGCCACCATGGTCTTGCCGCTGCCCACATCCCCCTGGCACAGCCGGTTCATGGGCCGCCCGGAGGTCATGTCCGCCACCGCCTCCGCGATGGCCCGCCGCTGGGCGTTCGTAAGCGGGAAGGGGAGGGCCCCGTAAAATTCCTCCATGTCCGCCGCAGCGCAGGCAGGCCCCGCCACATCCACCCGCCGGGAGCGGAGCATTTGCAGCCCGCAGGAGAGGATAAACAGCTCCTCGAATACCATCCGCCGCCGGGCCAGGGCCAGGGCCTCCGCGTCCGCCGGGAAGTGGATGTTCTCATAGGCGTACCCGCTGTGGCACAGCCGGTGCTCCTGCCGCACCGCGTCGGGCAGGCAGTCCGCCAGCAGGTGGCGGCATTCCCGCAGCCCCTGGCCCACGGCCTTGTACAGCAGATTTTGGCTCACCCCGGCGGTGAGGGGATAGATGGGCACAATGTGCCCCGTGAGCACCTGCTCGCCCTCCCGCTCCACAATGGGGTTGATCATCCGCCGGGTCAGCAGATTCCCCTCCACCTTGCCGCAGAAAATGTAGGTCTCGCCTCGGACCAGGGTGTTTTTGCGGTACTCCTGGTTGAAAAAAGCCAACTGCAAGGTCCCGCTGTCATCCACCGCCCGGGCGTTCACCACCGTGCGCCCGCCGGAAATGCGGCTGGCGGTGGGGTCGTGGGCGATCATGGCCCGCACGCACACCGTCTCCCCGATTTCCAGCTCCCGGATGCTCCGGGTCATGGTTCGGTCCTCATACCGCCGGGGAAAGTAGCCGATGAGGTCCTGGAGCGTGGTGATGCCCAGCTTCGTCAGGGCCTTGGCCCGGACCTCCCCGATGCCCTTTATATAGCGCACATCCGTTTGTAGCTCAGCCATACAGCCACCTCACTTCATGTCCTCTTCCGCCCAGTCCGACAGGGCCTCCAAAATCGGCAGCAGCGTCCGGCACCGCTCCGTGGGGCGGTACTCCACCCGCACCGGCACCTCCAAAAACTCCTCCCGCTCGATGAGCCCGTCCCGCTCCAGCTCCTTGAGAGCCGACGACAGCACCGTGTTGCTCACTCCGTCCAGCTTCCCCCGCAGGGCGTTGTAGCGGATGGACCCGGCGTTGCACACCGCGCAGAGGATCTGCACCTTCCACTTGCCGCCAATGAGCAGCATCGCGTGGTGCAGGGGGCATTTTTCCATGCAGGGGCATTCGTAGTGACCCATAAGTAAGCTCCTCCTTACCTACACAGGATAATCTGCGTTCTTGCATTTTTCCCGAAATGTACTATACTGATTATACCAAGTAAGAAAAGAGGAGTAAATAGGAAATTATGAACATCTATCTCCAGGGCCTCACCATGGGCCTTGCGTATGTGGCCCCCATCGGCCTACAAAACCTGTTCGTCATCAACTCCGCCCTGACCCAAAAGCGCAGCCGGGTGTACATCACGGCCCTCATCGTCATCCTCTGCGATGTCCCCCTGGGTATCGCCTGCTTCCTGGGCGCAGGGGCGCTGATGCAGGCGGTGCCGTGGCTGCAAAAGGTCATCCTGGGCCTGGGCAGCCTCATCGTCATCTATATCGGCATCGGACTTCTGCGCGCCAAGGCCAGCCTGGAGGGCGGCAAGGATGTGAATATCCCCGTATGGAAGCTGTTTACCACCGCCTTCGTGGTCACCTGGATCAACCCCCAGGCCCTCATCGACGGCACCATAATGCTGGGCGCGTTCCGGGCCACCCTCCCGGCAGGCGGCGACCTGCCCTTCATCTTCGGCTTCGGCAGCGCCTCGATCCTTTGGTTTCTGACCCTCTCCACGGTGGTGTCATTGCTTGGCAGCAAGTTCAATGAGAAAATTCTCAATATCATCAATAAGGTCTGCGGCGCGGTGATCATCTTCTACGGCTGCAAGCTCCTGTGGAGCTTCGTGAAGCTCATGGGCTGGCTGTAAAAAAAGCTGTTCAAACCCCTCTGTTTCTGCTATGATTATAGTAGAAACGGAGGGGCGTTTTATGGAGAAAAATTACAAGCTGAGCATCGCCTACGACGGCACCCGCTTTTTCGGCTGGGAGCACCAGCCGGATAAGGAGACCATACAGGGCAAGCTGGAGACCGTCCTGGAGCGCCTGCAGGGCCGCCCTGTGGACATCATCGGCGCCGGCCGTACCGATGCCGGGGTCCATGCCCGGGCCATGGTGGCCAGCGTCCGCCTGGATGTCCGCCAGTCCCCGGAGGAGATTCGGGACTATATGAACCGCTATCTCCCCGACTCCATCGCCGTCCGGGAGGTAAAGGAAGCCGGCGACCGCTTCCATGCCCGCTACAACGCTCTGGGCAAGACCTACCGCTACACCTGCTTTGACGGCCCCGTAAAGCCGGTGTTCGACCGCAAGTATGTGACCCTCCTGGACTTCTCCCCGGATGTAGAAAAAATGCGTCGGGCAGCGGAAATTCTGCAAGGTGAGCACGATTTCCGCGCCTTCTGCGGCAATCCCCGGATGAAAAAATCCACCGTCCGCCTGGTGGACACCATCCAGATCGAGCGCCGCAAGGACCGCATCCTCTTCACCTTCCACGGGACGGGCTTTCTGCAAAACATGGTCCGCATCCTGGTGGGAACGCTCTTAGAGGTAGGCCGAGGCCGCTGGGACCCCGCCTATGTCCAGGAGATATTGGACAGCAAAGACCGCAAACAAGCCGGCCCCACCGCCCCCCCAGAGGGCCTCTGCCTAATGAAAGTGGACTATTAAAAAGGAATAGAATAAAAAAACAGGTGAGCCGATCCGCTCACCTGTTTTTACATTCCCGTACCCCCAAAAAACACATCCGTAGGGGCCGATGCCCACATCGGCCCGCCCTCTGCACCCCTTGTAACGCATCCGTAGGGGGCGGCGTCCCCGACGCCCCGCTCCCACGCACCCCCCGGCAGGGCACGCGGGCCCTACCCCACAAAAAATCGCGCACCCCACACCGGGCGGAAGGGTCGCCCGCCTGCACAAACTCCCAAATTATGCGTAGGGGCGGAGTTCTACCCCGCCCGCCCTGTTTTGCACAAGCCCCCTATAAATGCGTAGGGGCGGACGCCTCTGTCCGCCCGCCGTACCGCACCCCATGTAAAAAACCGTGTCATTGCGAGGGCGCAACGCGCCCGTGGCAATCCGCATCCCCCAAAGGCTCCCCTTTATAAGGGGAACTCAGTGTGTCAAAAAAGCCTCGCAGAGTTTGCCGCCCGCAGGCGGCAAAGAATTCAAATCATTTTCTCTCGCGACATGTGCGTGAGAGAAAATACCGCTCAGGCTGCCAGTGTGGAATTTGTGCGCCGTAGGCGTACAAATTATGCGCGCAGCAGACTGTGAGCCTTTTGTCGGAAAAACCCGGAGGGTTTTTCGACAGTCTCGGCTCCCCTTTATAAGGGGAGCTGTCGCGGCTCCGCCGCGACTGAGGGGTCGACTACCGCACCCCTTGCCCTGCAAAACGGCGGGGCGATCCTGTTGCGGTGCCCAAAATTTCCGCGCTGCCTTACGGCGGACGCTTGAAATTTTGACCGCGGCCACTCGCTCACCTCGCTTCATCCGCCACTGGCGGCGCTCGATTCGCTCCCTCACCCCGCCGCTTCGCCGAACCCCTTTCACCGCAGATCCCGCTTGATCCCCTCCGTGATCCGCGCCACATCCTCCAGGGTGTTCATCCGCACGATCTGCTCCTTGTAATAATTGGCGTGAGCCACGCCCTTCAAATACCAGGCGTACTGCTTCCGCGCCTCCAAAATGGCGATGTGCTCCCCCTTGTCCTCGGCGGCCCAGTGGATCTGCCGCACCGCCGTGTCGCACCGCTCCGCAAGCGGCGGCAGGGGCGGTATCTCCCGGCCCTCCAGCGCCGCCAAGGCCTGCTGAAACAGCCATGGATTCCCAAACGCCCCCCGGCCAATCATGGCGAAGTCCGCCCCGGTGAACTGCAAAATTTTCACCGCGTCCTCCGCCGAAAAAATGTCCCCGTTGGCCATCACCGGGATGGAGACCGCCTGCTTCACCTGGCGTATCGTCACCCAGTCGGCGGCCCCGGCGTACATCTGCGCCCGGGTGCGCCCGTGTACGGCCACCGCGGCCACGCCCACCTGCTCCAGCATTTTTGCCAGCTCCACCGCGTTGATGCTGCCCTTATCCCAGCCCCGGCGCATCTTCACCGTCACCGGCACCGGTGCGGCCTTTACCACCGCCTCCGCGATCCGCGCCGCCTTCTCCGGGTCTTTCATCAGCGCCGAGCCGTCGCCGTTCCCGACCACTTTCCCCACCGGGCAGCCCATGTTGATGTCGATGATGTCCGCCCCGCTGATCTCCAGGGCGATCTGCGCCGCCTCCGCCATGCAGACCGGGTCGCTGCCGAAAATTTGCGCGCTCACCGGGTGCTCCCCGGGTCCCAGCTTCAGCAGGCCCCGGCTCTTCCGGTCCTGGTAGCACAGGGCCTTGGCGCTGACCATTTCCGTCACCGTCAGCCCCGCCCCCAGCTCCCGGCACACCCGCCGAAAGGCCAGGTCCGTCACCCCGGCCATGGGGGCCAGCACCAGGGGATCGGGGATGAAAACATCGCCTATATACATTGCGTTTCCTCGCTTTTTTCAAGTTTTTCCCCATTATACCACAAAAATCGTTCCCGGAAAAGCAAAAAAGCCGGGCGACTCCAGGCCGCCCGTAAGTGAGGAGAAAAAATGGTGAATAGCACAGTTAAAGTAACGCCACCGCCAGCCAAACCAGGCCCATGAGCCCGCCACCTAAGATGGCGGCAATGGCCGGGGATAAGCGGTGCCGTTTGGGGGGCGGGAGGCCCTGGGTGCGGGTGTAGCTCTTGGCGATGCGCACCGCCTGATCCACCAGCTGCCGGGAAGAAACGCCGTCCTCCCCCAACACATCGTTGCGCAGAATGAAGATCGCCTGATCGAAAACGCGGGGGTCGGGAGACTCCACAACAATGACCCGCCTGGAAATACCCTTGACCAAAACCTTTGCCCTCCTTCAATGTGGATCGGATAGTCACAGTATGGGCAAAGAACCTGGAAATTATACACACAAAAACCATCAAAAACGCACACATCGCACACGAAAAAATCTGCCCTTGCACCCCCAAAAAGGCTCCCCTGCGTAAGGGGAAATCGCCGCAGCGCCGCCAGTGGCGGAAGAAGCGAGGCGATTTCGAGGAAGTGCCCCGATTGGCGGGCACAACAGTGCCCGGGAATCGGCTGGCACGACGGTGGGCAGGCTGGCACGGCGAAGCCGTGACTGAGG
>CAVHCH010000064.1:0-8090 GCA_963634265.1 Bacteroidaceae bacterium | reverse complement strand
CTGGGCTTCCTGTAGATATGCTCTTTTTAGTGTCTACTTTTACTTGACAAGTACAGGATTTTATCCTGGCCCGGTTTTTTGTTTCTTTTATATTTTTGTTTTTCTATCTTTCCACTTTCCACTTTCATCTTCCCTCTTGCTCAGCCTTGGTTTTGCAGCTTTTTCAGCATTTGGGTGAATTCTTTCGGGAGGGGGCAGGTCAGGGTTATTTTTTGCTGGGTGGTGGGATGGATAAATTCTAATCCGGTGGCGTGGAGGCACTGGCCCGTCAGACCTGGCACGGGTTTTTTATTGCCGTACACCGTGTCGCCCAGGATGGGGTGGCCGATGTGGGCCAGGTGGACGCGGATCTGGTGGGTGCGGCCCGTTTCCAGGCGGCAGCGCAGGTGGGTGACGCCCCGGTAGCGGGCGATGACCTCCCAATGGGTCACGGCCCGGCGGCCATCGGGGGTCACGGCCATCTTTTTGCGGTCGGTGCGGTGGCGGCCTATGGGCGCGTCCACGGTACCGCTGTCCCTCTTAAAATTGCCCACGGCCAGGCATTCGTAGGTCCGGGCCAGGGTATGGTCGGCCAATTGGGCGGCCAGGAATTGGTGGGCAGCGTCGTTTTTGGCGGCGATGATGAGGCCGCTGGTGTCCCGGTCGATGCGGTGGACGATGCCCGGACGCAGCTGGCCGCCGATGCCCGACAGGCTCCCGGCGCAGTGGTGCAGCAGGGCGTTGACCAGGGTGCCGTCCGGGTGCCCCGGGGCCGGGTGGACCACCATGCCCACGGGCTTATTCACCACGATCACATCCGCGTCCTCATAGACCACATCCAAGGGAATATCCTGGGGCCGGGCCTCCGGCTCCTCCGCTTCGGGCAGCGTTACAGCCACCGTTTCGCCGCCTGTGAGCCGGACGCTTTTCCCGGCGGGCTTGCCGTCCACGGTGACGAGGCCGCTTTCGATGAGCCGGGCCGCCGCCGAGCGGGTCAGGTCCGGGAGCCGGGCGGCCAAAAAGGCATCCAAGCGCGCCCCGGCGGATTCAGTTGTGGCCGTCAGGGTCCTTGTGTCCATGGGTACGCTCCTTTTTGTCGTATTTATCGTAGAACCACAGGTAGTACACCGCGCCCAGCACGGCGCCCACCACGATGAAGCAGTCCGCCAGGTTGAAAATGGGGTAGTCAAACAGGGGCGAAATGTCCAGCATATCCACCACATAGCCGCGAAAGACCCGGTCGATCATGTTGCCCAGGCCGCCGCCCAGGAGGAACAGACCCGCCGTGACGCCCAGGGGGTGGCGGACGATTTTTTTAATGAGCAGCCAGGACACAGCCACCAGCAGCACGGCGGTGATGACCAGCAGCGCCACCACCTTGCCCGAGAGGCTGGACCAGGCCGCGCCGTAATTGTGCAGCCGGGTCAGCTGGAGCACCCCGGGCAGCAGCGTCGCACTCTCCCCCAGGGCCAGATGGGTCACGGTCCAATATTTCAGCACCTGGTCCAACCCGATGAGGACGGCCAGCAGCGCAATGCTCCACACCATATGCAATACTCCTTTTTGTTTCGCTGCTCCTATCATACACGCATCCCCGAAAATTTGCAACGGCGTTCCTTGCGCTTCCCACGAGTTTTTGTTATACTAATTTTAATATGTTATTTTCGGAGGGCGAGAGATATGGAGAAGATCGCGTTGGTCACCGGGGCGTCCCGGGGCATTGGACGGGCTGTGGCGGCGGAGCTGGCCCGCCGGGGCTGGGCCGTGGCCATCGGCTATCGGGTGCGCCGGGACAAGGCCGAGGAGCTGGCGGCGGAGCTGACGGCGGAGGGCTGCCGGGCCATGGTCTGCCAGGCGGATGTGTCCCGCCGGGAGGAAGTGGAGCAGATGGTGCGCTCTGTGGAGGACACCTTCGGGCCGGTGTCGCTGCTGGTGAACAACGCGGGCATCGCGGGGCAGAGCCTGTTTCAGGAGCTGACGGACGAACGCTGGCACGAATTTTTCTCCGTGAATGTGGACGGGGCCTTCTACGCCAGCCGGGCGGTGCTGCCCCATATGCTCCACGAACACGAGGGTTGCATCGTGAACATCTCCTCCATCTGGGGCCAGCGGGGGGCAAGCTGCGAGGTGGCCTACTCCGCCACCAAGGCGGCCCTCATCGGCCTGACCCGCTCCCTGGCTGCGGAGCTGGCGCCCAGCCACATCCGGGTGAACTGCGTGGCCCCGGGGGTCATCCGCACGGATATGCTGGACGAGCTGCCCCCGGAGATCCTGCCGGAGCTGGCGGAGCAGACGCCCTTGGGACGCCTGGGCAGGCCCGAGGACATCGCGGCGGCGGTGGCGTTTTTGGCCGACCCGGCGGCGGATTTCATCACGGGGCAGGTGCTTACCTGCGACGGCGGGTTTATACTTTAATAACTGTAACTGTCAAAAATAGAATTTGTAAAAAAATTTCGGAGATGTTGCGTTGAGGCAGGCAACATCTCCGATTTTTGCTGTTTAGATAGGGAGAGGGGGCGTGTGGAGCATCACCCGGCCAAAGCAGGTGAGGCTGCGGCCACTGCCGGCGGTGAACACCTGGTCGGCGTCGCTGCGGCGGCGGTTCAGGGAGAAGAGGTAGACGGTGCCCAGGGGGTCCCGGTAGTACTGCTTGCAGAGCATATCGCCGTCCACGCAGAAGATGCCCACATCGCCGGGGCGCAGGGGGTCGTGGTTCACATACACCACGGACTCGTCGTGGATGTAGGGCTCCATGCTGTCGCCCTGGATGCGCACCGCCAGCTCCGCGCCCACGGGAACTTCGCCGCCCACGGGCAGCAGCTCATAGTCCTCGCCGAACACCGGGGCCGCGTAGCCCGCCGCCGCCGGGGAACAGTAGAGCGGGATGGTGCGCTGCTCCGTGGCGGGCCGGTCCTGCTCCGCCTCCGCCTGCAAAACGCCCAGGGCGTCCAGCATGGTACACAGGGTCTGCCGGGCGGTGAGGCCCAGCTCCCGGTACTTTTGGAGGAGGGACGCCTCCTCGGTGCTGACACCCTCGCCCCGGCGGCCTGCGGCGTAAAAGTCGCGGTACAGGTAGTTGGGGTCCACCTGCAGCACATCGAACAGGCGCAGCAGCACACTCTCCCGGGGGGAGCTGACGCCGGTCTCGTAATTGCCCACGGCTGAGCCGGTGACGCCCAGCATTTTCGCCAGGTCCTCCCGGCTGTAACCCAGCTCCTTGCGCCGCCTGCGCAGCTGCTCTCCGAATCCCATAATTTTTCCTCCCGTCTGGCGACATGATTCGACATCTTTAGACACAGTGTACCCCATTTTCTTGTGTTTGTCAACCGAAAATAACAAGAAACTTGTAAATTCAGTATTGACATCACAAGTATCTTGTGATATTGTAGGGAACAGAACAAGAAAGTTGGTGTTTTGGGGAGGAGGAGACGAAGAAAATTGAAAGGGGAAAAATGGAGGCGGGGGTGGGGGTGCGGTACAAGCCCGGCGGGCGGACAGGGGCGTCCGCCCCTACGGAGCGTTTACCGATAGAATTTCGTAGGGCGCGATGCCCACATCGCGCCGCACGGTAGACGCAGGGGCAGCCCTGTTATACCAAGGCAGCATAAGCGCGGAGCGCGTCGCGGTGGATAGAGCCGGGGACGATGCGAAAGCATGAGGTGGGGTTGTACATTTTTATTCGCGGGGTCGAAGTGTCCCGACGCTTTCCACACTGTGCCCGCGCAAGGAATCCAAAACCATTGGTTTTGGCGGCGTTCTTTCCTCCCTTTCTTTCGCTGGTGAAAGAAAGGGAGCCGCCGGAGGCATGTGCGGGACAGGGGGTGCGGTGGGCGGCGACCCTTCCGGCGCTTCGCGCCACCTCCCCTTGCGCAGGGGAGGCTTTGGGGGACGGGGGTTACGGATGCCCCTGTTGCGGTGCCCAAAATTTCTGCGCTGCCTTACGGCGGACGCTTGAAATTTTGACCGCGGCCACTCGCTCACCTCGCTTCATCCGCCACTGGCGGCGCTCGGTTCGCTCCCCACGGCCAGTGTGCGCACTGGCCTCGCAATGACAGTGGGTTACATAGGTGCGGTGCGTTTTCTTGGAGGTGCGTAGGGGCGGGGCTCTGCCCCGCCCGCGGGCGACCGCGAGGGTCGCCCCTACGGACGCATTATTGGCGGTGCGGTGGGCGGCGGGACACATGGGTCCCGCCCTACAAGGTATTATTTTGTAGGGGCGAACGACTCTGTCCGCCCGGGCCCAGCACCGCAGCACTTTGTAGGGCAGGGCCCGTGTGCCCTGCCGGAGGTGCGGTGCAAGTCCAGGCGGCGGGCTGGGGTCAGCCCGCCCTACGGATGACAAGAAGTGCGGGAAACGGGGCGTCGGGGAAATCGCCGAAGCGCTGCCAGTGGCAGAAGAAGCGAGGCGATTTCGAGGAAGTGCCCCGATTGGCGGCCACGATAGTGGCCGGGAATCGGTTGGCACGACGGTGGGCAACCGCCGCCCCCTGCGGAGGGGTTACAAGTAGTTCGGTACGGCGGGTCGATGTGGGCATCGGCCCCTACGAAAGGGTTGGGGTGTTTAAGTGGAAGAGAATAGTGAAAAGTGAAGAGTGAAGAGTGAAAAAATAAAAAGCCGATCGCTTTTGCAATCGGCTTTTTGGTGGGGGATGGTGGATTCGAACCACCGAAGGCATCGCCAGCAGATTTACAGTCTGTCCCCTTTGGCCACTCGGGAAATCCCCCATGTTTTTCTATGAAATTGGAGCTGGTGGACGGATTCGAACCCCCGACCTGCTGATTACAAATCAGCTGCTCTACCAGCTGAGCTACACCAGCACAACAACCAACGAACATTATGCTATCACAATCTTCAATTTTTGTCAACAAAAAAGTGCTGCAAGTCCATAATTTTTTTACATACGGGAAAGGAGAAAGGAGAACATGACATTACAGCAGCTATCTTATCAGTACCAGGAGCAGGCCCAGGCGCTGCACCAGCGGATCGTGGACCTGCGCCAGGCCCAGGCCCAATGCGAGAGCCGGGAGGGGGCGGAGCGCCTGCGCCAGCGCATCCGGGACCTGGAGCCGCTGCAGCGGGAGACCCGCCAGCTGGCCGAGCTCACCGCCCGCTACTACGACAGGGGGTATCACAAAAATGCATATTACACCCTCTGAGGCCTTTGACCCCATCGACATCGCCAGCCTCTGCCTATGGCGGCAGGAGGCGTCCGGGGACAACCAGGAGCGCATTCGCCGCCTGCTCAGCAACCTCCCCCTGGCCGTGCAGCAGGAGCTGACCCCCCGGCAGCGGGAGATCCTGCAAATGCGCTTCTCCGGCGGCATGAGCGTCACAGCCATCGCCGAGAAGCTGGGGCTGAACAAGTCCACCGTGTCCCGCTCCCTGGCCCGGAGCATGGAGCGGCTTTATAAATCTTTAAGATACAGCCTCTGACTATAATTTTAACTCTTGACATTTGGGGTCGAAATGGGAATAATGGGGGCAAGAAACCACAAAGGAGGAGCAGATCATGTTCAGCAAAGCGCTGCACAACCGCTGGGCGCGCCTGGCCATTGGCATTTTGGGGGCGGCACTGGTGGCTACATCCATCAATTTCTTCGCGGTGCCGCACAACCTCTACACCGGCGGCCTGCTGGGCTTCTGCCAGCTCATCCGTTCCATTTTGACGCAAAAGCTGGGTCTGGACCTGGGGTTTGACATCTCCGGCGTTCTGTACCTGCTGCTGAATATCCCCCTGATGCTGCTGGCGTGGAAGAACCTGGGCCATGGCTTCGTGGTGCGGACGATAACCTGCACGGTGTGCTGCTCGCTGTTCCTCACCATCATCCCGTCGCCCGCCCAGCCCATCGTGGAGGACACCCTCACCAGCTGCCTGCTGGGCGGCATTGTCAACGGCTTCGCCGGGGGCATGATCCTCACCTGCGGGTGCAGCAGCGGCGGGTTCGACATCCTGGGGCTGTACCTGAGCAAGAAGGGCAAGGGCTTCACCGTGGGCAAGTTCAGCATCTCCTGCAACGCGGTGCTCTATTCCCTGTGCCTGGTGCTGTTCGACGCCACCACGGCCATTTATTCCACCATTTACACGGTGTTCAACAGCCTGTTCGTGGACCGAACCCACCAGCAGAGCATCAATGTCCAGGTGCTGATCTTCACCAAGGACAAGCACCCGGAGCTGCCCAAGTTCATCATGGAGCGGCTGGACCGGGGCGTCACCTACTGGCAGGGCTACGGCGCCTACACCGGCGAGCCCCTGGAGGTGCTGTGCGTGTGCCTGAGCAAGTATGAGATACAGACCCTGCGCCAGGAGGTACACAAGGTGGACCCCAACGCCTTTTTCATCGTGCAGGAGGGCGTGCAGGTAGGCGGGAACTTTAAGAAGCATTTGGGGTAACGGGTAGGAAAACTGTATAGCGGATAGTATAAAGCGCCGGGCCAATGGCCCGGCGCTTTTGTGCGGGGTGGGGGAGAGGCATTTTCTTGTTGTGCGTAGGGGCATTGCGGTGTGTGCAAGGATTTTCTTCCCGCGTCCTCAAAAAGGGTATTGAAATTCCCTGCAACATATTATATAATATAATATATTAAGAGATGTCCCCTTGGGCCCGGCGTGGCGGTTTGGGCCGCTCGGCGGATGGTTTTGGCCCGGTTTTTATTGCTATCTCCCTTTTTCCCCTTTATTGCGGTGCTCCCGGCGGCTTCGGTCGCCGGGAGTGCTGCGTTTTTTTATGGTTTTGGGGTGAAAATTTTCCTTTTTCTGCATGGAATCTTCACGGAGGCTATGGTATAATGGGTGAAATCAGGTGCAATTCGGTGCAAGTTCGGGGAAAGGTGGAGTCGGTTTGGAGCTGAACAAGAGAAATTTCAAGCGCATTTTACTGCTGGTGGCCTGCGCCATCGTGCTGTACTGGGGGCTGAACAACCTGTCGGCCCTGGGCAAGGTGGTGGACAGCTTCTTCTCGCTGCTCTCGCCGCTGCTGTGGGGCATCTGCATCGCGTATGTGATGAACCTGCTGCTGAAGGTGGTGGAGCGGCTGTGGGACAAGGCCCTGGTGAAGGCCCCGGAGCTGTGGCGGGTCAAGCTGAAGCGGCCCATCTGCCTGACGCTGACCATGCTGCTGTTTTTGGGCATCATCTTCGCCATCATCTTCATCCTCATTCCCCGTCTGGAGGAGGCCGGGACCACGCTCATCGCCAATGTGCCCAACTATGTGACCCAGATCCAAAACTGGTGGAGCGGGGTCATGGCCTTTGCCGCCGAGCACGGGGTCACGCTGCCGGAGCTGTCCATGAACGCCGACAACGCCACCAAGGTGGTGACGGATTTCCTCACCAACAACGGCGACAATGTGGTGAACACCACCCTCAACATCACCACCTCCATCCTGGGGGCCCTGGTGAATTTCCTGCTGGCGCTGGTGTTCTCCGTGTATCTGCTGGCCCAGAAGGAAAAGCTGCTGGCCCAGTCCAAGCGCCTGCTGCTGGCGGCCATCCCCAAAAAAGCCGGGGCACGCACCATGCACATTTTGCAGATCACCAACAACGCCTTCTCCAGCTTCGTCACCGGCCAGGTGACGGAGGCTTTCATCCTGGGGACCCTGTGCTGCATCGGGATGCTGATCCTGCGGCTGCCCTATGCGCTGCCGGTGTCGGTGATCATCAGCTTTACCTCCCTGATCCCCATTTTCGGCGCGTGGATCGGCGCGGCCACGGGGGCGTTCCTCATTGTGTTCGTGAGCCCCATCAAGGCGCTGACCTTTCTCATTTTCCTGCTCATTTTGCAGCAGGTGGAGGGGAACCTCATTTACCCCAAGGTGGTGGGTAAGTCCGTGGGCCTGCCGGGCCTGTGGGTGCTGGCGGCGGTGACCATCGGCGGCGGCGCTTTCGGCGTGATGGGTATGCTCCTGGGCGTGCCGATATGCTCGGTGATCTATGTGCTGGTGCAGGATTTCATCCGCGCCCAGCCTATCGAGGACGAGGACACGCCGCCTGCACAGCCTCCCGCAGCAGAATAACACTATATAATATATAGTAAAAAAGGACCGGCCCCGAAAATGGGGTTGTACTTGTCAAGTAAAAGTAGACACTAAAAAGAGCATATCTACAGGAAGCCCAG
>CAVHCH010000063.1:0-5008 GCA_963634265.1 Bacteroidaceae bacterium | reverse complement strand
CAGCGCGGAAATTTTGGGCACCGCAACAGAACCGCCCTACGGAAGCGTATCAAGGAGTGCGGTAAACGGGGCGTCGAGGACGCCGCCCCCTACGGAGGGTTACAGGTAGTGCGGTGGGCGGGCCGATGTAGGCATCGGCCCCTACGGTGGGGGGGGACGGGGAGTGCGGCGGTTGATGACGGGCGGGGTAGAACCCCGCCCCTACGGATGGGGTGCAATTTGTGCGGCGGGCGCAGGGGCATTTTTGCTTCTTTCGGCGCATAGAGATAGCGCAAAAGGAGATGGTACGGATGAAACAAGCCTTGGCGGCGGGGGTTTTATGGGTTTTGCTGCTGTTTGGTGGGGCGTGGGTCCTGGCGCCGCGAACGGGGGCGGCGGAGGCGGAGGAGCCGGAGGTGTCGGGGCAGCCCAGCGGGGCGGCTTTGGCGGACAGTGCGTCCGTTTTGCAGGTGTACGACGGGGAGGAGACCGTGGAGATGACCATGGCGGAATACCTGCCCGGAGTGGTGCGGGGGGAGATGCCCGCCACCTTTGAAATGGAGGCGCTGAAGGCCCAGGCGGTGGCGGAGCGGACCTTCATTTACTACCACATCCAGGGCGGGCGCAAGGCGGCCCATCCGGACGCGGATGTATGTATGGACTACCGCTGCTGCAACGCCTGGGTGTCGGAAGAGAAGGCAAAAAGCAATTGGAATGATAACTTTGAGGAATATAATCGAAAAATATTACAATCTGTAAAAGAAACAGACGGCCAGGTGATGCTCTATGAGGGCAAGCCCATCCTGGCGGCCTTTCACTCCTCCTCGGCGGGGGTCACGGCCAAGAGCGGGGACGCGTGGGTGTCGGACCTGCCGTACCTGGTGAGCGTGGAGAGCCCGGAGCAGGCGGAGAGCGTGCCCAACTATTACAGCGTGAATACCTTCCCAGCCTCGGAGTTCCGGGAGAAGATCCTGGCGGAGGAGCCGGGAGCGGTGCTGGAGGGGTCGGCCACGGGGTGGGTCACGGACTTGCAGAAGAACAGCTCCGGCCGGGTGGAGTCCGCCGTGGTGGGAGGCGTTGCCATCCGGGGGACGAAGCTGCGGAGCATTTTGGGGCTGCGGTCGGCGTGCTTCACGGTGGAGTGCGGGGAGGACGAGATCACCTTCCATGTCACGGGCTTCGGCCACGGGGTGGGCATGAGCCAGTATGGGGCCAACGAGCTTGCCAAGGAGGGCAAGACCTGGCAGGAAATTTTGCAGTGGTATTACCGGGGCGTGTCTATTGAAACCTGGAAATAGTTATGATATAATACATTAATTAAAATGGATGTTAACAAAATGTTTAGGAAAAGGGACACTTTCACGGTATAATAGAAAAAAAGACCGCCCCCGGCGGAAACAAAGGAGGAGCCTGCATGGCACGCAATATTTTGGTGGTTGAGGACGACCGCAACATATCCGACCTGATCCGTATGTACATGGAGAAGGAGGGCTTTGAGGTCCGCAGCGCGTATGACGGCGGCAAGGCCATCGAGGAGTTTGAAAAGCAGGCGCCGGACCTGGTGCTGCTGGACATCATGCTCCCGGTGATGGACGGCTGGGCCGTGTGCAGCAAGATCCGCGAGACCAGCAAGGTGCCCATTATCATGCTCACCGCCAAAAGCGAGGTGAACGACCGCATCACGGGGCTGGAGATGGGCGCGGACGACTATATCGTCAAGCCCTTTGAGATGAAGGAGCTCATGGCCCGCATCAACGCCGTGCTGCGCCGCAGCGAAATTCCCGACGACACCAAGAAAAAGCTGGTGTTCGACAAGCTCATTATCAATTTGGACAGCTATGAGCTGATCGTGGACGGGAAAAAGGTGGACACGCCCCCCAAAGAGCTGGAGCTGCTGTATCACCTGGCCTCTACGCCCAACCGGGTCTACACCCGAAACCAGCTTTTGGACGAGGTGTGGGGCTTTGACTACTTCGGCGACAGCCGCACGGTGGATGTACACATCAAGCGCCTGCGGGAAAAGGTGGAGAATGTGTCCGACCAGTGGGCGCTGAAGACCGTGTGGGGCGTTGGGTACAAGTTTGAGGTAAAATGAAAGATTTGAAAAAACGCTTTCGCAGTCTATACTGGCAGCAGTTCAGCCTCATTGCGGGCATTCTGCTGCTGACGCTGCTGCTGCTGGGCGCGTCCTTTTACGCCCTGAGCTACAACTATCTGGTGGGCGAAAAGCGGGACGAGATGCAGACCCGGGCCCAGGTCATCGCCCAGATGACCGCGGACTACCTGGCCGCCAGCGAGGGGGACCAGGAGGAGGTGGACAGCAGCCTCAGCCGCATGGCCGGCGTTGCCAGCATGATGACGGAGGTGAACTTCCTCATCTGCGACGAAAACGGACAGGCCCTGCTCACCACCGACAACAATCTCGCCGGAAAGAGCATCCGCCTGCCGGAGGAGATGCAGGAGCAGATATTGAACAACACCAACGGCTTCGAGGGCAACACCACCCTCTCGGGGCTTTACAAGCTGCGGCAATTCGTGGTGGGTCTGCCGGTGAAGTCGGCGGACGGCCAGGTGGTGGGCATGGTATTGGCTATGATCGACGCCAGCCAGCTCATGCGGCTGTGGCGGTCGTTTACAGGGCTGTTTTTCATGATCTCCGCCGTGGTGCTGCTCATTGCCTTTGTGGCCAGCTCCTTTATGTCCATGCGGCAGATTCAGCCTATTAAAGAGATGGTTCGGGGCACCCGGGCCTATGCTGCCGGGAACTTTGACATACGCATTGAGGACGAGGGCCGGGGGGATGAAATTGGCGAGCTGGCCCGCTCCTTTAACATGATGGCCGACTCCCTCTCCGAGACGGAGCGCCAGCGGCGGGACTTTATTGCGAACATTTCCCACGAGCTGAAAACGCCTATGACATCCATCGCCGGCTATACCGACGGCATCCTGGACGGGACCATCCCGCAAAAGGACGAGCGGCGGTATCTGCAAATCATCTCCGACGAGAGCCACCGGCTCAGCCGCCTGGTGCGGCGGATGCTGGACATCTCGCAGATCCAGTCCCAGGAGATGCACAAGGAGGACTTCGACCTGTGCGAGAGTATGCGCATCGCGCTGCTGAGCATGGAGCAGAAGATCAACGACCGGGGCCTGGATGTGGAGGCGGACATCCCGGAGGACTCGGTGATGGTCCGGGGCGACAACGAGCTGATTACCCAGGTGGTGTACAACCTGCTGGAGAACGCCACCAAGTTCGCGGCGGAAAAGTCTACCCTGTACCTGGGGCTCACCTGCCAGGGGGAGAAGGCCGTTGTCACCGTGCGCAACACCGGCAACACCATCCCCGCCCAGGAGATCCCGCTGCTTTTCGAGCGGTTCCACAAGTCGGATAAGTCCCGGAGCGTTGACAAGGACGGCTACGGCCTGGGGCTCTATGTGGTGAAAACCATTCTCAATCAACATAAGGAAAAAATCACCGTGACCAGTGAAAACGGCGTGACGGCCTTCAGCTTTACCGTGCAGATGGCCGACGGCGCCCACGCTTACGGGGAGGAGCAGGAAAAATGATGGATGAAAACAACTTGACGCCCCAGGAGCGGGAGGACCGGGAGGTCGTGTCCTGGTATGTGCCCCCGGAAAAGGGGGAGGAAGTGGTACACTACTATGTGCAGCCCCAACCCCTGCCGGAGAGCGTGCGGCCCCAGGCGGCGGCTGCGCCGGTGAAAAAGAAGAAAAAAGGCTGGGTCATCTTCGTGATCTTGGCGGCGGCGCTGGCGGTCATCATCGGGGTGACGGCGCTGCTGGTGAGCCTGTTCGGCTCGGACGATCCGGGCCTGGACGACGACAGCCACGCCGGGAGCATTGTGGACATTTCCAGCGACGACGGGTGCTATATCCCCGTGTGCGCCCCCAACCCGGAGGTGCGCATGGAGCTGGCCGCTCCGGGGGAGCAGGCCCTGACGCCGGTGGAGGTTTTCCAGAAAATGAGCGCCTCCACGGTGACGGTGCTGGCTACCAACGCCGCGGGCAAGAGCTTCATGGGCACGGGCGTGCTGCTCACGGAGGACGGATATTTCCTCACCAACGCCCATGTGGTGTCGGGCACGGTGTCGTGCATCGTGGCCCTGGACAGCGGCGAGACCTACGAGGCGGAGCTGGTGGGCTATGACGCGGGACAGGACATCGCCGTTTTGAAGGCGGTGGACGCGGAGGGGCTGACCCCGGCGGAGTTCTGCGACTCGGACTACTGCATGGTGGGCGAGGCGGTATACGCCATCGGCAACCCCATCAATCTGAACCTGCGGGGGACCTTTACCGCGGGCATCCTCTCGGGGCTGGAGCGGCAGATGGAGCTGGACGGCAAGACCCTGACCATGCTCCAGACCAACGCCGCCGTGAATAACGGCAACTCCGGCGGGCCGCTTATCAACGCCTACGGGCAGGTCATCGGCATCGTGACCATGAAAATGAGCCGGGCCGGGACCGGGGCGGAGGCCACGGTGGAGGGCCTGGGCTTTGCGCTGCCCACCTCCCAGGTGGCCTATGTGGTCAACGACATTTTGGCTACCGGCGAATACGCGGGCGTGCCGACCTTTGGCTTTACCATTTTGACGGAGTATGATGAGGATGGGACGGCCTATGTGACCATCCACTCCGTGGAGGACGACCTGCCCGCCCAGGCGGCGGGGGTGCTGCCCGGGGATGTGCTGGTGGCGGCGGACGGCCACGAGATACACGACAACTGGGACCTGATGGACTACCGGCGGCAGCTGCGGGTGGGCGATACCGTGGACCTGACCCTGCTGCGGGACGGGAAGGAAGTCCACTGCTTCGTGACGCTGACGGCGACGAAGTGATGGCGTGATTTGTACAGAATATAGGAAAAGGACGGGCTGAGGGGCCCGTCCTTTTTGTGCGATAATGTAGGGCGGGGTGACCACACCCCGCCGGGTGCGGCACAAGGGGTGCGGTAGTCGGCGACCCTTCCGGCGCTTCGCGCCACCTCCCCTTGCGCAGGGGAGGCTTTGGG
>CAVHCH010000062.1:0-2208 GCA_963634265.1 Bacteroidaceae bacterium | reverse complement strand
GTAGCCCTCCGCCGCGCCGGGCAGCAGCGCCACCCGCACCGCCAGCACCAGGAAGATGATAAAGAACACAGGCATCATAATCTTATTGCTCTTTTCAATGCTGTGGGCCCCCAGATACAGAGTCAGCAGCGTGCCCACCACCACGATGATGTGGTAGGGCACCACGGAAAAGGGCGTGGAGGAGAACTCACCGAACCAGGCGGCGGTGTCGGCGGTCATCAGCGTGCCCACCACGGAGTCCACCAGCGCCTTGAGGATGTAGGTGACGATCACCGCGTAGCCGATGGCGATGCACAGGGACCCGGCCAGGGGCAGCCAGCCCAAGATCCCACCGGCCTTGCCCATGCCCTTGCTGCGGGTGGCCCAGGCGTTCTCGTAAGCGCCCAGGGTGCCGGTGCCGGCCCGGCGGCCCATGGCGAACTCCGCCGGCAGCCCCACATAGCTGAAAATGAACACAAACAGCAGGTAGATCAGCAGAAACGCGCCGCCGCCGTTGCTGCCCAGCTTGTTGGGAAAGCCCCACACATTGGCCATGCCCACGGCGGAGCCCACCGAGGCCAGGATAAAGCCCCAGCGGGTGCCAAAATTCTTCGTGTTTTTCTCTTTCATTGCTTCTCCCGTCCGGCCGCAAAAAAATCCGCCCCGGGGAAAGTCCCGGCGCTGCGGCCCTTTTCAATTTTCCCCGCCGACGGGGCGGGTGTTTCCTCAAACCACCGCCATTTTAGCGCATTGCACTGTAAAAGTCAAGAAAACCCGCCCCAAACCGTTCAGAAATCGTGAAATTTACCATTGTAATCCGAAAAAAACGGGTCTATACTAAGGCTTTGCAAAAATCCGTCGAAAGGAGCCTGTCCCTATGAAGACCATGACCGCCCGGCTGGATATGCTCCACGGGCCCATTTGGAATAAACTCCCCCGCTTTGCCCTGCCTGTGGCGGCCACCGCCATCTTGGAGCAGCTTTTCAACGCCTCGGATGTGGCTATCGTGGGCAACTTCACCGCCGTATCGGAGCGCACCGCCGCCGTGGCCGCCGTGGGAGCCAACAGCGCCATCATCGGCCTGGTGGTGAACCTGTTCATCGGCATTGCCCTGGGCGCCAATGTGGTCATCGCCAATGCCATCGGCGCGGGACGGCTGCGGGATGTGCAGAAGGCGGTACACACCTCCGTGGTGGTGTCGGTGCTGGGGGGCGTGCTGGTGGCGCTGCTGGGCCAGCTTTTGGCCGCGCCGCTGCTGAACCTGCTGCGCGTCCCGGCGGATGTGCTGCCCCTGGCCCTGCTGTACCTGCGCATTTACCTGGCGGGTATGCCGGTGATCTTGCTCTATAACTTCCAGGCGGCCATCTTCCGCAGCGTGGGCGAGACGAAGATCCCCCTCATCGCCCTGGCAACCTCCGGGGTGCTCAATGTGCTGCTGAACCTGTTTTTCGTGGCTGTGCTGCACCGCTCCGTGGACGGCGTAGCCATCGCCACAGTGCTCTCCAACGCCGTCAGCGCCCTGCTCCTCTACCGCCGCCTGCGCCGCACGGACCGGGAAATTCGCCTGGACCCCAAGAAGCTCCGCATCGACGGCCCCATGCTCCGCCGCATTCTGCGCATCGGCCTGCCCGCGGGCATCCAAAGCGCCGTGTTCGCCCTGTCCAATATCGTGGTCCAGGCGGCCATCAACAGCCTGGGCACCGTGGTCATGGCCGCCTCCAGCGCCGCTTTTAATATCGAGATCATCACCTACGATGTCCTCAATTCCTTCTCCCAGGCCTGCACCACCTTCGTGGGCCAGAACTACGGCGCCCGGCAGATCGCCCGGTGCAAAAAGACCTTTTGGCTCTCCCTGGCGGAGGGGGCCGTGGCCCTGGGCATCGCCATCACCCTGATCCTCTCCTTTGGAAAGCCCCTGCTCTCCCTGTTTAACCGGGACCCGGAGGTCATCGACACCGGCTATATCCGGCTGATGATGATCATGATCTCTCATTCTTTCAGCCTTTTGTATGAGGTCATGTCCGGCTATCTGCGGGGCTTTGGCATCTCCCTGGCCCCGGCGGTGCTGACCATGCTGGGCGTGTGCGGCGTGCGTGTCGCCTGGATCCGCTTTGTGTTCCCCACCAGCCCCAGCTTCCGCACCATTATGATCGCCTACCCCGTAAGCCTGTCCGTCACGGCCCTGCTGGTCCTCTGCGCGCTGCTGATCTACCGCCCCTCCCGCCGTTT
>CAVHCH010000061.1:0-22855 GCA_963634265.1 Bacteroidaceae bacterium | reverse complement strand
GGGGGTGTGGGTGGTTTGGGCCCGGGAGGCGGTTTGGGACTCGGGGGCGGGGGATTGGGATTTCCGCCGCGGGGGGTGTCGTTTTGAGGCATGCGGGTGTAGACGCCGTTATCGTTGCGCGTGTAGCGGTTATACATCCCTCAGCCCTCCCATTCCGTTAAGAATCGCTTGCCCACGGTGATGAGCCGGGCCAGGCGGGCGGCGCGCTCTACCTTGCCCTGTTTTTCCTCTTTCAGATACGGGCGCAGGGCGTTCAGCAGCTGCATGGAATGGCTCTGGTCCGACGAGAGGGCCTGGAGCATGGGCAGGAATTTGGAGACCGTATTCAGGTCGATGCCGCCCAGGAGGGAGCCGGGGGTTGCCGGGCTCTGACCCGGTGGGGCAGGGGGCGGGCCGGGGTTGGGCGCGGCGGCCTGGTTTGGCGGCGCGGCGGGCGGGTCCATGGTGGAGGAGAGCTGCTGGGCAAGCTGAACCACCTGGGCCATCCCGGCAGGGTCGGACAGGAGGGAATTGAGCTTGTCTTGCAGCTCTGACATGGCGCTCCCCTCCCTTTACCGCTGGAGCTGACTGCCCAGGCGGTCTAACAGTGCCGCGCCCTCGGGGGTCTGCATGACCTTCTTCAGCATGGCGACCATTTGGGCGGTGTTGCCGCTGCCTGCGCTGGCGGCGGCATGGTCCAGCCCTGCGCCGTTATCGGAGGAGGTGAGCATCTGCATGAGCTTTTGCCCGTCCGGCGACTGCATGACGCGCTGCACCATTTTGGGGTCGTTTTTCACCTGCTGCATGAGCTGCTGCATATCCACTTTGCATCATCCTTTCCGCTCTTTTCATGGCAGTATATGATGCAGAACGGAAAATAGTACCACGCTTAGAAAAGCTGGGCCAGGATGTCCACGCACTTGTCAATGCCCAGGACGCCGCTATTGAGGGTGATGTGATAGTTCTGGGCGTGGCCCCACTTCATGTCGGTGTAGAAGCGGTGGTAGGCGGCCCGGCGCTTATCCTTATCCTTTAGGCGCTCCTCCGGGGACTGGTCCCGCTCGCCGTATTCCTTTACGATGCGCTCGGCCCGGAACTTCATGTCGGCATGGATGAAAACCTTCAGGCAGTCGGCCTTGTCCTGCAAAATATAGTCGGCGCAGCGGCCCACGATGACGCAGGGGCCTTTCTCGGCCAGGGCGGTGATGACCTTATACTGGTGGGCCCAGAGAATGTCCTCATTGGTGGGGCCGAACATCCGGGTGGAGAGGGCGGAGGAGAAAAAGCCGCCGGGGGCGTATTCGCCGGCCTCCTTCACATAGTCGGCGGCAAAGCCGGTCTGCTTCTCCATTTCTTCGATCAGCTCGGAATCGTAGCAGGGGATACCCAGCTTCTCGGCCACCTTACGGCCAATGGTGCGGCCACCGCTGCCGAACTCGCGGCTGATGGTAATAACTCTGTTCTTCATATTTTTTGCACTCCTTCCGCATTTAGTTCACGATAGGTTTTAACAATCATATACGCTGAGGCGGCAAAAGTCAAGACATCGGAGACGGGCATGGAGTAGAGAACGCCGTTCAGGCCGAAAAACAGGGGCAAAATCAGCGCAAAGCCCACGCCGAACACCACCTCACGCAGCAGGGAAAGCAGTGTGGAGGGCAGGGCCTTGCCCACGGCTTGCAGGAAGATGAAGCAGGCCTTATTCACGCAGGCCAGGACCATCATGCACAGGTAGATGCGGAAGGCGCGGACGGCGAAATCCGTGTAGTAAACGCTCTCGTTGGCGGCGCCGAAAATGGCGATGAGCTGGCGGGGGAAACATTCGGCGATGAGCAGGGCTGCCGCACCCACCAGGGCTTCGACCAGGAGCAGGCGGGTGAAAAGGGAGCGGACCCGGGCGCGTTTTTCCGCGCCCATGTTGTAGCCCACGATGGGGATGCACCCGGCGGCCATGCCTACCACGATGGAGATGACGATCTGGAAGAATTTCATGACGATGCCCACCACGGCCATGGGGATCTGGGCGTACTGCTCCTGGGAGAAAATGGGGTCCAGGGCGCCGTATTTGCGCAGCATATTATTGATGGCCGCCATGGCTGCCACCAGGCTGATCTGGGAGAGGAAGCTGGTGATGCCCAGGGACAGCATGCGCCCACAGAGGGGGCGGGAGAGGGCAAAGTCGGACCGCCGGGGCCGGAGGACGCGCATATGCAGCAGATACCACACGGCCAGGACGGCGGTGACTACCTGGCCGATGACCGTGGCTACCGCGGCACCCATCATGCCCCAGTGGAAAACGAAGATGAAAATGGGGTCTAAGATGATGTTGATGACCGCCCCGGCCAGGGTGGAGACCATGGCAAACCGGGGGCTGCCGTCGGCCCGGATGACGGGGTTCATGGCCTGGCCGAACATATAAAAGGGGAGGCCCAGGGTGATATAGAAGAAATACTCCTGGCTGTGGTGGAAGGTCTCGGCGTTGACGGTGCCGCCGAAAAGGGCGATGATGCCGTCGGCAAAAAGGAGATACACCGCCGTGAGGACCAGGCTGGCCGCCACCGACAGTACCACGGCGTTTCCTACGCTGTGGCGGGCGGCGTCCTGCTCGCTGCGGCCCAGGGACATACTCACGAAGGCGCAGCAGCCGTCGCCGATCATCACCGCAACGGCCAGGGCCACCACCGTCAGGGGGAAGACAACGGTGTTGGCGGCGTTGCCGTAGGAGCCGAGATAGGCGGCGTTGGCGATGAAAATTTGGTCTACGATGTTATACAGCGCTCCCACCAGCAGGGAGATGATGCAGGGCACGGCGTACCGGCCCATGAGTTTGGATACGGGCTCTGTGCCCAGGAATTGGTTGTTTTCGTTCAAAATCATTCACCTTTCTTTCCAAAAAATAAATGCGCAAGTCCGGGGATGATCTGGACTTACGCATTGCTGCAGCGCGATGTGCTGATAAAAATAAAGAGGGCGTTTCTGCAACCGGATTTACGCAGAAACGCCACTCGTTGTGGGTTTATTATAGCGGAGGAAAAGAAAAATTTCAATGTTTTTTTTGAAAATTTTCGGGGAAGGCTATTCAGCGGCCCGGCCCGTGTCGCACAGAGGGCGGAGAGTACAGTCCGCGCAGTGGGGGGTGCGGGCGGTGCAGACGGCCCGGCCATGGAGGACCATGCGGTGGCAGAAGTCACTGGACTTTTCCGGGGGCAGGCAGGTGCGAAGCTGCTTTTCTACCCGCAGGGGGTCCTTGCTGCCGTCGGTGAGCCCTAAGCGGCCTGTGATGCGGATGCAGTGGGTGTCGCAGACATAGCCCTCCTGGCCGTAAACATCGCCTAAGATGAGGTTCGCGGTCTTGCGGCCTACGCCGGGCAGACGCAGAAGGTCGTCCATATTGTCCGGCACCTTGCCGCCGAAATCTTGCAGGAGCATTTGGGCGGAGGCTACCAGGTCGTGGGCCTTGGCACGCCAGAAGCCGCAGGAATGGACATATTCGCCTACCTCCGCCTCACTGGCCTGAGCGAAGGACTCCAGGGTGGGGAAGCGTGCGAAAAGGGCGGGGGTGACCTGGTTCACCCGGGCATCGGTACACTGGGCGGACAGGCGCACGGCGAAGAGCAGCTCGTAGTCCTTTTTATATTCCAGGGAGCAGAGAGCGTCCGGGTACAGGCGCTCCAGCTCCGCGATGATGGCGTTCACTTCGGCAGGATTCTTCAAAATACATCACCTCTTGAGGGGTATTATAAACGCTGCGAAAGAAAATTGCAATTCCCGGAACAGTGTGTTATAATGATAAAATCTTATGAAAAGGGGGGATCGTATGGAAATGCAGCCTTTGGCCGATGCCATTCGCCCGCAGACCCTGGACGAAGTGGCGGGGCAGAAGCATCTTTTAGGGGAAGGCGCAATGCTTCGCCGGATCATTGAGAGCGGCACCGCCACGAATCTCATCTTCTACGGCCCCTCCGGCACGGGCAAGACCACCGTGGCGGGCATTATTGCCAAGAAAACCAACAAGACCCTCTATCATCTCAACGCCACCACCGCATCGCTCCAGGATGTGAAGAACATCATGGCGGATGTGGGGACCATGGTGGCTCCCAACGGGGCGCTGCTGTATCTGGATGAGATACAATACTTCAACAAAAAGCAGCAGCAAAGCCTGCTGGAGTATATGGAAAACGGGAAGATCACGCTGGTGGCTTCCACTACGGAGAACCCCTATTTTTATGTGTACAACGCCCTGCTCTCCCGGAGCACGGTGTTTGAGTTCAAGCCTCTGACGGCGGAGGAGACCGTTCCTGCGGTGGAGCGGGCTTTGGGCATCGTACAGGAACAGAGTGCGCTGCCTCTCTCTTGGGAAGCGGAGGTTCCCATGACCATTGCCATGGGCTGCGGCGGCGATGTGCGCAAGGCCGTGAACGCCGTGGAGCTGCTGGGACGGGCGGCCAAGCCCGTGGACGGGGTGCTGCGGCTGACAAGGGAAGACGCTTTACAGGTGGCGCAGCACAGCGCTATGCGCTACGACCGGGAGGGGGACGACCACTATGACCTGCTCTCGGCCCTGCAAAAGTCCATCCGGGGGTCCGACCCGGACGCGGCGGTGTATTACCTGGGGCGGCTGCTGGTGGCGGGGGACCTTTTATCTCCGTGCAGGCGGCTTTTGGTCATTGCGTCGGAGGACATCGGGCTGGCCTATCCCCAGGCTATGGCTATCACGAAAGCCTGTGTGGACGCAGCGGTGCAATTGGGGCTGCCCGAGGCGCGGCTTCCTCTGGCGGAGGCGGCGGTGCTGCTGGCTACGGCCCCGAAATCCAATTCGTCCCATAACGCCATTGTGGCCGCCATGCAGGACATTGAGGCGGGGAAGGTGGGGGACATTCCCCGGCATCTAAAAAATGTTCACGCCGACAGCGCCGGCAGCGAGAAGCCCCAGGCGTACAAGTACCCGCATATATATCCCAAGCACTATATAAAGCAAAGATACTTGCCAGAGAGCCTGGGCGACACCACCTACTACGAATACGCCGACAACAAGACGGAGCAGGCGGCCAAACACTACTGGGACCTGATTAAGGGCGGGGGAGAAGGAAATGGATCTGAAACTAAACGATAAAGTCGAGCTGAAAAAGACCCACCCCTGCGGCAGCAAGGAGTGGCTGGTGCTGCGCATCGGCATGGACATCAAGCTCCGCTGCCTGGGCTGCGGCCATGAGATCATGGCCCCGCGGCGGAAGGTGGAAAAGAGCATTCGCAGAATTATTACGGAGGAGGAGAACGCATGAGACCCAAGTGGACGAGATATGTGGCTATGGGCATTGCCCTGCTGCTGGCGGTGGTGATGCTGCTGGCGCTGGTGGTTCCGTATTTGGGACTATAAAGAGACTGTCGAAAAACCCTCCGGGTTTTTCCGACAAAAGGCTCGCAGTCTGCTGCGCGCATAATTTTGAGCCCTTGGCTCAAAATTCCACACTGGCAGCCTGAGAGGTATTTTTCCCCACGCGCATGTCGCGGTGAAAAATGATTTCAATTTTTTGCCGCCTGCGGGCGGCAAACTCTGCGAGGCTTTTTTGACACGCTGTATAAATTTGGTTGCGGCGGCAACGAAATTGTGGTATACTGATTTTACAATGACCGAAAGGAGAGCTATTTACACATGAACGACACTGTGAAAGACATTCTCCGGCGGGTGGATCACACCCTTTTGAGCCAGGGGGCTACCTGGGAGGAGATCCGCGCCATCTGCGACGATGGAATGAAGTACGGCTGCGCCAGCGTGTGCATCCCGGCCAGCTATGTCAAGCAGGCGGCGGACTATGTGGCGGGGAAGATCGCCATCTGCACCGTTATCGGCTTCCCCAATGGGTACAGCACCACCGCCACCAAGTGCTTTGAGACCGAGAACGCGGTGAAAAACGGCGCGTCGGAGATCGACATGGTCATCAACATCGGCTGGGTGAAGGACGGGCTGTATGAAAAGGTTCTGGAGGAGATCAAGGCGGTGAAGGCGGCCTGCGGCGGGAAGCTGCTGAAGGTCATCATCGAGACCTGCCTGCTCACGGACGAAGAAAAGAAGGAGATGTGCCGGGTGGTTTCCGAGTCCGGCGCGGAGTATATCAAGACCTCCACCGGCTTCGGCGGAGGCGGCGCGACCCGGGAGGATGTGGCGCTGTTTAAGGCAAATGTGGCGCCCTATGTGAAAATCAAGGCGGCCGGAGGCATTGCCAACTTGCAGGACGCGGAGGACTTCGTGGCCCTGGGCGCTGACCGCCTGGGAACCAGCCGCATCGTGAAGGCCGTGAAGGCCATGGAAAACTAAAGGAGGATATATAAATATGTCTACCCCCCATAATAATGCCAACAAAGGCGATTTCGCTAAGACCGTACTGATGCCCGGCGATCCCCTGCGGGCGAAGTTTATTGCCGAGACCTTTCTGACGGAGCCGAAGCTGGTGAACAATGTCCGCGGCGTCCAGGGCTACACGGGCACCTACAAGGGTGTGCCGGTCTCCGTGATGGCCAGCGGCATGGGTATGCCGTCCATCGGTATCTACTCCTATGAGCTGTATACCCAGTACGATGTGGAGAACATCATCCGCGTGGGCTCTGCCGGGGCTATGCGGGCCGACCTGGAGCTGGGCAGCGTGGTGGCCGGACAGGGCGCCTGCACCAACTCCAATTTCGCCGACCAGTACGAGCTGGGCGGCAGCTTCGCTCCCATCTGCGATTTCGACCTGCTGATGGCCGCCGTGGACAGCGCGAAGGAGCTGGGTGTGAAGATGCCCGTGGGCAACCTGTACTCCTCCGATACCTTCTATGACGCCGCACAGCGCAACATGCGCTACGCCAAGATGGGCGTCATGGCCGTGGAGATGGAGGCCGCCGGTCTGTACTGCACCGCCGCCTATACCGGCAAGCGGGCGCTGGCCATCTGCTCCATCTCCGACAACCTGGTGACCGGTGAGGAGCTGACCCCCGAGGAGCGGCAGACCACCTTCACCAACATGATGAAGATCGCGCTGGAGAGCGCGGTGAAGATGGCGGCAAAGAAATAAACAAATGCACGGCAGCACAGGGACGGACCTCTGTGCTGTCGCTGCGTGCGGTACATTTGTGCGTTTTGTAGAAACAAAGTGTAAATTTTTGATTACATTTGTTTACAATTCACCCGCAAAATGCGGTTTTTACTTGCCAAAGACGAAAAACCCTGCTATAATGCACAGGGCACGGGGGAAACAAGCACTCGTGCCGAAACTATGGTTTTCCCGCCGCAAGGCGCGAAAATAAAAAAATTTAGGAAGGTAGAATAACCATGAAGAAGTTTCTTGCTATGATCCTGGCTCTGGTTATGGCTCTGTCTCTGGTCGCTTGCGGCAACAAGACCGACGACAGCCAGAACAATGACAACCAGGGCGACACCACGGAGACCACTTATAAGGTCGCCATGATCACCGACTACGGTGACATCACCGACCAGTCCTTCAACCAGACCACCTACGAGGCCTGCAAGGCTTTCGCAGATGCCAACAGCGTGGAGTTCTCCTACTTCAAGCCCGCCGGCGACAACACCGCTGACCGTGTGGCTATGATCGAGAGCGCTGTTGACCAGGGCTACAACGTCATCGTGATGCCCGGCTATGCCTTCGGCGGCGCTATCGTCGAGGCTGCTCCCCAGCACAAGGACGTCAAGTTCATCGCGCTGGACGTGGGCAAGGGCGACCTGCTGGAGGCCGGTGTGGCTGCCAAGGGTGAGGAGTATGACTACAACCCCGACAACTGGAACCTGGCTGACTACGTTGACATGAGCAACGTGTACTGCGCTATCTATCAGGAAGAGCTGTGCGGCTACATGGCCGGTTACGCTGCTGTGAAGCTGGGCTACAAGAACCTGGGCTTCCTGGGCGGCATGGCTGTTCCCGCTGTGGTTCGCTATGGTTACGGCTTCGTGCAGGGCGTGAACGCTGCTGCTGCTGACATGAGCCTGACCGATGTTAAGGTCAACTACATCTATGGCGGTCAGTTCTTCGGCGATGCCGACATCACCGCTGTGATGGATACCTGGTATGCCGGCGGCACTGAGGTCGTGTTCGCCTGCGGCGGCGGTATCTACACCTCCGCTGTTGACGCTGCCAAGAAGGTCGACGGCGCCAAGGTCATCGGCGTCGATGTGGACCAGGCTGGCGTTATCGCCAACTACGCTGCCGGTGAGGGCGCCGATCAGGCTACCATCGACGGCTACAAGGCTCTGACTGTTACCTCCGCTATGAAGGGTCTGTATCCCGCTACCTTCGACACCCTGACTGATGTCGTCGTGAATGGCAACTGGGATAAGTACAAGGGTCAGATCGCTGTCCTGGGCCTGGTGTCCGCTGACGATCCCACTCTGAACTATGTCCAGATCCCCATGGAGAGCACCCAGTGGAAGGACGGCGCTTTCACCCAGGACGACTATAAGGCCATGGTGAAGGCTATGTACGACGGCACCGTGAAGGTCAGCAATGACACCACCAAGGCTGCCAGCGACTTCGCTACTGTCATCGCTCTGGACGACCAGGGCAAGATCAAGTAAGAAATTACTGATGACGCAAGCTACATAAAGCTGCAAAAAGAAAGACCGCTTCGGCGGTCTTTCTTTTCGTTTGGGGGAATTTTGGAATATTGGGCGGGTGGCGGGCGGGGCAGAGCCCCTCCCCTACGGATCTGTGGGGGCTGATGGAAGCGGGGCATCGGGGACGCCGCCCCCTACGGAGTTGAATTGCGAGTTTGGCACACGATTTTAAGCTGTGGGCAGGGGCGGGGTTCTACCCCGCCCACGGGAGGGGCAGAGCCCCTCCCCTACGGATCTGTGGGGGCTGATGGAAGCGGGGCGTCGGGGACGCCGCCCCCTACGGACGCATTATTGGTGGTGCGGTGGGAGCGGGCCGATGTGGGCATCGGCCCCTACGGATGTTTTACAAGGAGTGCGGTAGTCGACCCCTCAGTCGCGGCGGAGCCGCGACAGCCTGCCCACCGTCGTGCCAGCCGATTCCCAGCCACTGTCGTGGCCGCCAATCGGGGCACTTCCTTGAAATCGCCTTGCTTCTTCCGCCACTGGCGGCGCTTCGGCGATTTCCCCTTGCGCAGGGGAGGCTTTGGGGATGCGGATTGCCACGGGCGCGTTGCGCCCTCGCAATGACATTGTTTTGCATGAAAATGCGTGGTTTTGGGAAGAGAAAATATTTCGCGTGGGGAGAGGTTTTCAATGCTCAGTGGCGGAAAGGGAAATTTTTCGCAGAAAAATGGTAAATTTCAATAAATTGTCTTTGCTTTATGGGAGAAAGTATAGTATAATAACAATATCTATTGTGGTTTCCGTCCCCGTACAGTGCAAAAGCGGCGGGCCATGAAAACGGAAGGGAGGGCGAAAACTTGGACAGACCGTATGCAATCGAGATGCTGCACATCACAAAACGGTTTCCTGGTATCATCGCCAATGACGACATCACGCTTCAACTGAAGAAGGGTGAGATCCACGCCCTGCTGGGCGAGAACGGCGCAGGTAAATCTACGCTGATGAGCGTGCTTTTCGGCCTGTATCAGGCAGAGGAGGGCATCATCAAAAAAGACGGCGTGGAGGTGTCCATCAAGGACCCCAACGACGCCAACGCCCTGGGCATCGGCATGGTACACCAGCACTTTAAGCTGGTGGAGTGCTTCACGGTGCTGGACAACATCATCATGGGCGTGGAGCCCACGAAGATGGGCTTTTTGCAGAAGAAAGAGGCCCGGACCAAGGTCATGGAGCTCAGTGAGCGCTATGGGCTGAAGATCGACCCCGATGCCCTCATCGAGGACATCACCGTGGGTATGCAGCAGCGCACCGAGATCCTGAAAATGCTGTACCGGGAAAATGAGATCCTGATTTTCGACGAGCCTACCGCCGTGCTGACCCCCCAGGAGATCGACGAGCTCATGGAGATCATGCGCAATCTCGCCGCGGAGGGGAAGTCCATCCTCTTCATTTCCCACAAGCTCAACGAGATCATGGCTGTGTCCGACCGCTGCACCGTGCTGCGCAAGGGCAAGTACATCGGCACCGTGGAGACCAAGGATACCAGCGTGGAGCAGCTCAGCGCCATGATGGTGGGCCACGATGTGAACTTCCATGTGGTGAAGGGGCCTGCAAATCCCGGCGAGGTGGTGCTGGATGTGGAGCACATGACCGTGGCCAGCAAGATGCACAAGAAAAACGCTGTACGCGATGTGAGCTTCAAGGTGCGCAAGGGCGAGATCGTCTGCATCGCCGGCATCGACGGCAACGGACAGACGGAGCTGGTGTACGGCCTCACGGGTCTGGAGCCCGTGGCGGGCGGCAAGGTGACTCTGTGCGGCACTGACATTACGAAAATGCCTATCCGCAAGCGGAACATCCTGGGTATGTCCCACATTCCCGAGGACCGGCACAAGCACGGCCTGGTGCTGGACTATTCCCTGGAGGACAACCTGGTGCTGGAGCGGTACTTTGAGCCGGAATTCACCAGCAAGGCAGGCTTCCTGCGGCGGGACAACATCCGCAAGTACGCGGAGAAGCTCATTGATGAATACGACATCCGCAGCGGACAGGGGCCCATCACCATGGCCCGGAGCATGTCCGGCGGCAATCAGCAGAAGGCCATCGTGGCCCGGGAGATCGACAAGGATCCCGAGCTGCTGGTGGCGGTGCAGCCCACCCGCGGCCTGGATGTGGGCGCCATCGAAAATGTCCACAAGGAGCTGGTGGCCCAGCGCGACGCCGGAAAGGCCGTGCTGCTGGTGTCCCTGGAGCTGGACGAGGTGATGGATGTGCCTGACCGCATCCTGGTGATGTACGAGGGCGAGATCGTGGGCGAGCTGGATCCCAAGTCCACCACCCAGGAGGAGCTGGGCCTGTACATGGCCGGCGCCAAGAGAGACGAGGTGAAGGAATGAAAAAGAACATTCTGAAAAACAACGGCGTGCAGTCCTTGCTGGCTTCGCTGCTGTGCGTGCTCTTGGGCCTGCTCATCGGCTTTATCGTGCTGCT
The DNA here is from genome assembly GCA_963634265.1 of Bacteroidaceae bacterium. Classification (GTDB taxonomy): domain Bacteria; phylum Bacillota; class Clostridia; order Oscillospirales; family Oscillospiraceae; genus Vescimonas. Next base: position 11,838 of record CAVHCH010000061.1, on the reverse strand, counting down.
GTTCATCAATCCCTCCGGCGCGGGCGAGGCCATTCTGGCCGTTATCAAAAACTTCCTCAATTACAGCAAGGCCGCCACCCAGGCCAAGTACCTGGGCAACACCCTGGTGAAGACCGCGCCGCTGCTGATGTGCGCGCTGTCCATCCTGTTTGCCTATAAGGTGGGTCTGTTCAACATCGGCGCGGCGGGCCAGTACTGCGCGGGTGTGGCGCTGAGCCTGTACGCCGCTCTGGCCTGGGGCTGGGGCTGGCTGCCGTGCATGCTGCTGGCGATGCTGGGCGGCATGGTGCTGGGCGCCATTTCCGGTCTGCTGAAGTCCTACTGCAATGTGAACGAGGTCATCTCGGGCATCATGCTCAACTGGATCGTTTTGTATCTGACAAATATGCTGCTGACCAATGTGAAGGAGGCCACCAGCCCGTATACCTTCGTGCTGGCGCACAAGAATCCTTCGGCCATCCTGCCTTCCCTGGGTCTGAGCGGCTTGTTTAACGGCAACAGCTATGTGGGCCTGGCTCTGCCGCTGTCCGTCCTGGCGGCGGTGGTGGTATGGGTCGTGCTGGAAAAGACCCGCTTCGGCTACGAGCTGCGGGCCACCGGCAACAACAAGAACGCCGCCAAATACTGCGGCATGGCCGAGAAGAGAAATATCATCCTCACCCTGGTCATTTCCGGCGCGCTGGCCGGTCTGGGCGCGGCGATGCTGTACCTCACCGGCTACGAGCAGTGGCAGTGCTCCACCTCCTCCGTGCCCGGCATGGGCTTTAACGGTATCGCGGCGGCCTTCCTGGGCGGCTTGAATCCCTTCGGGACCATCCTGGCCTCCTTCTTCATCCAGCATATCACCGCCGGTGGCGCGTATGTGGATAAGAGTATGTACTGCGCGCAGATCTCCGACCTGATCTCCTCTCTTATCATTTACCTGTGCGGCTTCGTGCTGTTTATGAAGTACGCCATGAACGCGGGCATCCGCAAGCGGGAGGAAAAGGCTGCGCTGAAGGAAAAGAAGCAGAGCGAAACGCCGCCTGCTGATGCGAACAACGGGAAAGGAGGCGATCAGTAATGGTACTGCTGCTGCAATATACACTGACTTTCGCCTCCGTGCTGATCCTGGTGGCACTGGGCGGCTGCTTCTCGGAGCATTCGGGCGTTATCAACCTGGGCCTGGAGGGCGTGATGATCATGGGCGCCCTGGGCGGCGCGCTGGCTATGCGCTATATGCCCACAAACTCTGCGCCCATTGCGATGCTGCTGGTGGTGCTGCTGGCGGCGGCTTTGGTGGGTATGATCTACTCCAGCCTGCTGGCTGTGGCCTGCATCAACTTTAAGGCGGACCAAACCATTGTGGGTACGGCGCTGAATATGCTGGGTATCGCGGGGGCTACGGTCATCGTGAAGGCCATCAACACGGCGGCCAACCCCGATGATGTGTCCTCCACCATTCAGTTCGCCGGCGCCAGAAGAGCGTTCTTGACGAACATCGGCTCTTTCGAGTTCAGCTGGTTCATGCTGGTGACGCTGATTTTGCTGATCGTGTCCTATATCCTGCTGTATAAGACCCGGTTCGGTCTGCGCCTCATGGCCTGCGGTGAGCATCCTCAGGCGGCCAACTCCGTGGGTATCAGCGTGTACAAGATGCGCTGGGCCGGTGTGCTGATCTCCGGCGTGCTGGGTGGCCTGGGCGGTATCGTGTTCATCACCGCGGGCGTGTCCGAGTGGCGGTTTGAGTACGGCGTGGCGGGCTTCGGCTTCCTGTCGTTGGCCGTTATGATCTTCGGCCAGTGGAAGCCCACGCGCATTGCCCTGGCGGCACTACTGTTCGGCCTGTTCCGGGCGCTGTCCAATGTGTACACGGGCTTCGACTTCCTCAGAGCACTGAACATCCCCAGCCAGGTGTACAACATGATGCCCTACATCATCTCCCTGGTGGTGCTGGCCTTCACTTCCAAGAAGTCCCGCGCACCCAAGGCGGAGGGCATTCCCTACGACAAGGGTCAGCGGTAAATCCAAACAAAAAAGAGCGTCTGCTTCGGCGGACGCTCTTTTGCTGTGCATAAAAAAGCCTGCGGCGGGACCGGAGAGGAACCGCTGCGGGCTGCTTTTGCGTTTAATGGGTGTTTTTGGGGCGTTTGCGGAACAGGAGCGCGTAGAGGGCGTAGCCGAGCAGGCCACCGATGGTGTTGGTGATAAGGTCGGTGCTATCGGCGCTGCGGTCGGCGTTTATTAGGGGCTGGAGGAGCTCGATGGTGAGGCTTAGGGCCAGGGTCGCCAGCAGGCAGCGGAGGAGGGAGCAGGGCTTGCCTGCTGCCCGGTGGGAGAGGGGATAGAGAACGCCGAAGGGGACGGTCATGACCACATTCAGCACGATCTGGCGGAGGAAGTCGCCGCGCCCGTTTAAGGCGTCCTCAAAGGGCACCATGTGCATGGGCACATAGGGATGGCTAAAGCAGAAGGGCAGGGAGGCGAGCACCGGCATCAGCGTCACCAGCAGCACCCCGCAGAGGTAGAGAAAGAGCAGGGTGTTGGCTGCCTGCGTGGGGCGGCTGCGGCGCTTCCAGCGGGGGCGCAGGAGGAGAAAATACAGCAGGGCCAGGGCCGCAAAGTCCAGGGCGTAGGGGAGAAATTTGGGCATGGGGAGGCTCCTTTTTAGGGATCAATGACGATGTAAATGTTATTTGGCAGCAGGGGACTTGTGGACCAAAGGTTCTGTAATTCTTCGGTGGAAAGGACGCGGTTGTAGCGGGCGTCGTGGGCATTTTGATTTTCGGGCAGGGAATCTGCCAGGTAGAGATGGCCCGGGTCGTAGCCCACCACGGCTGCATAGTGGGTGTCGGTGGGGGTGGAGAGAAAGACGATGACCGGGACGCCTTGAGTCAGGCGCTGCTTCAGGGTGTCGATGGTGCCGCGATAGGCGCGGGCGGCGTGGCCGTAGCGGGTGAAAAGAGCCGTGACGCTCCGGGCGGAGACGAAGCCCAGGGTGCGTTTGATTTCGGGGTAGAGCTGCGCGGCGTCTGTGTTTTGGCCCAGGTGGCGCAGGACATAAGCCGAGGCATAGGCGGCGCACTGGTTGCCGGACTGGTCGGGGATGGGCTCGCCGTCTGTCTCGCAGAAATAGGTGGGGAGATAGGGAAAGCTGCCGATGCTGTCCTTGGGCGGGGTCAGGTAGGCCGTGACCAAAAGCGCCATGGCCAGGAGACAGGCGGAGAGGATAAGTCCGGCCCGCTGCAGCGGGGCGATGGGGAACCAGCCGTGGGCGGTTTTGAATTTCATTGCACTTCTTCCGTGGCCTGGGTCTCGCCGTGCAGCTCCGCGCCGTATTGGCAGACCAGGGCCAGCACCAGGAACATGACACCCAGGGCGGCGGAGGGGGTGTTATCCAGGGCAAAGGGGCCCACATCCGTCAAGGATTTGGCCAGGACCTCGTGGAGAATTTGGGCTACCATCTGGGTGCCCAGGGGGAGGCAGATGGCCAGGATGCCCAGGCGCTTCAGCTCCCGGGCGCCGTCCAGGGTGAAGGGGGTGCCATCGGCCAGGGCGCGGGTGAAGTAGTGCTCAGCAAATTTGGAGAGCACGGCCTCCCCGGCGCAGAGAAGAATGCCCGCCGCCAGGGCTGCGTACATGGCGGAGGCGGTGATGCCGGCGTAGGTGGGGAGGATATTTTTCAGGGTCACGCCGCCGATGCGCAGAATTTCCTCCCCCAGGCCCAGGCTTGCCAGCCCGACGACGCAGAGGCAGAAGCCTACGATGCAGCAGATGAAAATGATCTTGCTGAGAATTTTTCCGGCTTTGAAAATGCCTTGGAGGGTGTTTAAGGTTTTCATTTTAGTTCTCCTTTTCCTTTATGAGCCAGGCGTCCAAAAACTGCATTTGCTCCTCCGTGTGGAACCAGTGTTCACCGCCGGGTAGGACGGTGAGGCCTGCGCCGATGCGCCGGGCAAAGGCGGAGATGGTCTCCGGGGATGTCAAATTGTCCCGCTCGCCGTAGAGGATATGGGTGGGGACGCGCCAGGTGATGGGGTGGGCGCGGACATAGGTGAGGTAGGGCCAGGAGAGGGTCTCGCCGAAGTCGGTGGGAATTTCCTGCTTTTCGGCCAGGTCTTGCTCGGTGACGCCTGCCCAGGACAGCATATTTTGAATCAGCTTTTCCATGTCCACCACGGGGGAGATGAGGTAGGCTTCGTCCACCAGGGTCTCGTCCAGGGCGGAGAGGGAGAAAAAGGCACCGATGCTGTTGGCAATGAGGGTCAGGCGGCGGCAGCGCTGCCGCTGGCGGGCGAAGTAGGCGGCAAACTCCTCCCGGGCCTCCCAGGGGGTCTGGGCCTGGTAGTCGAAGCCCACAACTTCGCTGGTGGGGAACAGGGGCTTATAGTGCTCCGCCTCTGCCACCGAGCCGCCCTTGCCGTGGACATAGACGACCAGGTGGTCTGTTTCCGGGGTGCCGATGAGGCGGCGGAAAACGGCGTCGCGGTCAAAGTCGCCGGTGGTGAAGCCGGGGATTTCCTTGATGGACTTGCAAATGCTGACGCTGAAGCCGGTGAGGATTTGGCCGATCTCTCTTTCCGAGTAGGGGCAGCAGCCGGTGACGATGAGGGTAGCCAGGCTGTGGACCACCAGCCACAGGTCCCGGAAGTAGCGGTCGGCGTCCGGGGCGGAGATGCGGTAGATGGACATGAGGGAGGGACGCACGGCCTCCTGGGACTGCTGCATGGCGGTGAGGGCGTCCACGCCCTGGGCGGGCTCCCTGCGCAGGAACAGCAGGCGGTAGAGCTGGGGCTCCTCCCGGGCGAAGCGGATGTACTGGATGCCCAGGCCGAAGAAGGGGATCTTTTCGGCGAGGCCCCGGGCGGCGTATTGGTTATACAGGTCCAGGGCGGCGTCGTAGACGGCTTTTTTCACCGCGTCCATGGTGTCGAAATAGGTGAAAATGGGCTGGGTGGAGGTGCCCAGCTGGGCGGCCAGGGTCTTGGCGGTGAGACCGTCCAGTCCCTTTTCCCGGACCACCTGCACGGCAGCCTGGATGACCTGCTCCTTGGTGTATTTGTTTTTCGGCGGCATGATAGCACATCCTTTCGGAGAAGATTCATAGATTATATTCGTTACATAACGAATATTATAAATAAAATTCTGCGTTTGTCAAGGGCGAAAAAAGCCCGCCGCATCCGGGTGGGTGCAGCGGGTAGGGGGATCAGATCTCGGGAAGGTCCTTGTATTTTTCCAGGGTGGGGCTTTCATCGCCCACATACCAGTAGTCGCAGTGGTCGCCGCCCAGGGCCTCGGTTTGGGTGCGGATGAGGCGGGCGTGCATGAGGTGGGCCAGGGTGTGGTCGGTCTTGCACAGGTAGGGGAGGAGGTCACCGTAGCCGTGGGCCTTGGCGTGCTTGGCGATGGGGCAGCCTGTGAGGTGGAAGGCGAAGCCCTCGGTGCGGTGGTCGGGGTTGATGTCCACCCGCCAGGTGTCCATCCACCGGCCCTGGGCCTGGTGGGCGGCGCACATTTTGTTGAAGCGGATATAGGTCTTCTCGAACAGGCGGTAGGGCCAGCGGCTTTTGTTGCCGTCTACCAGCTTGCCCACGAATCGCAGCTTTTCCGCCTGCCGGCGCTTGAGGGCCAATAGCACATCGCCGTCCAGGCGGTGGCCGCTGGCTTCGTAAAAGGACAGGATGGTGAACCAGTCCAGCATATTTTTGGCCATCATATTTTCGCCCAGGTCGGGCATATCTTGCAGGAAAACCCGATAATGGTCCTCGGCGCGGCGGAAAATTTCCATCGCTTCGGCGGGGTAATGGGTGCGGCAATATTGCTCGTAGAGCTTGGCGTATTGGGACTTGGCGTAGGCGCGTTTCATGGATTTCACCGTCCATTGGGAAGATTTACAGCTTTTTATAGCCGCAGTCGCAGTAGGGGCCGCCGGAGGCCAGGGTGTATTCCCGGACGAAGCGGCTGGTGCCGCCGGCCTCGCTCATGGTGTAGTCCAGGCGGCACAGGGCGGGGGTCAGGTCATACAGGCCCAGCTTCTGCATCAGCACGCAGATGCCGCACTTGGTGAAGCGGGCCTCGTAGCCGCTGCCGTCGGGGTAGGGGTAGAAGTCCATGTTCCAGGAGTAGGGGTTGCGGTCGGCGGCTTTCAGGGCGGCGGTGGCCTGCATGGAGGCGATGTCCTTGTCGGTGAACTTGGACTTGCCCTTTTTGCGGAAGGCCCAGCGGGCGGGCTTGGTCATCATGGCCCGGGCGTAATACTCCGTCAGGGGCTCCACCTGGGGGCGCTGGGGCATGGAGAGGATAAAGGCGGCGATCATGGCGCAGTTGACCAGGTTCGTCTTGAAGCGGTCGGCCTTTTCAAACTCCGGGAGGTCCTGGATGATCTCCTTATACTTGGGCTTGGCTTTTTGGGTGATGGCCCGGGCGACGGCTTCGTCGTAGCCCAGCACGGCGGTGAGCTGGCGGCGGAAGGACGCGGCGTAGATAGCCCACATGGCCGCGGGCATTCCGGCGTATTTCATGTGGAGGACCTCCATTTGCCGATGGCGTTGCGCATACGGCGGTCAATGTCCAGCCGAGCGTCCCGGCACTCCTTGGCGTAGGGCTTGGAGGTGGGGAAGGACATCTTCACGAACAGGGCCGAGCCCACCGGGAGCATGGTCTTGAGCATCCCCTCGGGGAAGACAAAATGGGTGCCGTAGGGGTAGACCGCCGCCTCCACGGTGCAGGCGTGGGGCTTTTCGGAGAGGCGCTGCTCCATGCGGCGGATGTACTTGGCGGCGTCCCACAGGAGGTCGTCCTCCGCGCCGATGAGCAGCAGGGAGCCCTGGATGTTCTCCACCTTGATGAACTCGTCCTCCGTGATGGGGTGGGCGGCCTCGGAATCGTCGAAGAGCTTCTTGGAGGCCAGCATACTGTGGGTCTCCTTGGTCTGCTGGGCCACCACCTGCCAATACTGGGGGTGCTGGTAGCAGAAGGGCATATAGGGCAGGGGCTGGCCCCGGTAGGTGAACAGGGACTCGCCCTCGATGGGCCACTCCTTGCAGCCGTCCTTCTTGCCCTGCATGAAGCCCTGCCACACGAAGTCGCTGGGGGTCATGGCGATGGTCAGGGTCAGGTCGGGAAAGAGGGAGGCTGCCGTCAGGGCCAGGGTGCCGGTGGTGGAGGCCCCGGCGATGCCCACCTTGCGGTTGCCGTGGGCTTTCAGCCAGGCGATGGCCGTTTCAATGCGCTCCAGAGGATAATTATGGTGGCCGTAGTCCTTTTTGGCCGGGGACATGGTCAGCACATTCACGCCCAGGCGCAGGATCCATTTTACTGCCGAGCGGGCCATATAGTCCTCCGGGTCGTCGCCCAGCATGGCGATAAGGGCGCAGGTGGAGCCGCCCGGGCAGGGCCAGTAAGCACCGTAAAAACCGTCGGTCTCTACATCAAAATGCAAGTGTTTCATGGTTTGCCTCCCAATTCTATTTTTACGATCTGCATGGCCATCATGCCGTCGCCCACCTTGGACAGGAAACGGAAAAATCCGCTGACTGAGGGGTCTTTCAGGTCGTTGTAGCCCAGCATATAGCCCCGGCTGGTGACCCGCAGGCGGCTGTCCCAGGTGGAGAGCTCGCGCGCGGCGTCCGACACGGCGAAATACGCGCCTACATCCTGGATCTCCGCGTCCTTGATCCAGGTTTTCAGCATCAGCTTCACCGCCTTTTGGTTGGCGGCGTCAAAGACCAGGGCGCCGCCGGGAAAGGCGTCGGCCATGGCACAGACCAGGGCGCGGACCTGGTCCTTCAGAAAATAGTAGAACACGCCTGCGGCAAAGAATATCGCGCCGCCGGAGGCGTCGATCTTGGAAAACCAGGCGGTGTCGTTGAGGTTGCAGGGAATGTTCTCCTCCCGGTCGCCCGGGGGCAGGAGCTCGTCGCGCACGGCGATAACACCGGGGAAGTCCAGGTTGTAAATTTTGCAGGTGCCGTTGTCGCAGGCGCGGCCGGTGTTGTCCAGGCCGCAGCCCAGGTTCACCACGGCGGCGTGGGGGTGGGATTTTAAGTAGTCCCGGACCTCGTAGGCCAGGTCGGTCTGGCGCATGGCCGCCTCCAGGAAGCCGAAGCGCTGCATGAGGCTGGCGGACTTTTTCTCCAGGGCGGAGAAGTCGTAGTCGATGCGGTCCATCAGGCGCAGGGCCGTCTCGTCCCGGAAGAGGTTCGGGTAGAGCTCGGAACACTTTTTCCGGCCGTACAGGGGGATGACCAGGGTCTCCTGGACGGTGTTTTTCTCGATTTTATATTTCATTGGCAGACCTCGCTTTCTGTTGCGGTAGTGAGGGTTAGAGCGGGCTAACCTCCGGGGATTTGAAAAACCGCCCGGGGGCAGCCTGCTGTAGGGGGGACTTTTAATTTGAGCACATTGTAACGCATATTTCTATTTATTTCAATAGGCGTTTTCTAATTTGCTGCATTTTTTTGCGGGGAATTTGAGGGGACTAACGGGTGGCTTTCTAACGGGGAAAGCTACTGCTGCACTGGGCGGTGAAAAGGGAAAGCCCCGATGGGATCGGGGCTTTTGGGGTGGATGCTGCATTTGGCGTCCCAGAAGGGATTCGAACCCCCGACCTTACGCTTAGGAGGCGCACGCTCTATCCGGCTGAGCTACTGAGACAATTTTAGCTTTCTTATTTTACACGCTGGGAAGGAAAATGTCAATGGATGCTGCGAAAAATGCGGAAAAGCCCTTGCATTCTCCTTTATAAGAGCATATAATACAAAGGTTAGTGCGGAAAACTGCACGGAGATACAGAATCCAGCCATGAGAAAGGGGCTTTTATCATTGCAGAACGAAAAACTGAGAAATGTTGCCATTATCGCCCATGTTGACCACGGCAAGACCACCCTGGTGGACGAAATGCTCAAGCAGGGCGGCGTGTACCGGGAGAACCAGGAGACCGTGGACCGGGTCATGGACTCCAACGACCTGGAGCGGGAGCGGGGTATCACCATCCTGGCCAAGAACACCGCCATCCGCTACGGCGACACGAAGATCAACATTGTTGACACCCCGGGCCACGCCGATTTCGGCGGCGAGGTGGAGCGTATTTTGAAGATGGTCAACGGCGTTATCCTGCTGGTAGACGCCGCTGAGGGCCCCATGCCCCAGACCCGCTTCGTGCTCAGCCGCGCTTTGGAGCTGGGCCACCGGGTCATCGTGGTGGTGAACAAGATCGACCGGCCCGACCAGCGCATCCACGAGGTGGTGGACGAGGTGCTGGAGCTGCTGCTGGACCTGGATGCCACGGAGGAGCAGCTGGACTCTCCCATGCTGTTCTGCTCTGCCCGGCAGGGCATTGCGTCCTATTCTCCCGATGTGCCCGGCACGGACTTAAAGCCGCTGTTTGACACCATTTTGGAGTATATCCCCGCGCCGGAGGCCAATGTGGACGAGCCGTTCCAGATGCTGGTGTCCGCCATTGATTATAATGAGTTCGTGGGCCGCATCGCCATCGGGCGCATCGAGCGGGGCACCCTGAAGCAGAACCAGGAGATCGCCGTGTGCAACTACCACGACCCCGACGCCCCGGCCAAGAAGGCCAAGGCCGTGAGCCTGTACGAGTTTGAGGGCCTGGGGAAGAAGCCTGTTACGGTGTCCACTGCGGGCAACATCATCGCTCTCAGCGGCATCGGCGACATCACCATCGGCGACACCATCTGCGACCCCGGTGCCGTGGAGCCGCTGCCCTTTGTGAAAATTTCCGCGCCCACTATGGAGATGACCTTCTCCATCAACGACTCGCCCTTTGCGGGCCGGGAGGGCAAGTTCGTCACCTCCCGCCAGCTGCGGGAGCGGCTGTTCCGGGAGACGCTGAAGGATGTGTCCCTGCGGGTGTCCGAGATCCCCGGGGCTATGGACGCCTTCAATGTGGCGGGGCGCGGCGAAATGAGCCTGTCCATTTTGATCGAGACCATGCGCCGGGAGGGGTATGAGTTCCAGGTATCGCCCCCCCGTGTGCTGTATCAGACCATCGACGGCAAGAAGTGCGAGCCTATCGAGCGCCTGGTGGTGGATGTGCCCAGCGAGTCCGTGGGCGCGGTCATCGAGAAGATCGGTGCGCGCAAGGGCGACCTAGTGGAGATGACCCCCGTGGGCAGCCGCATGAAGGTGGAGTTTTTGGTGCCGTCCCGGGGCCTGTTCGGCTACCGCAACGAGTTCCTCACCGATACCCGCGGCGAGGGCATCATGGCCAGCGTCTTTGACAGCTACGCCCCCTACAAGGGCGAGATGAACCGCCGCAACACCGGGTCCCTGGTGTCCTTTGAGACCGGCGAATCCATCACCTACGGCCTCTTTAACGCCCAGGAGCGCGGGACGCTGTTTATCGGCGCAGGCGTGAAGGTGTACGAGGGCATGGTGGTGGGCGTGTCCCCCAAGCAGGAGGACATCACCGTGAATGTCTGCAAGAAAAAGCAGCAGACCAACACCCGCGCCTCCGGCTCCGACGACGCGCTGCGCCTGGTGCCGCCCCGGAGGATGAGCCTGGAGCAGTGCCTGGAGTTCCTGGCGGACGACGAGCTGCTGGAGGTCACGCCGGAGAATCTGCGCATCCGCAAGACCATTCTCAACCACGAAAAGCGCATGAAGGCCACCCACGGCGGCAAGAAAAAGTGAGGCGAAAGCTATGAGTGCAATGGATTGGATCGCTTTGGCGGCGATTCTGGTGGGTGCAGGCGTAGCCCTGGTCCATTTGCTGAAAAGCAAAAAGGGCGGCTGCGGCGGTAACTGCCAATCGTGCAGCGGTTGCCACGAAAAGAAATAAGCCCGGCGGGCAGACACGAGCTTCGGTGTCTGCCCGTTTTTCATGGGACTGGCACAATTCTGCCTTGGGGGACATAAAATGCCCCAAGGGGTGGTTGCTATGCTGAATCGTTTTACACAACTGCGGCGCAAGGAGGTCATCAACCTCTGCGACGGCTGCCGCCTGGGCTGCGTGGGAGATGTGGAGGTGAAGCTGCCGGAGGGAGAAGTGCGGGCGCTGATCGTGTTCGGCCCGTGCCGGTTTTTCGGCCTGTTCGGCAGGGGGGAGGACTACTACATACCCTGGGACTGCGTGCAGAAATTCGGGGACGACATCATTCTCATCGACAAACCCTTCCGCCGCCCGGAGGGGCCGCCGGACAGAAAGCGCCGCCGCTGGGGATAAGGCGGAAAAAACCGCAGAAAATAGAGAAAATCAAGAAAAAACCACTTGCAATTTATATTTGTATGTGGTATTATATTTCAGCATTCCGCACAGGTTTGGACTCTCGGTCGGTGCCAAAACGGTTGGCCGGGGGGAGGAAAAGCCTGGAGGGTAAAACTAAATTTCAAAGGAGAACGAATCAAAATGGCAAATCAGAATGTTGTTTCCATGAAGGCTCTGCTGGAGGCCGGCGTACACTTCGGTCACCAGACCCGCCGCTGGAACCCCAAGATGGCTCCCTACATTTACACCGAGCGCAACGGGATCTACATCATCGACCTGCAGAAGACCGTGAAGAAGCTGGAGGAGGCTTACAACTTCGTGCGTGAGCTCAGCGAGTCCGGCCAGAGCCTGCTGTTCGTGGGCACTAAGAAGCAGGCCCAGGAGGCTATCAAGGACGAGGCCCTGCGCTGCAATATGTACTATGTCAATGCCCGCTGGCTGGGCGGCATGATGACCAACTTCAAGACCATGCGTACCCGTGTGGACCGTCTGAACCAGCTGAAGACCATGCAGGCTGACGGCACCTTCGATATGCTGCCCAAGAAGGAAGTTATCAAGCACCTGGGCGAGATCGAGAAGCTGGAGAAGTACCTGGGCGGCGTGAAGGAAATGAAGAAGCTGCCCGGCGC
>CAVHCH010000060.1:0-12872 GCA_963634265.1 Bacteroidaceae bacterium | reverse complement strand
AGACCCTATTCCTCATATCTTTTTTCTCTTGTCCAATATGTATTGTAGTCCTACAGGCGGGCGGAATGACTTTTTCGACACACTGTTGACTTTTTGCCCGCAAAATGCTATGGTAGAGTGGCTTTCCGATCGGATGCGGTACTTTATTATATGTGGGCCTGCGGCCCTTGAAAGTGAGAATTCACTGTTTTATGACGCAATCATCTTCCGGCTCCTTTGGGGGCCGTGTGACGGAGAAAACCGAATATTTTTGGGGCACCAACCTCTACTTTGCCGTGATGCTGGCGGTGACGGCGGTGTCTATGGTGACGAGAAATGTGGTCCCCTCCACGGTGGCGCTGGCGGTGCTGTGCGCCTGGATGCTCCTGTTCTGCCGGGATATTCTGGCGGCGGCGTTGCCTTTTTTGCTGATATTTCTGCTGTCCACCCTGCAATATGACGACCTGTCCGTTTTCCTTCCCTGTGCGCCTCTGGCGGCCCTCATCATCGGCGGGCTGATCGTGCATCTGGTGCGGTGGAAGAAGCCCCTGGTGGCCGGGTGCAGCATTCGGGGGCTGGGGGCGGTGTCCATCGCCACGATACTGGGCGGCGTGGGCTTCATCCCGGCGGCGCAGTACTTCTCTCCCCTGTCCATTTACTACGCTTTGGGCCTGGGGGCGGGGCTGCTGGCTACCTATCTGCTGCTGCGCTCGGAGCTGGAGACGCCCCGGAGCTACGACCTGCTCTACCGCCTGATGCAGATGCTCTACACCCTGGGCCTGGCGATGGTGCTGGCCGTGGGGTGCTACTACCTGCACCACTGGGCGGAGTTTGCCAGGTGCTGGGAGCTGCCGGGCATCTCCTACCGCAACTTTGCCGCCACCATTTTGGTCTCCACCCTGCCGGCGGTGTTTTACATGGCCGGGCGGGACCGGCGGCATTTAGCCACGGTCTTTCTGTGGTGCGCGGCCATGTTCTTCTCGGGCAGCCGCAGCGCCCTGCTTTTCGGGGCGGTGATGGTGCTGCTGGGCTTTATCTACCTGGTGAAGCGGGGGTATCTGTCCCTGTGGGTGTTTTTAGCCATCGTGATGGCCGTGACGGTGGCCATGGGCCTGTTCGGCTCCCAGGTGTACGATATGTTCTTCGGCGCCCGGGGCGACCCGGATCACTTTATCAGCCCTGAAGAGAGGCGCTGGCTGCTGCTGGACCGGGGCTTTGCGGACTTTTTTAATCACCCGCTGCTGGGCATCGGCCTGGGCAACCAGAAAAACACTGACCTTTTTGCCGGGGTGCCCGGGAGCATGGTGTTTTACCACAACGCCGTTTTGCAGGTCATGGGCAGCATGGGCATCGTGGGTGTAACGGCCTACGCCCTGCTGCTGGCGGACCGGCTGCGGCTGCTGCTGCACGACCGGGAGGTCTGCTACATGGCGGGTCTATACTACCTGGGGATGCTGATGGTGTCCATGACGAACCCGGGACTGTTCTGCCCACTGCCCAACGCCGCGCTGACGGTGCTGGTGTTCACGGTGCTGGAAAAGTATGTGGACGCTCCCGCCGCCGCGCTGTCAAAGCGAAAATTGTAACCTGCGCAGAAGCATCCCGCCGGGGGTGCTTGAGGCTGTCGAAAATTCCTTCGGAATTTTCCGACAAAAGGCTTGCAGCCTGCGGGCGGCAAACTCTGCGAGGCTTTTTCAACACGCAGAAGCATCCCGCCGGGGGTGCTTTTTCTGCTTATTTTCCTGCTTAAAATCTAAAGGAGCCTGATTTCCATGAGAAAAATTTCCCAGCGCACCAAGGGCATCGCGTGCATCCTGTTTGCGGCCTTTGGCTTTTCCATGATGACGGTGTTCATTCGCCTGGCCGGGGATGTGCCCACGGCGGAGAAGGCCTTTTTCCGCAACTTTGTGGCCCTGCTGCTGGTGAGCGCGCTGCTGGCCGCGAAGCGGGTGCCCCTGAAGCCGGGGAAGGGCAACTGGCCGTTTTTGGCCGGGCGGGCGGTTTTCGGCACCATCGGGCTGCTGCTGAACTTTTACGCCGTGGACCACCTGGTGCTGGCGGATGCCAATATGCTCAACAAGCTCTCGCCCTTTTTCGCCATTATTTTCTCCATTTTCCTGCTGAAGGAGCGGCCCACCGCCGTGCAGATCGCGGGGGTGCTGACGGCGCTGCTGGGCAGCGTGCTCATCATCAAGCCCGGGTTCGAGGGGGTGCCCTTCGTGCCGTCCCTGGCGGGGTTCATCAGCGGCGCGGCGGCGGGGCTGGCCTACACCTTCGTGCGCAAGCTGGGCTCTCGGGGCGAGAACAGCCTGCGCATCGTGTTCTACTTCTCCCTGTTTTCCACGCTGCTGACGCTGCCGTTTTTCCTGCTGAGCCCCGTGCGGCTCACGGGCCACCAGCTTCTGATGCTGCTTTTGTGCGGCGCCGCCGCCTGCATCGGGCAGTTCGGCATCACCTGCGCCTACCTCTGCGCCCCGGCCAAGGAAATCAGCGTCTACGACTACTCTCAAATTCTCTTTGCCGCCGCCCTGGGGTACATCTTCTTCCGGCAGATACCCGACGGCTGGAGCGTGGTGGGCTATGTGCTCATCTGCGGCGCGGGCATTGGAATGTTTGTGTATAACCGCCATCGGGACCGGCTGGGACACTGAATTTTTTGCACAGGAGGGCTTATCATGCGTAAATATGTGCTGATCCCCGACTCCTTCAAGGGCTGCCTGTCCTCGGCGGAGATCTGCGGCATTATTGCCCGGGAAATAGACCGCCTGGACCCGGGGGCGCGGGTGTGCGCCATCCCCGTGGCCGACGGCGGCGAGGGTACGGTGGACGCCTTTCTCACCGCCCTGGGCGGGGAAAAGGTGGCTGTGGCCTGTCGGGATCCCTATGGGCGGGCCATCACCGCCCACTATGGACTTTTGCCGGACGGGCAAACCGCCGTCATTGAGATGGCCGCGGCGGCGGGGCTGCCCCTGGTGGGGGACGACCGCCGGGTGGCCGACGCCACCACCTACGGCGTAGGCCAGCTGATCGCCCACGCCCTGGGGCGCGGGGCAAAGCGCATCATCCTGGGCCTGGGCGGCAGCGCCACCAACGACGGCGGCTGCGGCGCGGCGGCGGCCCTGGGCGTGGAATTTTTGGATGAAAACGGCCAAGCCTTCCTGCCCGTGGGCGGGACGCTCCACCGTATCGCCCACATCCGCACAGACGGCCTTTTGCCCGCCTTGCGTCAGGCCCAGGTCACGGCCATGTGCGACATTGACAATCCTCTGTGCGGCGAGAGCGGCGCGGCGGCGGTGTTCGGGCCCCAAAAGGGCGCGGACGGGGCCACCGTCCGGCTGCTGGATGAGGGGCTTATGCACCTGGCCGCCGTTATCGAAAGGGACCTGGGGCTCTCCCTGCTGACCCTGCCCGGGGGCGGAGCGGCGGGGGGCTTCGGCGCGGGCAGCGTGGCCTTTTTGGGGGCGAGGCTGCAAATGGGCATTGAGACGGTGCTGGACCTAACGGACTTTGACCGTCTGGCGGCGGACGCCACCCTGGTCATCACCGGGGAGGGGCGGCTGGACAGCCAGAGCCTCCGGGGCAAGGTGGTCATCGGCGTGGCCCGGCGAGCCAAGACCCTGGGCGTGCCCGTGGCGGCCCTGGTGGGGGCCAGCGAGACGGGCATGGAGGCCGCCTACGACGCGGGCGTCACCGCCATTTTCCCCATCAATCCCGCGCCCATGCCTTTGGAGGAGGCCCTGCCCCTGGCCCGGACGCACCTGGCGTTTACGGCGGGGAATGTGCTGCGCTTTGCCCGACGAATGGGCGAAAAATTGTAGAAACCTGTTGCCATTCCCACATTTTCCCTGTATACTGGAGTTAAGAATTCGGAAAGGGGGACTGACTATGCGTCCCGACGGAACCCGCGTGAAAGACCTGCCGCCCCTGGTGGCGGCCATCCCTTACATCATGCCCAAGCGCTACGACGCCTGGAACACCATCACGGAGAACATCGACGAGGAGGTTATCAAGGCTTTCATCCGCGACCAGCGCCGCGCCGGCGTGCGGCTGAACCACATGAGCGTCATCATCTCCGCCTACTACAAGGCCACGCTGGAAAATCCCAAGCTGAACTATTTTGTGATGAACCGCAAAATTTACAAGCGCAACCACTTCTGCGTGTCCTTCGTCATTATGAAGAAGCTGGCGGACGGCTCCCCCAGCGAGACCACGCTGAAGATCTACCTGGAGCCGGAGGACACGGTGTTCACGGTGAACGAGAAGATCAAGACCGTCATCGCCGCCAACCGGGAGACGGCCCAGAGCAACAGCACCGACCACTTTGCCCGGTTCATGTTCTCCGTGCCGGGGCTGCCCCGGTTCGTGGTGGGCCTGGCCTATTTTCTGGATAAGCACGGCCTGCTGCCCCGAAAGGTCATCGACCTCTCCCCCTTCCACACCAGCCTCTTTATCACCAACCTGGCCTCCATCAAGACCAGCTACATCCACCACCACTGCTACGAGTTCGGCACCACCAGCGTCTTTGTGTGCATGGGTAAGCCCGTGCCCAACTACATGGCCGGGGACCTGAGCCGCAAAATGATGCCCCTGGGCATCGTCATGGACGAGCGCATCTGCACCGGGTACGAATACGCGGCCTTCTGCCACGACTTCCGCCGCATCCTGCGAAAGCCCGAGGTGCTGACCCAGCCCTTTAACGCCCCCACGCCGGAGCGCGTGGCCGCAGAGGACGCCGCTGTTGAGGTGTGAGATAAAATAAAAACGCAGGTTTCCTTTTCCCGGGAAATCTGCGTTTTTTTGTATTCTATAAAGTGTCAGTCCTTCTTGTGCAGCCAAACCAAGGTCGCGCAAATGGCCGCCGCGCCGTAGAGGACCGCGTGGGCCGCGCTGCTGTTTTCGCCAAACGCCAGGAAGTCCTCCGTGGCGGCCACATACACGATGCCGGCCACCAGCACGGCTAAAAATACCAATACCGGTTGCTTCTTCATGGTGTCTGTCCCTCCTTTTTTCAGCCGCAAAATCAGCGGTTGTTTGGTACAGCATACCATAAAAGGCGGAAAATAGAAAGTGTTTTTCTTGTTTTTGTACAAATTTATAGAAAACTCATTCGCCTGCCTTTTCCCGCCAATACTTTAGCTTGGGCAGCTTGCTGTTCATGGCGGCGCGCATTTGGTCCGGGGGGCAGGCTTCTCCGGCGAAGTGCTCCACGCAGAAGTCCACCAGGTCCTCCATGCGGGTGTAGGTGAATTTCCCGCCGGTGTAGCACCACTGGCAGTAGTCCTCGTTGAATGCGCCGCTCACCTCCCGGCTGATGATCTCATCCTCCAGGGGCATACCGCAGCACTGGCATATAAGAGGCTTGGGCGCACCTAAAAGCGTGTTGATGGACACATTGAACAGCTCCGACAGCAGCTTCAGCGTCTCCGGGCCGGGCACACTGTCGCCGTTTTCCCAGCGGGACACCGCCTGCCGGGTCACATAGGTTTTCTCCGCCAGCTCCTCCTGGGACAGTCCCGCCCGGGTACGCAGAGTGCGGATCACTTCTTTCGTTTCCATGGTTTTCTCCCCTTTCTTCCTGTATAGAGTACCACATCCGCCGCCCCGGCGCAAGCAATTGTCAGTTGCGCACAGTTCCATTTGCCACAGCAGTTTTGACCAATCCCGCCGCCCCGGCCTTATGCAATGCGCCAAATCCCGCCGGGGGCATTGACAAGGCCCGGCTCAAAGCCGTATGATAATTTTATAGACCTGCCCCTGTCAATTTTTTCAACGGGAGGACCACCATGATCACCTTAGATATGCTCCGCGACGCCCAGCGGGTTTTGAGCCCCGTCATCAACCGCACCCCGGTGGTGCCCACCAAGGGCATCGTCCCCGGCTGCGACTTCTATCTCAAGGCCGACTGCCTGCAAAAGACCGGCGCCTTTAAGCTCCGGGGCGCTTACTACAAGATCGCCACCCTGTCTGACGCCGAGAAGGCCCGGGGCGTTATCGCCTGCTCTGCGGGCAACCACGCCCAGGGCGTGGCCTACGCCGCCCGGGACATGGGCATCCAGGCCACCATCTGCATCCCCGAGGGCGCGCCCATCTCCAAGATCGAGGCCACCCGCAGCTACGGCGCCCATGTGGTGCTGGTGCCTGGGGTGTACGACGACGCCTACGCCGAGGCCGTGCGCCTGCGGGACGAGCAGGGCCTCACCTTCATCCACCCCTTCAACGACTACCACATTATGGCCGGCCAGGGCACCATCGGCCTGGAGATCCTGGAGCAGCTGCCGAATGTGGATGTGCTCTTCGTGCCCATTGGCGGCGGCGGGCTCATTTCGGGCATAGCCTACGCCGTGAAGCAGCTCAAGCCGGACTGCCGGGTCATCGGCGTGCAGGCCGCCGGAGCCCCCAGCATGGCCGAGTCTATGAAAAAGGGCGAGATCATCACCCTTTCCAGCGTGGACACCATCGCCGACGGCATCAAGGTCAAGACCCCCGGCGACCTGACCTTCGCCATGTGCCAGAAGTATGTGGACCAGGTGGTGACGGTGACGGAGGGTGAAATTGCCAGCGCCATTCTGACGGTGCTGGAGAAGCAGAAGCTGGTGGCCGAGGGGGCCGGTGCCGTGGGCATCGCCGCCGCCATGTACCACAAGGGGAACACGGAGGGCAAGACCGTCTGCGCCCTCCTCTCCGGCGGCAATGTGGATGTGACCATGCTGGAGCGCATCCTCACAAGGGGCCTTGCCAAGGAGGGGCGCACGGTGAGCTTCTCCACGGTGCTGCCCGACCAGCCCCACGCCCTGGCCACCTTCCTGGAGGTCGTGTCCTCCACGGGCGCCAATGTGCTGGATGTGAACCACGAGCGCCGCAACACCCGGGCCGCCATCGGCTCCTGCGTGGTGCAGCTGTCCCTGGAGACCCGGGACAAGGCCCACATCCAGGAGATCTTCGCCGCCCTGCGCAGCCGTGGCTACCACATCGACGGGGAGTGACCCCGCCGGAGCCTATCATCGCCAAAAGGCAGCCCTCGTGGCTGCCTTTTTCAGCGTGTCGAAAAAGTCTTTTCGACACGCTGAAAAAGTTTTTGAAACTTTGAAAAGTTTCAAAAACTACTGATTTCAATGGTGAGGGACACCCTTCTTGGGTTTCCCTCACACTCCCTTCCTTACCGTTATCATAAATCTTACCACTTTATCGACAGCCTTTTTTTACACTTTCCCTGTTGACATTCGTGCGGTACTATGCTATATTACTTCAAAATTGAACTATTCGTATTTGGACTTTTCAGAGGTGAAGTATTTTGGAGCTGAATATTGACATTCCCCGGAAAATTTCCCTGGCCTACGGCGCGGCCTGCAAGCCCCTTTGCCGGGAGCTGGACCTGCCGCAGACGGCCTTTGACATCCTCATGTTCCTGGGCAACAACCCCGCCTACAAGACCGCCAGCGAGATCGTGGAGCTGCGGCACATCAAGGCCAACTTGATCTCCGTCCATGTGGAGCGGCTGGTGCAGGAGGGGTATCTGACCCGCCGGCCCGCCCCGGGAGACCGCCGCAAGACGGAGCTTTTCTGCACCGAAAAGGCCCAGCCGGTCCTCCATCGGGGGCGACAGATGCAGGAGGCTTTCCTGGAGCGGCTTTTTGCCAACACCGACGAAGCCACCCGCCGGGCCTTTGCCGCCGTCATGCACCGCATCAACGAAAACCTCGACGCCATTTTAGAGGGGAGGGGCTGAGGCCATGCAGATCCTCCTCACCGTCCTGGTCACCTTTTTCGCGGGCATGGGCGCGGGTCTGGGCACGGGCTTTGCGGGCATGAGCGCCGCCGCGGTCATCAGCCCCATGCTCATCACCTTCCTGGGCATGGACCCCTACATGGCCGTGGGCATCGCCCTTTCGTCGGATGTGCTGGCCAGCGCCGTGTCCGCCTATACCTACCACAAAAACAAGAACCTGGATGTGAAAAACGGCCTTATTATGATGGTCAGCGTCCTCATCTTTACGGTGGTGGGCAGCTATGTGGCGAGCCTGGTGCCCCCCACTACTATGGGCGGGTTCTCGGTGTTCATGACCTTTCTGCTGGGCATTAAATTCATCGTGCGCCCGGTGATGACCACCAAGGAAGCCATGGCCGCCGTCAGCGCGAAAAAGCGGGTGGTCCAGTCCATTATCTGTGGCGTGGCTATCGGCTTCATCTGCGGCTTTATCGGCGCAGGCGGCGGCATGATGATGCTGCTGATCCTCACCAGCGTCATGGGCTACGAGCTAAAAACCGCCGTGGGCACCAGCGTGTTCATCATGACCTTCACCGCCCTCACCGGGTCCGTGTCCCACTTCGCCATCGGCGGGATGCCGGATGTGCTCACCTGGGTGCTGTGCATCGTGTTCACCCTGGTGTGGGCCCGGATCGCGGCGGTGTTCGCCAACAAGGCCCAGCCCAAGACCCTCAACCGCGCCACGGGCATCGTCCTGGTGGTGCTGGGCGTGGTCATTATGGGCTTCCAAGTGCTACACTAACAAAAGGAGATGTACCAATGAAAGAAGTCAAATCCCCCAAGAAACCGCTGCTCTATTACTACGGGATCATCCTGCTGGTGATCCTGGTCTTTAACCTCCTGGTGGCGCCGCTGATGGCGCGCAACCAGGTCACGGAGGTGGACTACGGCACCTTCATGCGCATGATCGAGGAGAAGGACATCGACAAGGTACAGGTGGAGAGCGATCAGATCGTTTTCACCGGGAAGTCGGACGGCACCGTCTACACCACCGGGGCCATGGACGACCCCACCCTGACCCAGCGGCTCTATGAGGCCGGGGCCACCTTCACCAAGGAGGTGCAGCAGACCACATCGCCCCTGCTGTCCTTCTTCCTGAGCATCGTTCTGCCGCTGCTGATCTTTATCGGCATCGGCCAGTACATGAGCAAGAAGCTCATGGAGCAGGCCGGGGGCAAGAACTCCCTGATGTTCGGCGGCGCGGGCAAGTCCAACGCCCGGGTCTATGTGCAGTCCACCAAGGGCATCCGCTTCGCCGATGTGGCCGGGGAGGACGAGGCCAAGGAGAATTTGCAGGAGATCGTGGACTACCTGCACAATCCCCAGAAATACACCGAGGCCGGGGCCTCCATGCCCAAGGGCCTGCTGCTGGTGGGCCCTCCGGGCACCGGCAAGACCATGCTGGCTAAGGCCGTGGCAGGCGAGGCCAATGTGCCGTTTTTCTCCATCTCCGGGTCGGAGTTCGTGGAGATGTTCGTGGGTATGGGCGCCAGCAAGGTCCGCGATCTGTTCAGCCAGGCCAAGGAAAAGGCCCCCTGCATCGTGTTTATCGACGAGATCGACGCCATCGGCCAAAAGCGCAGCGGCGGCAATATGGGCGGCAACGACGAGCGGGAGCAGACCTTGAACCAGCTCCTCACGGAGATGGACGGCTTCGAGGGCAACGCCGGGGTCATCATCCTGGCCGCTACCAACCGCCCCGAGTCCCTGGACCCCGCCCTGACCCGTCCCGGCCGCTTTGACCGCCGGGTTCCCGTGGAGCTTCCGGACCTGGCGGGCCGGGAGGCTATTTTGAAGGTCCACGCCAAGAAGATCAAGACCGCCGAGGATGTGGACTTCCACACCATCGCCCGCATGGCCGCCGGGGCCTCCGGCGCGGAGCTGGCGAATATCATCAACGAGGCTGCCCTGCGCGCCGTGCGCAATGGCCGCGTCATCGTCACCGAGGCCGACCTGGAGGAGAGCATCGAGGTGGTCATCGCCGGGTATCAGAAGAAAAGCGCCGTCCTCTCCGACCAGGAGAAGCGGGTGGTGGCCTATCACGAGATCGGCCACGCCCTGGTGGCCGCCCTGCAGACCCACTCCGCCCCGGTGCAGAAAATTACCATCATTCCCCGCACCTCCGGCGCGCTGGGCTACACCATGCAGGTGGACACCGGCGACAAGTATCTCATGACCAAGCAGGAAATTGAAAACAAAATCGCCACCTTTACCGGTGGCCGCGCCGCCGAGGAAGTGGTGTTCGGCGAGATCACCACCGGCGCCTCCAACGACATCGAGCAGGCCACCAAGCTGGCCCGGGCCATGATCACCCGCTACGGCATGAGCGAGGAGTTCGACATGGTGGCTATGGAGACGGTCACGAACCAGTATCTGGGCGGCGACACCTCCCTGGCCTGCGCTGCCGACACCCAAAAGCGCATTGACGAAAAGGTGGTGGCCCTGGTCAAGGCCCAGCACGAAAAGGCCCGGAAAATTTTGACGGACAACCGCCAAAAGCTGGACGAGCTGGCGCAGTTCCTCTATGAAAAGGAGACCATCACCGGCGAGGAGTTCATGGAGATTCTAAACGAAGGAGGCAGCATCCAATGAAAAAGTGGTCTGGATTCAACTGGTTTGAGTTTATAGAGGGCGTCCTCCTGGTTCTGCTGGGCGTCTTCACCCTGGCGCGGCCCGACAGCGCCCTGACGGGATTCATCGTGGCCTACGGCATCGTTGCCATTATCATGGGCGTGGCGGATATTTTGCTCTATGTCAAGGTGTCGCGGTTTACCGGCTTCGGCCCCATCGTCGCCCTGCTCTCGGGCACGCTGAGCGTCATGGTCGGCGTGATGCTGCTGGTGTACCCCAACGCGGGAAAGCTGGTTCTGTCCTTCCTGTTCCCGCTGTGGTTCATCGCCCACTGCATCTCCCGGCTGGCGAATCTGAATAAGATACGCTTCTTTGCCGGAGAGTTTACCTATTACTTCACGCTGATTTTGAACATCCTGGGCCTGGTACTGGGGGCAATGATGATCCTGGACCCGTGGTTCTCGCTGCTGTCCCTGCGCGTGGTCATCAGCATCTATCTCTTCCTCCTGGGCGTGGACTGCATCATCCTCGCCTTCAGCAAGATCGGGACACGGTATTGATCCCAAGACAAAATCAATCGAGGGAAGCGGACGAATCCGCTTCCCTCTTTGTATGTAAAAAATTCGCGTTCGCCCCTTTAGTTGCGGGAGCACTTCTCCGCGTCGATGGCCAGCACCACCATCAAAGCGCACAGGGCGTCCTCCTCCCGGGCCACATCAATGACATAGGTGTCCGTCCAGTGAAACAGCTCCTTGGACACGGTAGCCACGGCCCGGCCCTGGCCGTCCAAAATGGTGTAGTCCCACTCCCAAAAGCTGCCCTCCACCCGCCAGCCGTTGAAATCTATGCTGAACTCCGGCCGAAACAGGGTGAACTCCTTGCGGATGGTCCCCACGCACCGCTCGCCCACATACAGGTCGAACTTGGGCAAAAAGGTGAGCACCTGCTGCTTCACCGTGGCAATGTGCTGCCCCATGGGGTCCAAAATGTGCAGGCAGTGCCCCCAGGAGAGCTTCCCCTCCACGGTAAACGCCACCGGCCCGTTCTCCTCCGCGTCCGTCCTGTGGTAAATGTCGTAGCTGTCGAACCAGGAAAACATCCGCTGCTTAAAATAGAGCTTCATGCCGCGCCCTCCTTTTCACTTTGCTATATTCAGTATACCATGAATGGCAGGCCGGGTAAAGCATGGTTTTTTCGGAATAGCGCCGCCGGGCACAGGGAATGGGGCCGCCTAATTTGAGAAAATTGATGGGGGTGGTATATCAGACATTCCACATTTCATCAGAGAACGCACTGTGTGCGCAATAGAATATCCTCAAACGAATTGCGGCCTTATCCATATCGAGGAAAGCTGCCCGTTATCAATCACTGCGACGGAATTTTTGGCAAACTCCACACACTTGCTTCCCGTGTTGCAGTCTGGATCGCCAATGCAAACCCACCCCGTTTTATAGTTGAAATATGTTTTCCAATCGGTTGCATATTGTATACCAGTACCTTCTTGGTGCTTTTCATCAAACGAAACGGTTAAGATTCCTTGCTTGAATACAGGAGTTACCAACTCCTTTTCGATCCAGTTGTAGTTGGGGTTTAACCCTGTCACTTGAAGCACACGGCCAGTTTCTAATTCAATATCTAAACTGTTGTAGCCTTGCCCAATTAAAATTGAAAAATTTACATCGTTCCACAGATCATAGAAAAAAGAATGTTCGTCTTTCAGATATTGCGCTTGTCCGCTAAACACATTATTTTCATAAGTAACAATAAACCTAATTTGTTTCAGCATGGCAATGCTCCTCCCTTCTGCAAGCGCAAAAGTATTATACCACAAACGGCACGCCCCCGTCCATGCCAAGGCGGAAAAGAGCAGCGATCCCGGGGGCAAAGCGCAAAAAAGTCCTGCTTCCCAAAGGGAACAGGACTTTTTGGAGCTGCTGGGCGGATTCGAACCGCCGACCTCATCCTTACCAAGGATGCGCTCTACCTACTGAGCTACAGCAGCATATGGCGACCAAGATGGGGCTCGAACCCACGACCTCCAGCGTGACAGGCTGGCGTTCTAACCAACTGAACTACTTGGCCATATTGTGCGCTTTATTGTCGCAATCGAGCTTACTAAGTATAGCAAATACAACGCGAGTTGTCAATAATAAAATGGCAGGGGCAGAAAGATTCGAACTCTCGACACGCGGTTTTGGAGACCGCTGCTCTACCAGCTGAGCTATACCCCTATGTGGTGGGCCTTCGGGGACTCGAACCCGGGACCGGACGGTTATGAGCCGTCTGCTCTAACCAACTGAGCTAAAGGCCCAAATAGATCGATCTCTGAGGCAGACAAAGATTGTGCCGCCACCTTTATAGATGGCGGCACATCCTTTTCTATGGCGCCTTCTGTAGGGCTCGAACCTACAACCCTGCGGTTAACAGCCGCATGCTCTACCATTGAGCTAAGAAGGCGTGTTGGCGCTACCTATTTTTCCAGGCCGTCTCCAGCCAAGTATCGTGGGCAGAAGCGAGCTTAACTTCCGTGTTCGGGATGGGAACGGGTGGACCCTCG
>CAVHCH010000059.1:0-12892 GCA_963634265.1 Bacteroidaceae bacterium | reverse complement strand
CCCTGGTCGCCGGCGCCGTTGTCCAGGGCGGCGTCGCCGGAGTTTTTGGCCTCCAGGCTCTTGTCCACGCCCAGGGCGATGTCGCCGCTCTGCTCGTCGATGTTGGTGATAACGGCGCAGGTGTGGCCGTCGAAGCCGTACTTAGCCCGGTCGTAGCCGATGTCCAGCACCACCTGGCGGGCGATCTTGGGGATGTCCACATAGCAGTTGGTGGTGATCTCGCCCATAATGTGGATCAGACCCGTAGACGCGCAGGTCTCGCAGGCCACGCGGCCATTGGGGTCCTTCTCCAAAATCGCGTCCAGCACAGCGTCGGAGATCTGGTCGCAGATCTTATCGGGATGCCCCTCGGTGACGGACTCGGATGTGAATAATCTTTTTGCCATGGTAATTTTGCTCCTTTTCGTATAAATTTTTACAAATCCCCTTTCGGAGCTATGAAAAAAACACGCTCCGGCATTCGACGGATCGTGCTTCAAAATCGCTCCTCATCTGTCGAAGGACGAACGCGGGACTATCACTTCCGCATTCAGCATACTCGTCGGATTTGGCACCTTGCAATGCAGGTTGCCGTGGTTTCATCGGGCCGATCCCTCAACCACTCTTGATAAGGTATTTAGTTTGTGGGGCTTTGCATGGATTATTATACAGCCTCTCCCCCGTTTTGTCAACGGCTGATTTTCTCTCATTTCAACAAAAAAGATGAACAAATCCCTCTCTTTTGTACAAAAATTCAATTTCCTTCCCCCTGCTGCCGCCGGACGACCGACGCGCACAGGCCCGCAAAATATTTGTAAAAGGGCACCAGCAGCTTGAAATTTTCCAAGATTTCCTCCGCCAGCTCCGGCTGGAAGATCTTCTCATCCAGGGGCAGCTCATGGGAAAGGGTAATGGATTTTTTCTGAAACCAGGGCCGCAGGCGGTCGCTGACCTCCCCCCGGCTGCGGGCATAGCTGTCGCCGTTGAGGGCGAAAATATTTTGCTTCTCAAAGCCCCGGACCAGCTTCTCAAATTTCGCCGGGTGGGCCTGCAAGTCCTGGCGAAAGGCCTCCATCAGCTCCGCCGGAGCCTGCCAAAAGCCCATGCCGTAGCTGTAATACTCCGGCGCGATCTCAAAGTAAAAGGTGGGCCGCCCGGTCCAGTCCTTGTCCCCGGTACGCACGCAGAACCACAGATGGTCCTTGTACGGTCCCCGGCCAAAAAGCCGCCGGGCATCCCGGTAAATCCGGCTCATTTTCAGCATCAGCGGCTCCCGGGGCAGCATGGCCTGCACGCCCTCGTAGACCTGCTCCCCCAGGGCCCGTGTGGGCTCCAAAAGCTGGGTCTGGTACTGCTCCTTGTGCTCCAAAAACCACCCCCGCTCATTGTTGAAGCGGATGCCCCACATAAAGTCCACCGTCTCCTGCGTATACCCTTGAAACATATGGTCCCCTCCTGCGTGATTTGTAAATTTATAATAGTATATCCTTTTTCGCGGCGAAAAACAAGGGTGTCGTTCGGCCCTTTTCCGGGCACATCCGCACCCGTCCATGCAATTTTTTCAAAACCGCTTGCTTTTTCATCTTCTGCCATTTATAATGATAAGTGCAACTTAATAAATGCTGCAATGGGTGGGCACCTACCAACAGTCAGGCCAAATTATTTTAGGAGGAACAGGAAATGTTCAACTATGTTTGGCCAATTGCATTGGTCGTATGCTCAAATGTGGTGTATCAAATTTGCGCCAAATCTCTGCCGGAGGGTCTGCACCCCCTGGTCTCCCTCACCGTTACCTATGCCGTGGGCGCGGTGGCCTCAGCCGTCTTGTATTTTGTGCTGAATCCCCAGGGCAATTTGCTCCAGGAATACGACAAGTTGAACTGGGCGCCCTTTGCTTTCGGCATCGTCCTTGTGGCGCTGGAGGCCGGATGGATATACGCCTATAAAGCCGGATGGCCGGTGAGCACCGCGTCCATCGTACACAGCGCCTTTTTAGCGGCGGCCTTGATTTTCGTGGGCAAATTTCTCTACCACGAGCCGCTGACCTGGAACAAATTGGTAGGCGTGGCAATTTGCCTTGTGGGCCTGCTGTTTATCAATCACAAATAACACTTTCCCTATACCCATCAAACCTCTGCGCGGGGGCCGATCCCCACATCGGTCCCCGCGCAGGTTCTTTTTATTCTCCGTAGGGGCGACCCTTGCGGTCGCCCGCCCCACCAGCCCTCAAGCCATCCGTAGGGGACGATGCCCACATCGTCCCGCTGTACCGCACCCCTTGTAATCCACCCGTAGGGGGCGGCGTCCTCGACGCCCCAAACCGGGCTTGCACAAATCTTCATTCCATCCGTAGGGCGGGGTGCCCTCACCCCGCCGCCTGTACCGCACCCCCGGCAGGGCACGCGGGCCCTGCCCTACAAAATCGCAAAAATGTAGGGCGGGACCCATGTGTCCCGCCGCCCCTACCGCACCACCATGTCCTCCGTAGGGGCGGGGTTCTACCCCGCCCACAGGAGGGGCAAAGCCCCTCCCCTACGCACCTCTTGTTACGCATTCGTAGGGGCCGATGCCCACATCGGCCCGCATTGCACCATCTTTCCCCTTTCCTCTAATTCTCCCCCACGCAAAAGGACGGACGCCCGCAGCGTCCGTCCTTCTCTATTCCCGCAAAATTATCTGTTGTTATACGCCTGAATGCCCAGCGCCAGCAGGTCCATGGCCCGCTCCAGGTCGGCCTGCTTGAGAACATAGGCGATACGGATTTCATTAACGCCCTTGCCCGGGGTGGCGTAAAACCCGCCGCCGGGGGCGAACATCACCGTGTCGCCGTGGTCGTCAAAGTGCTCCAGCAGCCAGATCTGGAACTTCTCCGCGTCGTCCACCGGCAGGGCGGCCATGGCGTAGAACGCGCCCTTGGGGCACTCGCACACCACGCCGGGAATTTCCTTCAGCTTGCGCATCACCGTGTCCCGGCGGCGCTTGTACTCGTCGCGCACGGCGGCGAAATACTCCGGCCCCACATCATACAGGGCGGCGGAGGCCAACTGGTCGATGGTGGGCACGCACAGGCGGCACTGGGCGTATTTCATGGCGTGGGCCATCAGCGCCTTGTTCCGGGAGATGAGGCAGCCAATGCGCGCGCCGCAGGCGGAAAAGCGCTTGGAAACGGTGTCGATGACGATGACATTCTCCGCCGCGTCGGCAAACTCGCCCAGGGACTGCAGCGGCTCCCCGGCGTACACGAACTCCCGGTACGCCTCGTCGCCGATGATGTACAGGTCGTGCTCCTTGGCGATGTCCACCATCATGCGCATCTCCTCCGGGGTCAGCACGGTGCCGGTGGGGTTGCCGGGGTTGGTGCACATAATCGCCCGGGTGTGCTCGTTGATCTCCGCCTCGATCTTCTTTCGGTCGGCGTAGTGATACCCCTCCTCGGGCTTGGTGGGGATGGGGTGGATGGACGCGCCGCAGGTGCAGACCATGGTGTTGTAGTTGGGATAAAACGGCTCCGGAATAAGAATTTCGTCCCCGTCGTCCAGGATGCAGTTCATCACGATCTGCAAAGCCTCGGAGCCGCCGTTGGTAATGAGAATATCCTCCGGTGCAAAATGCATATCCAGCTTGGCATAGTAGCCGCGGATGGCCTCAATAAGCTCCGGCACGCCGGGGGACGGGGCGTACTCCAGCACCGGCTGGTCAAAATGCTTCACCGCGTCAAAATAGGCCTTGGGCGTCTCAATATCGGGCTGGCCGATGTTCAAATGATAGATCTTCTTGCCTGCTGCCTGGGCCGCCACCGCATAGGGATGGAACTTCCGCATAGGCGAAAGGCCGCACTTTTCTACCTTCGTTGAAAACTTCATACTTGCACCTCCTATTGTACTTCACACAGAGAAAAATCTTTCTCCATTTATATCATACTCCACCCGCCCGAAAATAACAAGCCATAAATCCGCCAAAAAAAGCGCCACAAGGGAAAAATCCTTGTGACGCTCTGCATTTCAATAGAATTTGTCATTGCGAGGGCGCACCGCGCCCGTGGCAATCCGTACTCCTTACGGGACCACCCTTCCGGCGCTTCGCACCACCTCCCCTTGCACAGGGGAGGCTTTTTATTGGCTCCCCTGCGTAAGGGGAGCTGTCAGCCGTCAGGCTGACTGAGGGGTCGTCGCTCCCGCCGCCCGCGCCGAAATTATGCGCGCAGCAGGCTGCAACCCTTTTGTCGGAAAATTCCAAAGGAATTTTTGACAGGTTCAGTTCATCTGCCGTCTCCGGGACAGGTTCACCGTGCCGTCCTGCATGGCGTTCAGAGAATCCAGGCTCTTGCCGGTGCCCTCGGCCACGCAGGAGATGGCGTCCTCGGCCACCTGGGTGTGGATGCCGGTCCGGGCCTCCACCAGCTTGTCGAAGCCCTTCACCAGGCTGCCGCCGCCGGTCATGACGATGCCGTTGTTGGAGATGTCGCCCACCAGCTCCGGGGGGGTGCGCTCCAGCACGCTGTGGATGGCCTCCAGGATGCGCTCCACGGGCTCCTCAAAGGCCTCCAGCATCTCGGAGGCGTGAACGGTAATGGTCTTGGGCAGGCCCGTCACCAGGCAGCGGCCCTTCACATCAATGCTGGCGTCCTCCTCCTGGGGATAGACGCAGCCGATCTCAATTTTCATCTGCTCGGCGGTGCGCTCGCCCACCAGTACATTGTGCTTGCGGCGCATATACTTCACCACAGCCTCGTTAAACTGGTCGCCGGCCACCTTAATAGACGCGGACTCCACCACGCCGGACAGGCTGATGACCGCGATGTCGCTGGTGCCGCCGCCGATGTCCACCACCATGTGCCCGTCGGGCAGGGCAATGTCGATACCCGCGCCGATGGCCGCCGCCACGGGCTCCTCAATGAGGTACACCCGCCGAGCGCCCGCCTGGATGCCTGCGTCCACCACGGCACGCTCTTCTACCTCGGTGATGCCCGAGGGCACGCAGATGATAAGCCGGGGCTTAAAGAAGAAACTGCTGCCGCCGGAAATTTTACGCATAAACTCCTTGAGCATCCGCTCGGTCATGTCGTAGTCGGAGATAACGCCCTCCCGCAGGGGACGAATAGCCACGATGTTGCCGGGGGTACGGCCCAGCATGGCCTGGGCGTCGGCGCCCACCTTCAGCAGCTTGCCGCTGTTTTTGTCGATGGCCACCACCGACGGCTCGTTGAGCACGATGCCCTTGCCCTTCACATACACCAGAACGGAAGCCGTTCCCAGGTCAATACCAATATCCTTTGCCCATGCACACATAATTTTGCACCTCATCGTTTCGTCAAATTATGGCTGCGGCGGAAAACCGCCGATTCTTACCTAAAATAATATTATAAAGTATCTCATTCCATTTTGCAAGGGATTCTCTGCCATTTTTTTCAAATTGTTCCCATTTGTTTACAAAATAGTCACCAGCAGCCACAGCGGCACCGTCACCACCGCGCACAAGGTGGAGAGCATCACGCACCGGGTGGCCAGGCCCCAGTCCCCGCCGTACTGCCTTGTGAACAGGGCGCAGCAGCTCCCTCCGGGCATGGCCGAAAGCAGCAGCAGGGTCTGCCCCACCGCCGTCAGCTCGCCCACGCACAGATGCCAGAGCCCCAGCACCACCGCCGGAATGAGGAGCAGCCGCAGCCCCGTCAGGACCCAAGCCTTTCCGTCCCGCACCAGGGCGCGGAGGTCCCCCTCGCCCAGCTGCGCGCCCACCAAAAACAGCACCATGGGCGCCGTGGCGTCCGCCGCCATAGACAGGGCCTTCGCCACAAAATCCGGCAGCGTCACACCCGTGGCAAACAGGATAAATCCGATGACCACCCCCGCCAGGCCCGGGGATAAGAGCCCCCGCAGGGCCGCCTGTCGGGGCCGCCCGCACCCGGTCTGAATGAGCCATATGCCCACGGTGAAAATCAGCACATCGTTCACCAGCTCCACGATGGATGCCAAAAACAGCATCTCCTCCCCCAGCAAAAGCTGGATGAGGGGCATACCGATGAGCCCGGTGTTGGCAAAGGCGGCGGCGAAAATCAGTATGTCGCCGGGCACACTTCCTATTTTACCCACCTTCAGCCAGATCCATGCGCACGCCGCGCCCAGGACGATGACCACCAGCGCCCACAGCGCCGCCTGGCCCGCCTGCTGCACCAGCTCCCGGCTGGCCTGCACCTGGGCCATGGCGTCCACCACCATGGCCGGCCACAGGAAATTCACCAGCACCGAGGAAAGCCCCTCCACCTGCTGACTTTTCAGTATTTTCTTTTTTGTAAAGAGGAATCCCGGTATCGCCAGCAGCAGGAACACCCCCACCGACGACACCGCCTCCAAAAACGCCCGCGTCTGCATCTTACTTCTTTCCCTCCGCAGCCGCCAATGTTAGGCACAGCACCTCCTTGGCCCCGGCCTCCTTCAGCACCCGCACGCACTCGGCCAGGGTAGCGCCGGTGGTGCGGATGTCGTCAATGAGCAGCAGCCGCTTCCCCGCGAACCGCTCCGGCTCCACCGCCTCGTATACGCCCAGCACATTGGCCCGGCGCTCCTCGTGGCTCTCGATGCCCGACTGGGCGGGGTTGTCCACCACCTTGCGCAGGGTCTCCAGGGGCTCCGTGTGCCAGTCCACGCACAGGGACGCGGCTAAGTAGCGGGCCTGGTCAAAGCCCCGCTTTTTAAGCCGCTTCTTGCTCACCGGCACCCAGGTAACGGCGTCAAATTCGCCCATAAAATGCTCCGCCGCGCACTGGGCCATCATCTGGCCGAAGCAGGACACGGCCCCCATTTTCCGCCCAAATTTGAAGTCCAGGATGGCCTGCCGCACCGAGCCGTCGTAGTAAAGGGGCGCGGCGCACCGGGCAAAGCCCTCGTCCTCCACGGCCCGCTCCCCGGTGTAGGGCAGGGAGGTTTTGCACTTGCCGCACAGCAGCTCCTGCCCCGTCACCGCCCCGCAGAAGGGGCACCGCCTGGGCAGGAAAAAGTTCAGTATCCCCCGCTCCGCCTTTTCAAAGGCCTCGTTCAGGTCTGCCAAGCTCATGTTTCCGTTCCTCCCTCTTTCAGTCTCCGGCGCAGGCCGCTGTACCGCCGCGCCCGCCGGTCGTTCTCCGCCATCTGGCCGGGGATCACATCGTCCCCCACCATAATTAAAAGTTCCCTGGCCCGGGTCATAGCCGTGTACAGTACGCCCCGCACCAGCAGCCCCGGCGCCGCCGGAGCCGCCAGCAGGATAACCGCCTTATATTCGCTCCCCTGGGCCTTATGTACCGTAATGGCGTAGGCCATGTCCAACTGGTTCAGCATATCTGCGGTGTAGCCCACGGTGCGGTCGTCAAACCGCAGGGTGATCAGCTCCCCGGAGGGGTCTATCTCCTCCACCGTACCCACATCGCCGTTAAAGATGCCGGTGCCTATGGTGCCGTCGTCCTTCTCCCACACCACATCGTAGTTGTTTTTCGTCTGCATCACCCGGTCGCCCTCCCGGAAAATGAGGTCGCCGAACTGCTTCTCGCGCTTGCTCCGGGACGGCGGGTTCAGCGCCGCCTGCAAGCTGCGGTTTAGCTGCACCGTGCCGCACTCGCCCCTGCGGGTGGGCGTCAGCACCTGGATGTCCTCCGGGGCGATGCCCATTTTCTCCGGCAGCCGGGTCTTGCACAGCTCCACCACCGTGCTCACCATCCGCTCCGGGGCCCGGCGGCACAGGAAGAAAAAGTCTCCCTGGTTGGTTTTCAGGTCCGGCCCGATGCCGCCGTTGACCAGGTGGGCGTTGCGGATGATGTAGGACTTGTCCGCCTGGCGGAAAACCTCCGTCAGCGCCACCAAAGGAATGCGCCCGCTACGAATGAGGTCGCCGAACACATTCCCCGCCCCCACCGAGGGAAGCTGGTCCGCGTCGCCGATCATCACCAGCCTGCACCCGGGCCGCAGAGCCGACAGCAGCGCCTGCATCAGCGGCAGGTCCACCATGCTCATCTCGTCCACCAGCACGGCCTCCGCCTCCAGGGGGTCGCTCTCCCCCTTTTTGTAGGTCACTTGCCCCGTCAGGTCGTTGTAGCTCATGCCGAGACAGCGGTGGATGGTCTGGGCCTCCCGCTCACACAGCTCCCCCATCCGCTTGGCCGCCCGGCCCGTGGGGGCCAGCAGCAAAATCTCCAGCCCCATTTTTTCAAATAGCCGCACAATGGCGCGGGTCGCCGTGGTCTTGCCCGTGCCCGGCCCGCCGGTGAGCAGCAGCACCCCCGACTGGGCCGCCAGCACCACCGCTTCTCTTTGCAGCGGCGCGTAGCGGATGCCCTGGGTCACCTCCATTTCCTTGATGGCCCCGTCCACGCCCCGCACCTTTCCATAGGGGAAGCGCAGCATGGAGAGCAGCTTCTCCGCCACGAAGCACTCCGCCTCGTACAGCTCCGGCGTGTAGCACCCCAGGACATTTGCTATCTGCTCCTGGCGGATGCTCCCCCGGTCTATCATGCTATCCAGGCAAATTTCCACCTGGTCCGGCGGCAGCCCGATCAGCTGCGCCGCCGCCCACAGGAGCTTTTCCCGGGGCAGGAACACATGGCCGTTCCCCTGGTTGTGCTGCAATTCATACAGCAGCGCCGCCTGGGTGCGGCAGGGGCTGTCGCCGTCAAAGCCCATGCTCAGGGCCATCTCGTCCGCCCGGGGAAAATCCACCCCGAAGCTCTGCCCCGTGAGAATGTACGGATCCTCCCGGAGCCTCTGCAAAGCCTGGGCCCCGTAGACCCGGTGGGCCTGCACCGCCAGATGCACCGGCAGGTCATACCGGGCCATAAATTCCATGGTCCGCCGCAGGCCCGTCAGCTCCCGGAACGCCTGGGATAATTCCATGGCCTTTTTGGAGGTGATGCCCTTGATGCGGCTGAGCTTTTCCGGCTCCTCCTCCAGCACCCGGAGGGTGTCGGTGCCGAAGCTCTCCACCAACCGCTCTGCCGTGGCCTGTCCCACCCCCTTGAGAATGCCGGATGCCAGATAGCTGACGATCTCCTCTTCCTCCCGGGGCAGGCGACGCTCCACCTGCTCGCAGGTGATCTGCGGCCCATACAGCGGATGGGTGATCCACACCCCCGTCACGGTCATGCCCTCGCCGGGGGCGGCGTAGGGGATGCACCCCACCACCGTCACCACTTCTCCCAGCTCCGTCAGCAGGGACAGCACCGTATATCCGTTTTCCTCATTCTGGAAGATCACCGACTGTACGGTCCCCTCCACTGTGCATCGCTCACCCATGGTCTATCCTCTCTACTCTATGATCTGGTCCAGCTCCGCCCGGTCCAGCACCATGATTTTGTCAAATCGCTGCGATAGTATCTGCGCCCGCCGCGCTCCCTCCGGCGTCAGGCCGCAGTCCACCACGGCAATGGCCGCCGAGCGCCCCAATTGCGTCCGAATCTCCAGCAGCGCCCGGACCCAGCCCTCCAGGGCCTCTCCGCCGCCACAGGCGGGCAGCACCAGCACCACCGGCACCTCCGCGGGCCTGCTCCGAAGGAACACCCCCGTCACCAGCCACACCAGCGCCGCAATGCCCACCGCCGCCAAAAACGCCAGCACGCCGTTTCCCATCCAGTCCACCGTCATCACCTCACACCAGTGTATGACCCGGCTATCTGAATGGTTATTTCTCCAGCACCTTTTTCAGATATTGCCCGGTGTAGGACTTTTCGCACCGGGCCACCTCCTCGGGTGTGCCCACCGCCACGATCTCGCCGCCGCCTACGCCCCCCTCGGGACCCAGGTCGATGAGCCAGTCCGCGGACTTAATGACATCCAAATTGTGCTCAATGACCAGCACCGTGTTCCCGCCGTCCACCAGCCGTTGCAAAACCTCCAGCAGCTTCTTCACATCCTCCGCGTGGAGGCCCGTGGTGGGCTCGTCCAGGATGTAGAAGGTGTTTCCCGTGGACCGCCGGGAGAGCTCTGTCGCCAGCTTCACCCGCTGCGCCTCGCCCCCGGAAAGGGTGGTGGAGGACTGGCCCAGCTTCACATAGCCCAGGCCCACATCCATCAGCGTCTGCAATTTCTCCGCGATCTTCGGCAGCGCCGAGAAAAACGGCAGCGCCTCCTCCACGGTCATCTCCAGCACCTCGGAGATGTTCTTGCCCTTGTAGCGCACCTCCAGGGTCTCCCGGTTGTAGCGCTTGCCGTGGCACACCTCGCAGGGCACATACACATCCGACAAAAAGTGCATCTCGATCTTCAGCAGACCGTCGCCGCAGCAGGCCTCGCAGCGCCCGCCCTTGGTGTTAAAGGAAAACCGCCCCGGCCCGTAGCCCCGGGCCTTGGCCTCCTGGGTGAAGGCGAACAGATTCCGAATTTCGTTGAAAAGATTGGTATAGGTGGCCGGGTTGGACCGGGGTGTCCGCCCGATGGGGCTCTGGTCGATGCCCACCACCTTGTCCAGGTATTCCATGCCCTCTATCCTCTTGTGCTTTCCGGGATGGGCCTTCATGCGGTTCAGCTCCACCCCCAGCTTTTTATAGAGAATTTCGTTCACCAGGGAGCTTTTCCCGCTGCCGGACACGCCCGTCACGCAGGTAAAGGTCCCCAGGGGGATGGACACATCCACATTTTTCAGATTGTGCTCCGCCGCCCCGTATACAATTAAATTATGGCCGTTTCCTTTCCGCCGTACAGACGGCACGGGGATGGACCGCTTTCCGGACAGATACTGCCCCGTCAGGGAGTCCGGGTTCGCCATGACCTCCTCCGGGGTCCCGGCGGCCACCACCCGGCCCCCATTGCTGCCCGCCCCGGGCCCGATGTCCACCAGATAGTCCGCCGCGCGCATGGTGTCCTCGTCGTGCTCCACCACGATGAGGGTGTTGCCCAGGTCCCGCAGCCGCCGCAAGGTGGCCAGCAGCTTGTCATTATCCCGCTGGTGCAGGCCGATGGACGGCTCATCCAGGATATACAGCACCCCCATGAGGCTGCTGCCGATCTGCGTCGCCAGGCGAATACGCTGGCTCTCGCCGCCGGAGAGGGTCCCGCTGGACCGGGACAGGGTCAGATACCCCAGCCCCACCGACTGCAAAAACCGCAGCCGGGACCGAATTTCTTTCAATATCTGCGCCGCAATGATCTGCTGGGTCTCCGTAAGCTCCAGCCCGTCGAAAAACACAATGGCCTGGTCCACGGACAGGTCCGTCACCTGGTAGATGGACTTCCCCCCCACCGTCACCGCCAAAGCCTCCGGCCGCAGCCGCTGGCCGTGGCAGTCCGGGCAGGGACACTCGCCCATGTACTCCTCCAGCTCCTTGCGGCTGGCGTCGCTCTGGGTGTCCCGGTAGCGCCGCTCCACATTGTTGGCCAGGCCCTCAAAGGCCTGGTGCAGCACGCCCTTGCCCCGGGGCTGGTCGTAGTGCAGCTCCAGCTTCTCGTCCCCGGTGCCGTAGAAAATGACCTTTTTCACCTGGGCTGAAAGATTCTTCACCGGCGTCCGCAGGTCAAAGTGATATTTTTTCGCCAGGGCCTCAAAATACATCCGGCTGATGCCGTCGGAGCGGATGGAGTTCCACCCGCTGGCTACCACCGCCCCGTCCAGGATGGACAGGTTCTCGTCCGGGATGATAAGCGCCGGGTCCGCCTTTAGCTGCATCCCCAGGCCCATGCAGGTGGGGCAGGCGCCGAAGGGACTGTTGAAGGAGAACATTCTCGGCGTCAGCTCCTCAATGGAGATGCCGCAGTCGTCGCAGGCGTAGTTTTGGGAAAATTGCAGGTCCCGCTCCTCCCGCAGGAGGTTCACCGTCACCAGTCCCCCGCTCTGGCCCGCCGCCGTCTCCACGGAGTCCGTCAGCCGCTGGCGGATGTCGGGCCGCACGATGAGCCGGTCCACCACGATCTCCACCGTGTGCTTCTTGTTCTTCTCCATGGGAATTTCTTCCGTCAGCTCGTAGAGGTGTCCGTCCACCCGCACCCGGGAAAAGCCCGCGCGCCTTGCATCCTCCAGTACCTTCGTGTGCTCGCCCTTGCGCCCCCGCACCACCGGAGCCATCACCTGGATGCGGGTCCCCTCGGGCAGGGCCAAAATCTGGTCAATGATCTGATCCACCGTCTGCTGGCGGATCTCCTTGCCGCACTTAGGGCAGTGGGGCGTACCCACCCGGGCCCACAGCAGGCGGAAATAGTCGTAAATTTCCGTCACCGTACCCACGGTAGACCGGGGGTTCTTGCTGGTAGTCTTTTGGTCGATGGAAATAGCCGGGGAAAGCCCGTCAATGTAGTCCACATCGGGCTTGTCCATCTGTCCCAAAAACATCCTTGCATAGCTGGACAGGCTCTCCACATACCGCCTCTGTCCCTCGGCATAAATGGTGTCAAAGGCCAGGGAAGACTTGCCGCTTCCCGAAAGCCCCGTCATCACCACCAGCTTGTCCCGTGGAATGGTCACATCAATATTCTTGAGATTGTTCTCTCTTGCACCTTTAACAAAAATATGATCTTGCATGTTATCTCCTTTGCGCTGAAAACGATATAGGCGCCCGGCTCAAATGAACCCCACCCATATTCCGGCGGCTATCAATACGATCCCCGCGATCCTACCCGCGGCTTTCGCTCTTTTGTATCCCAAAAACGCAATGGTCTCCGGCGTAGTAAACGGCAGCAAAAAAACATCAATGCCCATGATTATAATGCCGATGCCAATTGCACAAACGCTCTTTGTAAACGCGCTGACCGCAATGACCAAAAGTCCTAAAAAAATGCCGCCCGCAAAATACCTGATCCTGCGTTCATCCTTCTCAAATTCCTCTTTATACCTTTTTTCGCACCCATCCCCGCAAAAATCAAGCTCATCCGAAATCTCTTTCCCGCAATATCCGCATTTTTTCATATCCCATCCTCCGTTCATCCCCAAACTTTCATATCCCCATGTTCCCATCCGTAGGGGC
>CAVHCH010000058.1:0-17912 GCA_963634265.1 Bacteroidaceae bacterium | reverse complement strand
CCGTGCCCGCGCAAGGAATCCAAAACCATTGGTTTTGGCGGCGTTCTTTCCTCCCTTTCTTTCGCTGGTGAAAGAAAGGGAGCCGCCGGAGGCATATACGGTTACAAGATGTGCGGTGGTGGGCGACCCTTCCGGCGCTTCGCGCCACCCTGCCCAC
This sequence comes from Bacteroidaceae bacterium, assembly GCA_963634265.1. Taxonomy (GTDB): domain Bacteria; phylum Bacillota; class Clostridia; order Oscillospirales; family Oscillospiraceae; genus Vescimonas. Next base: position 17,755 of record CAVHCH010000058.1, on the reverse strand, counting down.
CGTTGTGCCAGCCGATTCCCGGGCACTATCGTGCCCGCCAATCGGGGCACTTCCTCGAAATCGGCTCGCTTCTTCCGCCACTGGCGGCGCTTCACCGATTTCCCCTTGCGCAGGGGAGGCTTTGGGGACGGGGGTTGCGGATTGCCACGGCCAGTTTGAGAACTGGCCTCGCAATGACATGGGGTTTTACATGGGGTACGGTACGGCGGGACGATGAGGGCATCGCCTCCTACGGGTAGGTTGCATGAAGTGCGGTAGTCGACCCCTCAGTCAGCTTCGCTGACAGCTCCCCTTACGCAGGGGAGCCTTTAGGGACGGGAGCGCGGATGTTCCCTACGGGGTCATTTTGGTTTTATTTACATAGGAAAATTTATATTTCCAAGGCAAAAGAGGAATATTTATGGATACATTATTTGAAAAATCGATTCGGACGCTGGAGCTGCCGGTGGTTTTGGAGATGCTGGCTTCCCTGGCGGTGAGTGACGCGGCCAAGGAGAAGTGCCGGAGCCTTATGCCGGTATGCGACCTGGAGGAGGCCTCACGGCTCCAGGAGGAGACCCAAAGCGCCCGGGAGCGGCTGGGGCTTTACGGAAGTCCCAGCTTTTCGGGGGTGAAGGATGTGTCCCGGGCGCTGAACCGGGCCGACCACGGCGGGGTTTTGAACACGCGGGAGCTGCTGGATGTGGCGGACCTGCTGACGGCCTCCCGGCGGGTATCGGAATACGACCGGGACCGGCAGGGGGAGAAGTCCGTGCTGGACCATCTGTTCTCCGCCCTGCACACCAACAAATTCTTGGAGGACAAAATTCGCGGGGCCATTTTGGACGAGGAGACCATTGCCGACTCCGCCAGCCCGGAGCTTCAGGACATCCGGCGCAAGATGCGTCTGGCGGCCAGCAAGGGGCGGCAAATTTTGCAGCGGATCATCTCGTCCCCCTCCTACGCCAAGGTATTGCAGGAGGCGCTGATCACCCAGCGGGACGGGCGGTTCGTGGTGCCGGTGAAGGCCGAGTGCAAGGGGAGCATCCCGGGGCTGGTACACGACATTTCCTCCTCCGGGGCCACGCTGTTTGTGGAGCCCATGGGCGTGGTGCAGGCCAACAACGAACTGAAAGAATTGCAGGCCCGGGAGGAGAAGGAAATTGACAGGATCCTGCGTATTCTCTCCGGGGAGTGCGCGGCGCAGATGATGAACATTCTCTACGACTACGACATTCTGGTACACCTGGATGTGATCTTCGCCCGGGGGCAGCTGAGCTACCGGATGAACGCCGCCAAGCCCATTCTGGCCCGGAAGGGCGGCCTTGTGCTGCGGCGGGCGCGGCATCCGCTGCTGGACCAGGCCAAGGCGGTGCCTATCTCCCTGGAGCTGGGCAATTCCTATGATACTTTGGTCATCACGGGCCCCAACACCGGCGGCAAAACGGTGACGCTGAAAACCATCGGACTACTGACGCTGATGGCCCAGTGCGGGCTGCAAATTCCCGCCGACGACGGGTGCAGGCTGCGGGTCTTTGACCGGGTGCTGGCGGATGTGGGCGACGAGCAGAGCATCGAGCAGAGCCTGTCCACCTTCTCGGCGCATATGTCCAACACCGTGGAAATTCTGCGCCAGGCGGACGAGAACAGCCTGCTGCTCTTTGACGAGCTGGGCGCGGGCACCGACCCGGTGGAGGGGGCGGCCCTGGCCATTGCCATCATCCAAAACGGGCGCAGCAAGGGGGCGCTCATCGCGGCCACCACCCATTACGCGGAGATGAAAACCTTTGCCATGACCACGGCGGGGGTGGAAAACGCCAGCTGCGAGTTCGATGTAGCGACCCTGCGGCCTACTTACCGGCTGCTCATCGGCATCCCCGGCAAGTCCAACGCCTTTGCTATTTCCCGGCGGCTGGGCCTGGACGAGGAGGTCATTGCCGCCGCCAAGGCCCAGATGGACAGCGAGTCCATACGCTTTGAAGATGTACTGACCCAGCTCGAGGAGAAGCGCCAGCGGCTGGAGAAGGCCCAGGGCGAGGCGGACCGGCTGTGGCAGCAGAGCCAGGAGGATGCGCGGAAGGCCCGGACCTTCCGGGAGCAGATGGAAAAGGCCAAGGAAAACGCCCGGAGCAAGGGCGAAAACGAGGCCCGGCGTATCGTGCGGCAGGCACAGCAGCAGGTGGATGAAATTTTCGCGGAGCTGGACGAGCTGCGTAAGAAGATGCAGCAGCAGGCGGATTTCCAGGCCATCAACGACGCGAAGGTGTCGGCGCGGAAGCACATGAACGCGGCCCAGGAGGCCCTGCATCTGCGGGAGGAGACCCCGGAGCCGGTGGTGCCGTCCCGGCCCATTGTGGCCGGGGACCGGGTGGAGCTGCCCGGAGTGCGCACCGCCGCCACGGTGGTGCAGGTGAACGGAGACGGGAGCCTGGTGCTGCAGGCGGGCAAGATGAAAATGACCGCCAAGCCCGGGCAGGTGCGACTGATTGAAGCCCAGCCCCAGGCGAAAAAGCAGGCAGCGGCGCCCAAGGCGGGGACCGCGCCCACCCTGCACCTGGAGCGGCGGGCGTCCTCGGAGCTGGACATAAGGGGCTACGAGACCCTGGAGGCCGAGAGCGTGGTGGAAAACTACCTGGACGCCGCGGTGATGGCGAAACTGGAGACGGTGACCATCATCCACGGCAAGGGCACCGGGGCGCTGCGCAAGGCAGTGCATGAAATACTCAAGCGCAGCAAGGTGGTCAAGAGCTTCCGGCTGGGCCGCTACGGCGAGGGTGAGGCCGGAGTGACGGTGGTGGAACTGAAGTAAGCGCGCGTGATGTGCGTGAAAATTTGGATCGTGAAGGCGGGGATTTGGGGTCCCCGCCTTTTTTGTTGGATGAGGGCGGGGGAGCGGAAAGATGAAAGCAGAAAGGGAAAAGATGGAGCGGAGAGATTTTTCCACGCACGAACTCACTGAAAATGCGTAGCCGCCTACCCCGCACGAATCCCTCCACCAGCCTGCGGCTGGTCCCCCTCCCTTTAGGCAAGGGAGGCAACGGTTTTTTGGGAGTGCGGTATACGACAGGGCAGGCGGGGTAGAACCCCGCCCCTACGGATGAATTGGGGCTGGTGGGGTGGGCAACCGCGAGAGTCACCCCTACGGAGGGTGCGGGGTGAGATTGGGGGCGGGGATCGGTTGGGTGTGGTGATTATGGGGAAACGGAATGGGTTTGGTTTGTGGGAAAAGTAGAAAATTTACTGCGTTTGGGTGGGGTTTGCAGCTTTTTTTGTGGTTTTTGCCATTGCATTTCCAATTGCTTTCCGTATAATTATAGGTGGTTGAGAATCTATTTTTCATCTACTTGCAGTGTACAGAGGAGAAAAGAGTATGTATACACAGGAAGTCACCGTGAACAATGAGGTCGGTTTGCACGCAAGACCTGCTACTTATTTCATTCAGAAGGCCAACGAATTCAAGTGCGGCATTTGGGTGGAAAAGGACGAGCGCCGCGTCAACGCCAAGAGCCTGCTGGGCGTGCTGAGCCTGGGCATCGTGGGCGGCACCACCATTACCCTCATCGCTGACGGGTCCGACGAAAAGGAGGCCGTGGAGGCTCTGGCGGAGCTGATCAACGGCAACTTCGGCGAATAAATCATCATCAGAAGGAAAACGAAGCGGCGCGGGCCGCTTCGTTTTTTTTGTTTGGATGGGGCGACCCCTCAGTCGCGGCAGAGCCGCGACAGCTCCCCTTGCGCAGGGGAGCCTTTTTTGGGGGACGGGGGTTACGGATTGCCACGACCAGCGTTCGCGCTGGTCTCGCAATGACATGGGGTTTTACATGGGGTGCGGGGGTTATCAGGCGGCGGGGTGAGGGCACCCCGCCCTACGCAACCACAAGAGTTGCGGTACAAACCCGGCGGGCGGACAGGGGCGTCCGCCCCTACACACTGGTTTTCTTCCACGCACGAACTTGCAGAAAATGCGCCACCGCCTACCCCGCACGAATCCCTCCACCAGCCTGCGGCTGGTCCCCCTCCCTTTAGGCAAGGGAGGCAACGGGTTTTTGGGGGTGCGGTGATTATCGGGCGACGGGGTTCAAGGAGTGCGGTAAACGGGGCGTCGGGGACGCCGCCCCCTACTGATGCGCTGCAAGGGGTGCGGTGGGCGACGGGGCACATGGGCCCCGCCCTACATGGGTATTTGGGGAGATAGACGGCGGGCGGGGTAGAACCCCGCCCCTACGGTCAGATTGATAGTGCGGTGGGGCGGGACGATGTGGGGAGCGAACCGAGCGCCGCCAGTGGCGGATGAAGCGAGGTGAGCGAGTGGCCGCGGTCAAAATTGGGGGCGTCCGCCGTAAGGCAGCGCAGAAATTTTGGGCACCGCAACAGGGTCATCGTCCCCTACGGCGTTGGGTTTTGCATGAAGTGCGGTAGGCGACCCCTCAGTCACGGCTTCGCCGTGACAGCTCCCCTTATTGAGGGGAGCCTTTTGGGGAGGGATTTTATCTTTTTTTACTTTATAAAAAAGGCTTGCATTGGGGGGCGGGATATGGTATAGTGTATTTAGTAAGGTATGTGTTTCGCAGAGTGGACTTCCCGGTCCGCTCTTTTTGTTGGCTAAAATCCAAACCTTAAAATTGCGGAATTGCGAGGGTTTTCGATGAAAAAAGTGACCGAGATCGTGGCGGAGCTGGCCGCGCCTGTGGTAGAGGAATTCGGCTGCCAGCTTTGGGACACGGAATATGTGCGGGAGGCCGGGCAGTGGTATCTGCGGCTGTACCTGGACAAGGACGGCGGCGTGGACATCCTGGACTGCGAAAACATCAGCCGGAAGGTCAGCGATCTGCTGGACGCGGCAGACCCCATCGAGGGCAGCTACATCTTTGAGGTGTCCTCCGCCGGGGCCGAAAGGCAGCTCAAGCGGCCCGGGGACTTTGAGAAGTTCATGGGCAGCCCCGTGCTGCTGAAAACCTATCAGAACCGGGACGGGCGCAAGGAGTTCGCCGGGGTGCTGAAAGGGTATGACAATGGCGCGGTGGTGCTGGAAATGGGCACGCAGGAGCTGCGGTTTGAGAAGAGCGAAATTGCTATGGTGCGGCTTCGGGTAGTCTTTTAATTTGGCAAGTTTATAATTATAAATGATTTTTCTAATACAGAACAGGAGATTCAGCTATGAAATGTGAAGAGATCTTTGCCGCTCTGGCGCTGCTGGAGAAGGAGCGGGGCATCCCCCAGGATTTTATGTTGGAGAAGATCGTGCAGGCCCTTGTTACCGCCTACAAGCGTGACCACGAGGATGTGGAAAATGTGGTGGTGGATGTGAACGAGGAGAAGCACGACCTGAAGATGTTTGTGGAGAAGGTCGTGGTGGAGGAGGTGGAGAACCCCGCCGCCGAAATTTCCGCCGAGGAGGCCAAGGCCATTTCCGCCAAGTACCATGTGGGCGACACCGTGCGCTTCCCGGTGAAGAATGTGGACTTTGGCCGCATCGCCGCCGGAAACGGCAAGCAGGTCATCATCCAGGGCCTGCGGGAGGCCGAGCACGGCATGATCTATGACGAGTACAACTCCAAGCAGCACGAAATTCTCACCGGCACGGTGGTGCGGGTGGACCCCCGGACCGGCAACGCCACCGTCCGCCTGGGCACCGGCGCGGATGCCTCCGACGCGGTGCTGCTGCTGGGCGAACAGGTCAGCGGCGAGGAATACTACGAGGGCCAGAAGCTGAAGGTGTACCTGGTAGAGGTGCGCCGGGGCACCCGGGGCCCGCAGATGCTCATTTCCCGGACCCATCCGGGCCTGGTGAAGCGGCTGTTTGAGCTGGAGGTGCCGGAGATCTTCGACGGCACGGTGGAAATTCGCTCCATCGCCCGGGAGGCGGGCAGCCGCACGAAGATGGCCGTTTGGTCCTCCGACGAGAATGTGGATCCCATCGGCGCCTGCGTTGGCCCCCGGGGCCAGCGGGTGAACGCCATTGTGGAGGAGCTCAACGGCGAGAAGATCGACATTGTGCCCTTTAGCGAGGACCGGGCGGAATTCGTGGCCGCGGCCCTGGCTCCGGCGGATGTCATCAGCGTGACCATGGCCGAGGATGACAAGTCCTGCCGGGCCATCGTCCCCGACGACCAGCTGAGCCTGGCCATCGGCAAGGAGGGGCAGAACGCCCGCCTGGCCGCCCGGCTTACAAGCTGCAAGATCGACATCAAGCCTGCGTCCTTCCGCGAGGAAGAGGCGGCGGAGTAAGCATCGCAGATTTTGCCGTCCGCAGGCGGTGGGATTTGGATTTTTAGGACGGATTGCCACGGGCGCGTTGCGCCCTCGCAATGACAGGTTTTATTGGAAGTCTCAGAAATCGAAAGAATTTTCGATAACTATCACGAGGGAGGTACGCCATGCAGAAGCAGCGGAAAATTCCCCAGCGGCAGTGTGTGGGGTGCCACACCATGAAGGATAAAAAGGCGCTGGTGCGCATCGTGAAGACCCCGGAGGGGGAAATTTGCGTGGACGCCACCGGCAAGAAGTCCGGCCGGGGGGCCTACATCTGCCCCGAGGCGGAGTGCCTGCAAAAGGCACGGAAGTCCCGGGCCCTGGAGCGGGCCTTTGAGACGGCCATCGGGCAGGACATTTATGAGGCGCTGCAGGCGCAGATCGAGGGCTGAGCATGGAGAAAATTCTGTCTATGATCGGCCTGGCCCACAAGGCGGGCCGGGTGGAGATCGGCGAGGAGCCGGTGGGCTCGGCGGCCCGGGCCAAAAAGGCGCGGATCATCCTGGTGGCCGGGGACGCGGCGGCCAGCTCCGTACGGCGGGCCATGGGCTTTGCCAGCACGGGAAGCTGCCTTTGCCTGATCGTCCCGGCGACCAAAGAGGAGCTGGGAAGGGCCCTGGGGCGCACAAGCTGCGCCATGGCGGCCATTACGGACATCGGCTTTGCCGACGCCGTGGCCAAAAAGCTGGCGGCGCTGGACCCGGAGCGGTTTGAGAGCGCCGCAGAGCGCATGGCCGTGAAGGCCCAGCGGGCCCGGGAGCGGAAGCTGGAGCAGCTTGCCCACGAAAAAAATGTACGCACGGGCAAAAAACGCCCGCCCAAGCCCCCGGAAAAGGCCGCGCCGCCGGACAAAGAGGAGCGGCGCGAGCCGGGGAAGAAAAAACCGTCCCGCCCGGGCAAAAAGGAGCGGGGCGCAGCAGCCAGGACACGGCAAAAGGCCCAGGCGCGAACACGCTTTGAGGGCAGCCGCCCGGTGAAAAAGGGCAAGGGCTCCGGGCACAAAAATCCGTAAACTAAGCATCACAACATGGAGGTGGCTTTATTTGGGTAATATCGGGAACAAATACAGAGTGCATGAGGTGGCCAAGGACTTCGGCCTGCCCACCAAGCAGATCACGGAGATCCTGACGCAGTATGCGCAGACCCCCAAAAACCACATGCAGGTGCTGGAGGATCACGAGCTGTCGCTGATCTTTGAGTATCTGACGCAGCACAACCCGGTGTCCGGCATCCAGGTGATCTTCGCCGAGGGGATGAAGCCCGCGGAGAAGAAGGCGGAGCCTGCCCCCGAGAAGAAGGCGGAGCCGAAGAAGGACCAGGGCAAGGCCCCCAAGGCGGAGCCTGCGCAGAAAAAGCAGGAGACGAAGCCGGCCCAGCAGCCCTCTCAGCCGGTGAGCCGGGTGCCCAAGACCAAGGTGGTGGACACCAGCAAGGCCACCAACATCAACCTGGCGAAATACGACGAAAAGCTCCAGGACATGGCCGACAGCCGCACCGGCGGCGGCCGCCGGGACCAGCAGCAGACCCAGGGCAAGGAGAAGTTCCGCAACAGCAAGCAGCGCCGGGACGGCAACTTCATGAGCAACAAGCGCAAGCAGGAGGAGGCTGACCGTCTGCGCCGCCTGCGCCTGGAGGTCATTAAGAAGACCCCCGTTACCGTGCAGATCCCCGACGAGATCAGCGTGGGCGAGCTGGCCAGCCGGATGAAGAAGACCGGCGCGGAGGTGGTCAAGTGCCTGATGAAAAACGGCGTCATGGCCTCTCTGAGCCAGATGATCGACTTCGACACCGCCGCCATCATTGCCGAGGAAATGGGCTGCAAGGTGGAGAAGGAAGTAGTAGTCACCATTGAGGAAAAGCTCATTGACGACCACGAGGACAAGGCCGAGGACCTGGTGCCCCGGGCCCCCGTGGTGGTGGTCATGGGTCACGTGGACCACGGCAAGACCAGTTTGCTTGACTATATCCGCAACGCCCATGTGGCTTCCGGCGAGGCCGGCGGCATCACCCAGCACATCGGCGCCTATCAGGTGGAGATCCACGGCAAGCCCATCACGTTCCTGGACACCCCGGGCCACGAGGCCTTTACGTCCATGCGCGCCCGCGGCGCCATGGTGACGGACATCGCCATTCTGGTGGTGGCCGCCGAGGACGGCATCATGCCCCAGACCGTGGAGTCCATCAACCACGCCAAGGCCGCCGATATCCCCATCATCGTGGCCATCAACAAGATGGATAAGCCCGAGGCCAACCCCGAGCGCATCAAGCAGCAGCTCACCGAGTACGGCCTGGTGTGCGAGGAGTGGGGCGGCGACACCATCGTGTGCCCCATCTCCGCCAAGACCGGTATGGGCGTGGACAACCTGCTGGAGATGCTCACCCTCACCGCCGAGGTGGGCGAGCTGAAGGCCAACCCCAACCGCGCCGCTCAGGGTACGGTCATCGAGGCAAGGCTCGACAAGGGCCGGGGCCCCGTGGCGACCCTGCTGGTACAAAACGGCACTCTGCACCAGGGCGACATCATCATCGCGGGCACCTCTGTGGGCCGCGTGCGGGCCATGGTCAGCGACAAGGGCCAGAAGATCACCTCCGCCGGGCCCTCCGTGCCTGTGGAGATCACGGGCCTCAGTGAGGCTCCCTCCGCCGGCGCCACCTTCAACGCCGTGGCCGACGAGAAGCTGGCCCGGGAGCTGGTGGAGCAGCGGAAGGCCGAGGAGAAGGCCAAGGCCAACGCCCCGGTGAGCAAGGTGTCCCTGGAGGACCTGTTCAGCCAGATCCAGGCGGGCGAGATGAAGAATCTGAACCTCATCGTCAAGGCCGATGTTCAGGGCAGCGTGGAGGCCGTGAAGGCATCTCTGGAGAAGATCAGCAACGACGAGGTGCGGGTGCGGGTCATCCACGGCGGCGTGGGCGCTATCAACGAATCCGATGTGATGCTGGCGTCTACCTCCCAGGCTATCATCGTGGGCTTCAATGTGCGGCCCGACGCGGCGGCGCGGGAGAGCGCGGCCCGGGCCAATGTAGATATGCGGATGTACCGCGTCATTTACGACGCCATCAACGAGATCGAGGCCGCTATGAAGGGTATGCTGGCCCCCAAGTACCGGGAGGCCCTGCTGGGCCACGCCGAGGTGCGCCAGACCTACAAGGTCTCCGGCGTGGGCACCGTGGCGGGCTGCTATGTCCAGGACGGCAAGATCCAGCGCAAGGACTGCCAGGTGCGTCTGGTGCGCGACGGCATCGTCATTCACGAGGGCGTGCTGGCCTCTTTGCAGCGGTTTAAGGACCAGGTGAAGGAGGTCGCCTCCGGCTACGAGTGCGGCATGACCATTGAGAAGTTCAATGATATTAAGGAAGGCGACATTATTGAGGCCTTTACCATGGAGGAGATCCCGCAGTAAAGAAAAACCTAAGAGATAGAAGCAGCTCCGGTCGCCTTCCTGCGCAGCATGGCTGCGCCGCACGAAGTGCGTACAAGCGTTTTGCGAAGCAAAACCTTGCTTTGGCGGAATTCATTTCTGCCAAAGAGGATTTGATCCGGGGCCCCCATGAAACCCCGTTTCATGGGGCAGGCGACATCATTGAGGCCTTTACTATGGAGGAGATCCCGCAGTAAAGGGGAACGGATTCCCACGACCAGTGTGCGCACTGGTCTCGGAATGACAGCTTTTTCGGAACACAGTAACTAAGCCGTGGGGCGGGCGTTTCGCCCGCCCCGTTTTTTAGAAAAGCCTCGCAGAGTTTGCCGCCCGCAGGTGGCAAAAAATTGAAATCATTTTTCACCGCGACCTGTGCGTGGGGAAAAATACCTCTCAGGCTGCAAGTGTGGAATTTTTGCGCATGGCGCAAAAATTATGCGCGCAGCAGACTGTAATCTTTTTGGCAGAAAAATCGCAGATTTTTCGCCAGTTAAAAAAGGAGGATGTATTATGGCATCCAATCGTATCGGACGCATTAACGAAGAAATTCGCAAGGAGCTCTCGGCGCTGCTGCGGACGGTGAAGGACCCCCGGGTGGCGGAGGCCATGCTCACCATCACCCATGTGGACACAACCCCCGACCTGCGCCAGTGCCGGGTCTATATCAGCGCCCTGAACTGCAAGGACGAAAAGGAATTGATGAAGGGGCTCAAGTCCGCCGCAGGCTTCCTGCGCCGGGAGCTGGGCAGCCGGGTGGACCTGCGCTACACCCCGGAGCTGCAATTCATCGCCGACGACTCCATCGCTTACGGGGCCCACATTTTGGACATGCTGAACCATGTGAAGCCCGCCAATCCCGAAAACGAAAACATCGTGCTGCCGGAGGACATGAAATGACCATTCAGGAGACCGCAGCCCTGCTGCAAACTATGGACCGGGTGCTGCTGCTGACCCATGTGCGCCCGGACGGGGACACCATCGGCTCCGCCGCCGCCCTGTGCCGGGCCCTGCGGGACCTGGGCAAGACCGCGTATCTGCTGGACAATCCCGGCATTACGGAGACCTATCGGGCCTACGCCGAGCCCTACTGGGCGGGGGATGATTTTACGCCGGATTTCGTGGTGTCGGTGGACATTGCGGCCCTGGGGCTGCTGCCGGAGAACGCCAAGAAGTACGCACCGTGCATCCACCTGGCTATTGACCATCACCCCTCCAACGAGGGCTTTGCCAAGGAGAACTGCGTGCTGCCGGAGATGGCCGCCTGCGGGGAAATTATTTATGAGATCGTACAGCTTTTGACGCCGGTGACGGCGGACATTGCGCTGCCGCTGTATGTGGCGGTTTCCACGGACACCGGGTGCTTTGTGTACGCCAACACCACGGCCCACACCCACCGTGTGGCGGCGGCCCTGATGGAAACGGGCATCGCCGTGGCCGGGGTGAACAAGGCGCTGTTTCGCACCAAGAGCCGCACCCGCCTGGCTATGGAGGCCTGGATGGCGGAGTGGGCGGAATACTACGACAACGACCGGGTGGTCATCATGCAAATTCCCCTGTCCCTGTGCCTGGACTACAAGGCCACGGAGGCGGACATTGAGGAGCTCTCCAGCCTGGCGGCCCTGGTGGCGGGCACCGACTGCGGCGTGACGCTGCGGGAGCTGGAGCCGGGGAAGGTGAAAATCTCCCTGCGCACCGGGCCGAGGGTGAACGCCACGGAGGTGTGCGCCCTGCTGGGCGGCGGCGGCCACGCGGCGGCGGCGGGGGCCACTCTCAGCGGCACCCTCAGCGAGGCCAAGCAGGCCGTTTTGCAGGCCATCGACATGGTGGTGAACGAATAAAATGGCAAACGGCATCGTTATCATCGACAAGCCTGCCGGGTGGACATCTATGGATGTGTGCGCGAAGCTGCGGGGCATTTTGAAAACCAAAAAAATCGGCCACGCCGGGACCCTGGACCCCATGGCTACCGGGGTGCTGCCGGTGTTCGTGGGGCAGGCCACCCGGGCCGTCAGCTTTGCCGAAGGCGGAGAGAAGGAATATGTGGCCGGGCTGCGGCTGGGGCTTACCACCAACACCCAGGACACCGAGGGGGAGGTCTTGACCCGGGCCTCTGTGACGGTGGGGCGGGCGGAGCTGGAGGCGGTGCTGCCCCGGTTTACGGGGGACATCAGCCAAATTCCGCCCATGTTTTCCGCTATTAAAATCAACGGGCAGAAGCTCTATGACCTGGCAAGGCAAGGCAAGGAAGTGGAGCGCAAGGCCCGGGCGGTGACGATTTTCGCCCTAAAAGTGGTGGAGCAGGTGTCCGAAACGGACTATATTCTGCGCATCCGCTGCTCCAAGGGGACCTATGTGCGCACCCTGTGCCACGACATCGGACAGGCTTTGGGCTGCGGGGGATGTATGTTCTCCCTGCGGCGTACCATGGCCGCCGGGTTTACCCTGGACGAGAGCGTGACATTGGAGCAGGTGCAGGCGGAGGGCGAGGCGCTTTTGCGGCCTGCGGATAGTCTGTTCCGGGACCGGCCGGAGTATCGGCTGAAAACGGCGAAGCAAGAGGAGCGGTGCCGCAACGGCAATCCGTTTTTCATCCAGGAAAATTTGCCGGAGGGCGAATACCGCATTTATGGCCGGGAGGGGGATTTCCTCTGCCTGAGCCGCTTGCAGGGGGGCACCATGACCTCGCTAAAAAACTTTTTCGGAGCGTGAGAGATTTTGAACCAGACAGTCATTGCCCTGGGCTTTTTTGACGGGGTGCATCGGGGCCACGGGGCCCTGCTGGAAAAGGCCGTGCAGCGGGCCCGGGAGCTGGGCGCGGAGCCGGTGGTATTCACCTTTGACCGCCCACCCAAGGAGGTGGTCACGGGGAAGCCCGTGTTTCTCATCAACTCGCCGGAGGACCGGCGGGGGCTGGTGAAGCGGCTGTACGGCATCGAGCGGATCATCCTGGCCCCCTTTGACCGGGAGATGATGACCCTGCCCTGGGACGCTTTCGTGGAGCAGAAGCTGGTGCGGGAGCTGAACGCCGTGCATCTGGTGGCCGGGCACGACCACCGCTTCGGCCACAAAAACCAGGGAACGCCCCAGCTGTTGCAGGAGAAGTGCCGGGAGCTGGGCCTGGGGTGCGACATCATCCCCAAGGTGGAGATAGACGGCATCACCGTCAGCTCCACCTACATTCGGGAGCTGGTGGAGAGCGGCGATGTGGAGACGGCGGCGCGGTTTTTGGGCCACCGCCACTGCATGACCCAGACCGTGGGCCACGGCCAGCGGCTGGGGCGGACCATCGGCATCCCCACGGTGAACCTCACCGTGCCGGGCCATGTGCTGACGCCGAAGTTCGGCGTGTATGTGAGCCGGGTGTATCTGCCGGATGGGCGGAGCTGCGCGGGGGTGACCAATGTGGGCACCCGGCCCACGGTGAGCCAGGGGGACGCGGTGTCCGTGGAGACATTTTTGCTGGACTTTGACGGCGACCTCTATGGGCAGGACATCCGGCTGGAATACTGCAAACGGCTGCGGGGCGAGGTGAAATTCGACTCCCTGGAGGCGCTGCGGGAGGAGATACAGAAAAATATCCGCCAGACCCGGGCGTATTTTGAGGAAAATGGCGCGGTGTGAGGCGGAATGATTTGGTATAAAGCGGCGGGGCGTAGGCCCCGCTGTTTTTTGTTTTTTTTGGGGGAGCTGGGGGCGGGCGACCGCGGGGGGGCGCCCCTACGGAAAAAAGCCTCCCTTGCCTAAAGGGAGCTATATTGTAGGGCGGGGTGACCACACCCCGCCGTTTTGCGTTGCAAGGGGTGCGGTGGGTGGCGACCCTTCCGGCGCTTTGCGCCACCTCCCCTTACGCAGGGGAGGCTTTGAGGTACGGATTGCCACGACCAGCGTTCGCGCTGGTCTCGCAATGACATGAATGACATGGTTTTTACATGGGGTGCGATATGAAATGGGGCGGCGGGACATATGGGTCCCGCCCTACACTATTATATTTTTTGTTAAACACGGGTTTTGGTGATTTCCCGACTTTTTTCTCTTGGGGGGACGGCTACAATGGGGAGGTACAAAGGAGGGGATCGCGTGAAAATGGGACGAGCCCTGCCGCCGGGGGCGCGGAAAGCAGCGGCGGCGGTGAAATGGCCCCTTTTGGGCTTTTTGCTGTGCGGCGGACAGGTGGCGGGGCTATATGCGCCCTTTGCCTTGGCCGCGGTGATGGCCGCCGGGATCCGGCTCCCGGGATTGGGGGCCGTGCTGGGCGTGGCCGGAGGCGCGTTTGTGTTTATGGATTTTCAGTCGGGGCTGCGGTGCGCGGCGGCGGCTATCCTCATCTTCGCCGCCAACACGGCACTCTACGACACAGCGGTGTACAAAAAGGCGTATTTTAGGCCGGCCTGCACGGCGGGATTTTTCCTGCTGGTGCAGAGCATCTACCTGGTAGGGCGCAGCGCACCGAGCTGGCTTTTGGCCCTGTGCGCGGCGGCCATCGCGGCGGGGGCGGCGTGGCTGCCCGGTCGAAAGCTGGAAAACTATGGATTTTTATGCGGACTGGCCCTGGCCTTGGTGCCGGTTTCGGCCTTCGGATTTTCCCTGGGACGGGTGGCACTGATGGCCCTGCTTTTGGCGGCGGGACGGGGGTGCAGCGTGTCCCAATGCGCGGCGGTGGGCGGCTGTCTGGGCCTGCTGGCGGACCTGACGGCGGCGGAGCCGGTGGTATTTTTGGCGCTGGTGTACGGGGCCGGGGGCGCGGTGAGCGGGCTTCTGCGGCGGCTGCCCCGGGCGGGGAGCGGCGTGTGCGCGGCGCTGGTGAGTGGGGGTCTGGCGCTGCTTTTTGGCGCGGATGCCCTGCCCGTGACCCTGTGGGAATGCCTGGCGGGGGCGGGGATCTACGCCCTTTTACCCTCCAAATTTTTGCCGGGGCTTTACGCCGCCGGGAAGCGGGCGGAGAGCGCGGCGGAGCCTGCGCAGGCCCCTTACGCCCGGCCTGCGGCGGCGCTGCGGGCCCTTTACGACAGCTTTTTCCGGGGACAGCAGCCCCAGCCGCCGGAGAATCCGGCGGTGGTTTTTGACCGGGCGGCCCAGGAGGTTTGCAGCGGCTGCGTACTGCGGGCCGACTGCTGGCAGAGCCATTACAGCGACACATACAGCGCCTTTAACGACGCCTGTCCGCAGCTTTTGAAGCGGGGGCGGGCGGAGGCGCAGGATTTTCCGCTGCATTTTTCGTCCCGGTGTGTACATTTTCCGGCCCTTTTGCAGGCCATTGACCGCCAAACGCATGATTATCTTCTGCGGCGGCAGTTTCACCGGCAATTGCAGGAGGCCCAGGCCAGCGCCAAGGAGCAGTACGCCTGCCTGTCGGAGCTGCTGGACCAGGCGGCGGTGCCGGCGGCGGGGGGCGGCACCATCGGCTACCGGGTCAGCGCGTCCCTGCGGCCCCGGGGCGGGGAGCATTTGTGCGGGGACCAGGTGGACCATTTTGAGGTGGGGGACGAGGTGTACCTGCTGCTGTGCGACGGCATGGGCAGCGGCCAGGAAGCCCACCGGGAGGCGGCCATGACCGTGCGGCTGCTGCGGCAATTTTTGGAGGCGGGCATCCGGCCCGGCCCGGCGCTGAAGACCCTCAACGCGGCCATGAAGCTGCGGGGAGAGAGCTGCGGGGGCTATTCCACGGTGGATCTGGCGGTGATGCAGCGGCGAAGCGGCACGGTACAGCTCTACAAATGCGGGGCGGCGCCGTCGTATCTCAAGCACGGGGGGACCGTGCGGCGGTTTCGCTCCGATGCGCCGCCCACGGGGCTGTCGGACTCGCCCCTGCCGCCGGACCAGGTGAGCGTGCCGGTGCAGGGCGGCGATTTCCTGGTGCTGGTCAGTGACGGCATCGCCGACCAGAGCTGCGACGAGTGGCTGATGAACCTGCTGGCGGGCTTCACCGGGACGGACGCAGACGAGCTGACGGCGCTGATCTTGGCGGAGTCCCGGTGCCGCAAGGGCCTGGGGGACGACTGCGCCGTGATGGTGCTGCACCTGCCCTTTGCGGGGGAAAACCGGAAAGTGGCGGTGTGAGGGGCGAAAGTGGACAGGGGATTTTTCCACGCACGGACCCAAAGCAATGGAATGGCCCTCTGCCCCGCACGAATCCCTCCACCAGCCTGCGGCTGGTCCCCCTCCCTTTAGGCAAGGGAGGCAACGGTTTATCGGGGGTGCGGTGCAAATCCTGCGGGCGGACAGGGGCGTCCGCCCCTACAACGGGTATTACGGATTGCCACGACCAGCGTTCGCGCTGGTCTCGCAATGACACCTTTGCAAGAGGTGCGGTGGGTAGTGGGCGGGCGGGGTAGAGCCCCGCCCCTACGGATGGGTTTCATGTAGTGAGGTGGTATGGTTTTTTATCTCATCGTTTTTTATGGACGATACATTTGGTAATGGCGGCGACGGCGGGGAATAGGGTTCCGGACACGGGCCAGAGGATCCAGCTTTGGCCCCAATTGTGGGTCGTTAGGCTGTATGCCAGGTAGAGGGCGGCGGCTGTCACCCAATAGGCGGTATAGACGGCGGCGATAACGGGGGGATTTTTCTTGTTTTCCTTGGAATATTCGCCCTCTTGCAGGAGCTTTTCAAAGCTGGACCAGATAATACCTGTCCTGACAAGGCAGGCCACGCCAATGGCAGCTATGAGGAAGGTCAGGGCGAGCAGGAGTGTGAGGAGCAGGTCGCTCTCCAGGGCCGCTCCGGCGAAAAGGGGGAGCAGGGACGCGATGCACAGCAAGACGCCCGCGACGGTGTTTTTGGTGTGCGTGGCTTTATAGCGGGCTTGGCGGTCTTTGACCATGCCGGTGACGCCATACTCGGTTTCAAAGTTTTCCTTTTCCAAATAGGCAAAGGGGGCGGTCCGGCTGCCGGCGGAAATAAACAGGGCGGCGGCTATGGCGGCGAGAATGACGAGAACGGCAAGCCCGATGGCATTGGCGGCGGCCTCGTCCAGGGCCTCCGGCGCGTTTTCGCTGACGGCGCTCAGCACGAAAAGGGTCACGGGGGACAGAATGCACAAAAAGACGGCGCGGGCGGTGGCTTTGGCGGTCTTGGCCTTGACCGCCAGGAAGGTGTTGGCCTCCTCCATGGACACGCGCCTGTGGGCGGGCGTGTCCTGGGACGGGCGGGGGTCGGCGTCCTCCAGCTCGTCCTTCAGCAGATAATCGGTGCTGACGCCGAAGAGCTGGGAAAGGCGTATGATTTTTTCCAGGTCAGGGACGGACTGGGCGCCCTCCCACTTGGAGACGGACTGGCGCGTGACGCCCATTTGGTCGGCCAGCTCCTCTTGGGACCAGCCGGCTTTTTTGCGCAGGGAAATGAGCTTATCGGCGAAGATCATGGGGCCCCTCCTTTGGATTTGGTAGGGTTATTTTAGCATTTTTTGGCGGTTGCTGGCTACCAATCGGGGGGATGAAATTTGTCAACCGGGGGTTGCGAGGGGGATGCGGATTGCCACGACCAGCGTTCGCGCTGGTCTCGCAATGACAGGTTTTTACAAGAAGTGCGGTGGGGCGGGGCGTCGGGGACGCCGCCCCCTACGGATGGGTTGCAAGTAGTGCTGTGGGGCGGCGGGACACATGGGTCCCGCCCTACACCGCATATTTGTAGGGCAGGGCCCGTGTGCCCTGCCGGGGGTGCGGTATAGCGGGCGGACAGGGGCGTCCGCCCCTACAACGGGTATTACGGATTGCCACGACCAGCGTTCGCGCTGGTCTCGCAATGACAGGTTCTTTTACAGGGGGTGCGGTGCAGGTCCGGGCGGCGGGCTGGGGGCAGCCCGCCCTACGGAGGACATGATAGTGCAGTGGGGCGGGCGACCGCGAGGGTCGCCCCTACGGGTACATTATTGATGGTGCGGGGGCGGGACGATGTGGGGAGCGAATCGAGCGCTGCCAGTGGCAGAAGAAGCGAGATGAGCGAGTGGCCGCGGTCAAAATTGGGGGCGTCCGCCGTAAGGCAGCGCAGAAATTTTGTCCGCCGCAACAGGACCATCGTCCCCTACGGGTGCGTTACAAGTAGTGCGGTAGTCGACCCCTCAGTCACGGCTTCGCCGTGCCAGCCTGCCCACCGTCGTGCCAGCC
>CAVHCH010000057.1:0-3236 GCA_963634265.1 Bacteroidaceae bacterium | reverse complement strand
CCTCGCTTCTTCCGCCACTGGCGGCGCTTCGGCGATTTCCCCTTGCGCAGGGGAGGCTTTGGGGGGAGTTATTTGTTTTTTGGCGGCTTGCTGAAAACGGTATAAACCCCGGCGGCCAGGAGGAAGACGCCGAAGGGCTTTTTTAGTATTTCCACCTCCACGGCGGTGGCGGCCCAGGCGGCTGCGGCGGTTACGGGCAGGGCCCAGGGGATGGCGGCGCGGAGCAGAGGCGGGTCCAGGAGGCCGTTTTTCTTATGCTCCACCAGGGCCATGGCCGCCGTGGGGAGGAAATACAGGAGGTTGATGCCCTGGGCCGTGAGCTGGTCCACGCCCAAAAACAGGGTCATCACCAACAGCAGCAGCGTGCCGCCGCCGATGCCCCAGGCGGAGAGGATGCCCGTCAAAAATCCGGCCAAAGCCGGGAGAAGATAGTCCTTCACAGCAGATACCGCACCCCGCCGTAGACCAAAAACGCGCCGAAAATGCGCCGCAGCCAGGGGGCGGACACCTTGCGAAAGAGCTTGCCACCCACAAATCCCCCCACCAGGCCACCCACCAGATACGGCAGGGCCGTGACCAGGCGCAGCCCCGTGCGCAGCAGGTAGATCACCGCCGACAGGGCGCACAGGGGGAAGATCACCGCCACGCAGTTGGCAAAGGCCCGCTTCTGCCCCACCCGGCACCAGCCCGTCAGCAGCGGCACCAGCACCGTGCCGCCGCCCCCGCCAAACAGGCCGTTGATAAGCCCCGCGGCAGCGCCGCTGAGACCGTATTTCCACTTTTTATTCACGCCATCGCCCCCTTTTTATGTAGCCCCCTCACGGCGCGGAGCTGTGAGGGGTGGGGCCTTTACAGCTTCTGGAAGCTCTTGCAGTCGGTACACTGGTCCATGGAGGGGTTGCTCTCATGGGTGCCGATCTGGATGGTGTTCAGG
This sequence comes from Bacteroidaceae bacterium, assembly GCA_963634265.1. Taxonomy (GTDB): domain Bacteria; phylum Bacillota; class Clostridia; order Oscillospirales; family Oscillospiraceae; genus Vescimonas. Next base: position 2,302 of record CAVHCH010000057.1, on the reverse strand, counting down.
CCGCAGTTGTTCACATCGCTGCAATGATGGGCGCAGCTGGTGACGGTGCATTTGATGGCGGAGTTGGGGGTGCAGGCGCACCCGTCGTTGGTACAATTGGACATAGTTTCTTCCTCCAAAAAAATAAACTCAGGCACAAAGCCCGAGTTTATTTTGCGTCGTATGGGGGAAAGTATGCGAAGAAAAATTTTTGATGGGGACGCCTGTGTCCGTTACAAGAAGTGCGGAGCGGCGACCCCTCAGTCACGGCTTCGCCGTGACAGCCTGCCCACCGTCGTGCCTGCCAATCGGGGCACTTCCTCGAAATCGCCTTGCTTCTTCTGCCACTGGCGGCGCTTCGGCGATTTCCCCTTGCGCAGGGGAGCCTATGGGGACGGAGTTACGGATTGCCACAGCCAGTTTGCGAACTGGCTTCGCAATGACAGGGACTTTTACATGGGGTGCGGTGCAAGTCCAGGCGGCGGGCTGTGGTCAGCCCGCCCTACGGGGGATAAATTGGGGGGACAGGCGGCGGGGTGAGGGCACCCCGCCCTACGCAAGGGGGTATTTTACAAATTGCCACGACCGGGATGGCCGTGGCAATGTTTTTTTACATGGCGTGCAGGGCGGGGATGAACGCGGAGGCCAGGGCGAAATAGATCAGCAGGCTGGTGGCGTCCACGATGGTGCTGATGAAGGGCGAGGCCATCACCGCCGGGTCCAGGCCCACCTTTTCCGCCAGCAGCGGCAGGGCGCAGCCTACACACTTGGCGAAGATCACCACGAACAGGATGGTCAGGCACACCACCGCGCAGACGGTGATGGTCACGGCGTCGTTGCCCAGGAGCATCCGGTCTACCAGCAGCATTTTCACGAAGTTCGCCGCCGCCAGGCAGATGCCGCACAAAAACGACACCCGCAGCTCCTTCCACAGCACCTGGAAAAGGTCGGAGAAGTCCACCTCGTCCAGGCTCAGAGCGCGGATCACCGCAACGCTTGCCTGGGTGCCGGAGTTACCGCCGGTGCCCGAGAGCATGGGGATGTAGGCGTTGAGCACCAGGCAGGCGGCCAGCTTGCTCTCGTAATGGTTGAGAATGAGGCCGGTGAAGGTGGCCGAGAGCATCAACACCATCAGCCAGGGGATGCGGGCCTTCCAGGTGGAGAAGATGGAGGTTTTCAGGTACGGCTTGTCCGAGGGCAGCATAGCCGCCATTTTCTCGAAGTCCTCCGTGGTCTCCTCTTCGATAACATCCATGGCGTCGTCCACGGTGACGATACCGATGAGGCGGTTTTCCTGGTCCACCACGGGCATGGCAAGGTAGTCGTACTTGCTCATGGCCTGGGCCACATCTTCCTTATCGTCCAGGGTCATCACGGAGACCACATTGGGGTCCATGATGTCCTCGATGCGGTCGTCCTCGTCGGCCAAAAGCAGGTCGCGGACGGACAAAACGCCCTGGAGGTGGCGGGTGGGGTCGGTGACATAGAGGATGTTGATGGTCTCCAGCTCACCGCCGATGCGGCGGATGCGCTTGAAGGCGTCCGCCACGGTCATATCCTTTTTCAGGCTCAGGTACTCCACATTCATGATGGAGCCGGCGGAGTCCTCGGGATATTTCAGCATGTCGTTGATGGACTTGCGCATCTCGGGGGTGGCCTTGTCCAGAATGCGGATGACCACGCTGGCGGGCATCTCCTCCACGATGTCCACGGCGTCGTCCAGGTACAGCTCGTCCAGCACTTCCTTCAGCTCGGTGTTGGAGAAGCCGTTGATGAGCATTTCTTGGCTGTCGGACTCCAGCTCAACGAAGACCTCCGCCGCCAATTCCTTGGGCAGCAGACGGTACAGAAGCGGCATGAGCTCGGGGCCGGATTCCTCCAAAAGCAGGGCGATGTCCGGCGGCTCCAGGGGGAGGAGCAGGTCGCGGACGGCGGCGTATTGCTTCTGCTGCACCAGGTCGCGGATCTGGTCGAGCAGGCGGTCCATTTCTTCCTCGCGGTCGATCATAGTGTGCTCCTCCTTTCCCAAAAAATAAAGCCGCAGCCGGGCTCCGGGTAAGGCGGGCCGCTGCGGAAAGGGCGCGCATACAAATGTATGACGCGGGCTATTGTCCACCGTAACAAGCTTTAGCATCGCGGGGCAATGAAACTGCGTTAGATGATACCTTGGTTTCGATATCGCCTGTTCAAACCATCTTATGGTGTCTCCACCACTTCGCGGCAGCAGTCCGTATCCCTGCGGTAGCCTTACCTACCGGAACATTATAACTGGCGAAAAAACTTTGTTTTTTCTGCCAAAAGGCTTGCAGCCTGCTGCGCGCAT
>CAVHCH010000056.1:0-2890 GCA_963634265.1 Bacteroidaceae bacterium | reverse complement strand
CATCGGGGTTGATGATGGTCTGCATGGACGCACGGTCCAGGGTACCATCGGGGTTCACTGCCACCTTACCGGAGGTATCGGGAACCTGCTTAACAGTTACGAGAATTTTCATATTCTTTGTTCCTCCTGATTATTTCACGCCCATTTTGCCGGAAATGACCATACGCTGCACCTCGCTGGTGCCCTCGTAGATCTCCGTGATCTTAGCGTCGCGCATCATGCGCTCCACCGGGTACTCGCGGGTATAGCCGTAGCCGCCGAACAGCTGCACGGCGCGGCGGGTCACATCGGACGCCATCTCCGCGGCAAAGAGCTTCGCCATGGAGGAGTAGAAGCCGGTGTTGGGGTCGCCCGCATCCTTGGCGCAGGCGGCGCGGTAGACCAGAAGCTGGGCGGCGTCGGCCCGGGCCTTCATGTCCGCCAGCTGGAACTGGGTGTTCTGGAACTGGGAAATGCGTTTGCCAAACTGGACGCGCTCCTTGGTATAGGCCACAGCCTCGTCAATGGCGCCCTCGCCGATGCCCAGAGCCTGGGCAGCCACGCCCACGCGGCCACCGTCCAGGGTGCCCATGGCTACCTTGAAGCCCTTGCCCTCGGCACCCAGCAGGTTCTCCTTGGGCACGATGCAGTCCTCAAAGATCAGGTCGCTGGTGGCGCTGCCGCGGATGCCCATTTTCTTCTCGTGCTTGCCGATGGAGAAGCCCGGGAAGCCCTTCTCCACAATGAACGCGGAGATGCCGTGGTTGCCCTTGGATTTATCGGTCATGGCGAACGCCACAAAGGTGTCGGCCTCGGTAGCGTTGGTGATGAAGCACTTGGTGCCGTTGAGCACATAGTGGTCGCCCTCCAGCACGGCGGTGGTCTGCTGGCCGGAAGCATCGGTGCCCGCGCCGGGCTCGGTGAGGCCGAAAGCACCCAGCTTGCGTCCGCTGAGCAGATCGGGCAGGTACTGCATCTTCTGCTCCTCGGTGCCGTAAGCGTAGATGGGATAGCAGCACAGGGAGGTGTGGGCGCAGATGATAACAGAGGTGGTGCCGCAGGTCTTGGCGATCTCCTCCACGCACATGGCGTAGGCCAGGTTGTCGCCGCCGGCGCCGCCGTACTTCTTCGGGAACGGAATGCCCAGGATGCCCAGCTTGGCCAGCTTGGGGATGGTCTCCTTGGGGAAGCGCTCCTCCTCGTCCAGCTCTGCGGCCAGGGGCTTTACCTCGTTTTGCGCAAAGTCGCGGTACATCTTGCGGAGCATCTCATGCTCCTTGGACAGTGTAAAATCCATTTTGCATTCTCCTTTTTGGCTTTCTAAACGCAGGAAAATTTGGAAACAGGTTTTGCTTCCCCTTCCGTTTTGTGTGCCTATCTTAGCAAATCCAAAAAATGATTGCAATATTCTTTTCCGATATACGGAAAACTATTTTTACAAAATTTCCTTGTAATTTTTGTGCATATCGACATTATCCGGGAAAAATGTACTATTTTCACGCCTCAAGTCCCGTTTTGACCCGCGCTTTTTCTTCTTTTCCGCCCAATTTTTATAATCTATATGGAATGCTTAAAAAATAACTTTCCATTTTAATTTTTCCGTTTTCCGAATTTTAATGTTGAATTTTGGAAACATCCGTGGTACAATGCAGGTAACTGGAAAGAAATGAAAGGGATTTCATCATGAATAATAATCTGTATATGTCCACGCTGCTGAAGGCGTTCGACATCCTGGACTGCTTCGAGAGCGACCGTCAGGAGATCGGCATTTCCGACATCGCCGCCAAGGTGGGCCTGCCCGTCAGCTCCGTACACCGCATCATCCAGAGTCTGGAGTTCGAGGGCCTGCTGAGCCAAAACCAGGAGAGCAAAAAGTACGCCCTGGGCAGCAAAATGCTCAGCTACTCGCAAAAGTGCGGCCAGTACCAGCGCTTCCAGCAGATCGCCGCCAAGTACGCCGACGAGCTGTGCCGTATCACCCAGGAAAATGTGAATGTAGCCACCTGCTCCGGCGACCAGATCACCAATATCTACACCGCCGAGACCCACTTCATCCTGCGGCCCAACTTCCCGGTTCACACCCCCTTCCCCATCCACTGCACCGGCGTAGGCCGGGTGTTCCTCAGCCATATGCCCCTGGCCGCGCAAAAATGGGTCTACGAGGCCAACGCCCAGGCCATCGGCATGACCCAGGACGAATTTCTGGACCTGCTGCAAAAGGCCAAGCAGGACGGCTACGCCCTGGACGACCAGGCCTTCAACGCCGGGCTGCGCTGCGTGGCCGCACCCATCTATTGCAGCGGCGATAAACTGCTGTTCGCCATGTCCGTCTCGGCCCCCCTGGCCCGCATGGACGACACCGTCTACGAAAACGCCCGCCGCCTGGTCCTGGAATACGCCGACCGCATCTCCCAGGAGATCCAAGCCGAAGAGCTCCGCCGGTGAGACAAAATCCTATAATAAAGCCCAAAAAGCAGCCCGCCACCGACGGACTGCTTTTTGATTTTTTCGACGAAAAATGTTTAGTGAAGCACCTTCTCCCAGGCCGCATTCCACGGGAATTGGTTAGAAATTTGTTAGATAACACCCCGAGCCCTCACCGGAACGCAAAAAAGAAGACCTTGAAACCATAAAGATCTCAAGGTCTTCCTGGTGGAGATAAGCGGGATCGAACCGCTGACCTCTTGAATGCCATTCAAGCGCTCTCCCAGCTGAGCTATACCCCCAGGTTCTATTCACTTCGCAGCGCCTTGGCTGCCGACTTGCTTAGTATAGTATACTTCCGCGCGTTTGTCAACACTTTTTTCTTCAAAATCTCTGTTTTTTTATTCCCGCACCTGGCCCAACTGGTAAAAAGCCACGGCGCTGGCCGCCGCCACATTCAGCGAGTCCACCCCGTGGGCCATGGGGA
>CAVHCH010000055.1:0-6641 GCA_963634265.1 Bacteroidaceae bacterium | reverse complement strand
CATCCTTCAGCGTCAGGCCCAGCTCCTCGCTGATGACCTGGCCGCCGGTGAGGATGGCGATGTCCTGGAGCATTTCCTTGCGGCGGTCGCCGAAGCCGGGGGCCTTCACGCACACCACATTCAGCGTGCCGCGCAGACGGTTCACGATCAGGGTGCTCAGGGCCTCGCCCTCCACATCCTCGGCGATGATGAACAGCTTCTTGCCCGCCTGGACAAGCTGCTCCAGCAGGGGCAGAATTTCGGAAATGACGGAAATTTTCTTATCGGTAATGAGGATGTAAGCGTCGTCAATGACGGCCTCCATCTTCTCGGTGTCGGTGACCATGTAGGGGGTGATATAGCCGCGGTCGAACATCATGCCCTCGACGACCTCGGAATAGGTCTCGGCGGTCTTGGACTCCTCGATGGTGATAACGCCGTCGGCGCTGACCTTCTCCATAGCCTCGGCAATGAGCTTGCCGATGAAGGCGTCGCCGGAGGACACGGTGCCGACCCGGGCGATGTCGTCGGAGCCGTTGACCTTCTGGCTCTGGGCGTGGATGGATGCCACGGCGGCCTCCACGGCCTTAGCCATGCCCTTCTTCATAACGATGGGGTTGGCACCGGCGGCCAGGTTCTTCAGGCCCTCCCGGACCATGGCCTGGGCCAGCAGGGTGGCGGTGGTGGTGCCGTCGCCGGCCACATCGTTGGTCTTGGTGGAAACCTCGCGCACAAGCTGGGCACCCATGTTTTCAAAGGGATCGTCCAGCTCGATCTCCTTGGCGATGGAAACGCCGTCGTTGGTGATGAGGGGAGCGCCGAACTTCTTATCCAGCACCACATTGCGGCCCTTGGGGCCCAGGGTGACCTTTACGGTATCGGCCAACTGATTGACGCCGGACTCCAAAGCCTTCCGGGCCTCGTCGCCGCGCTTGATGATCTTAGACATATTGATTGCCTCCTATAAAAGCAGAATTAAAGTTCAAACAGAATTGTCATTGCGATGTCATTCCGAGGGAGCGAAGCGACCGTGGGAATCCGTAATACCCATTGCATAAGGCCGGGGAGAACGGATCGACACGACCGGTCTGCGGACCGGTCTCGCAATGACAGCGCCGAAGTTTTTTACTCGACGATCGCCAGAATATCCCCCTGCTTCACGATGATGTACTCCACATCCTCCAGGGTGATCTTGGTGCCTGCGTACTTATCGGTGATGACCTTGTCGCCGGGCTTCACGGTCATGGTCACGGGGTTGCCGTCCACCATGCCGCCGGGGCCCACGGCAATGACCTCCGCCACAGAGGGCTTCTCCTTGGCAGAGCCGGTGAGGATGATGCCGCCCTTGGTGGTCTCCTCCGCCTCGGTCATTTTCAGAACCACGCGGTCAGAAAGCGGTGTCAGTTTCATGGTTGTTTTCCTCCTTATATCCTTCATTATAAAAACAAATTCAGCGTTAGCACTCAAAGCTCTGGAGTGCTAACGCTGATTATAATACCACATTTATAATGTTTTTCAAGGGGTATTTTGGAAAATTACAAAAAATTCACATTTGCGCCGCGGTGGGAGCGGACTTGCGGGCGGTGGCGTTGCAGGAACAGCCGTCGGGGCCGAAGAAATTCAGCTTCTTGTCCGCCAGGCGGATGTGTACATGGTCGGTGGTGATGCACTCGCCGTCCAGGCAGGTGACGATGTCCTTTTTCTCCGAGTCGATGATGATGTCCTTGGCCGTGGAGCAGTGGGCCGCGTGGGGGAAGAGGTGGTAGTCGCCCTTGGAGTAGGGGCCCACGAACTTCAGGAAGGTGCTGCGGGTGACCTTGTCCACCACCAGGGTGTTCAGCACGCCGTCGTCCATCCGGGCCTCCGCCACGGGCATGAACCCGCCGCCGTAGTAGCGCCCGTTGCACACGGCCACCAGGGAGTAGTCCTTCTTCACGGACACCCCGTCCAGCGTCACGGTCCAGTGGGAGCCGATGCCCTTAAAGAGGAAGTTCACCGCCAGGGACACGATGTAGCTGCTCTTGCCGTCCAAAATGGGGCTCTCGCTGAACTTATGTACATCGTTGGCGACCCTTGCGTCGATGCCCGAGCAGGCGATGGTCAAGGCGATGCGGTCGTTCACCTGGATGGCGTCCATGGGGAACTGGGGCCCGTTCCACAGGTTCTCCGCGTCCCGGAACTTCTCCATGTCGGCCCCGAAATTCTTGAGAAAATCGTTGCCCGTGCCGATGGGGATGACGCTCATAGCGGCGTTGTCGAAGCCGATGATGCCGTTGGCTACCTCGTTGACGGTGCCGTCGCCGCCGCAGGCGTAAAAGCGCAACTCCTCGCCGGTCTGGCAGAGCTTCCGCGCCAGCTCCGTGGCATGGCCCTGCCGCTTGGTGAGAATGCACTGCACATCCAGGTCATGCTCCGTGCGCAGCGTCTCCGCCATGTCATAAATGCGCTGGCGGCTGTCCGACTTCCCCGCCGTGGGATTGATGATAAAAATATGTTTCATAAGACCCTCCGCTGTGGAAAAGAATGAGAACACATAATCCAATTATACCAGCCGCAAAACAGAATTTGTGTACAAACTGAAAACAAATTCCCCGCAAACTGTCCGCAAAAACCTCCAACCGCTCCGTAGGGGCGGGGTGCTACCCCGCTCGCGGGAGGGGCAGAGCCCCTCCCCTACGCACGCCTTGATGCGATTCCGTAGGGCGGGGTGCCCTCACCCCGCCGCCCGGTCTTGCACCGCACTTCTTGAAAAAATGTCATTGCGAAGCCAGTGCGCACACTGGCTGTGGCAATCCGTTCCCAAAGGCTCCCCTGCGTAAGGGGAGCTGTCACGGCAAAGCCGTGACTGAGGGGGCGACTACCGCACCCCTTGAATGCGTCCGTAGGGGGCGGCGGGACACATGGGTCCCGCCCTACAAGGCGTGTTGTAGGGGCGGACGCCCCTGTCCGCCCGGTGTGGGGTGCGCGATTTTTTGTAGGGCAGGGCCCGCGTGCCCTGCCGGTGCGGTGGGGAAAAAGAATCCCCCAGTCACGGCTTCGCCGTGCCAGCCCCCTTTAGGCAAGGGAGCCAATATCGTAGGGCGGGGTGCCCTCACCCCGCCGACCCGGGCTTGCACCGCACTTCTTGAAAAGGTGTCATTGCGAGACCAGCGCGAACGCTGGTCGTGGCAATCCGTAACTCCAAAGCCTCCCCTGCGTAAGGGGAGGTGGCGCGAAGCGCCAGAGGGGTCGGCTACCGCACCCCTTGTCACGCCCCCCTCAAACCTCACACCTTCCCATACATAAACAGATCACACTTCAGCATCCCGTTATACAGCTTCCGCTTCTTGTCCGCCGGGCGGCCAAAGGTGCGCTCAAACTCCGTGTGGCTGCTGAGCACCAGCGTCCGCCAGCCGGTAGGCAGGCGCTGCCACACCCGGCCCAACTCCCGGTACAGCGCCTCGGCCTCCGCCCGGTCCATGAGCCGCTCTCCGTAGGGCGGGTTGGTCACAAGCTGGCCGTACTGGCTGTCCCGGCGGAAGTCTTTCATGTCCGCCACCTCAAAGCGGATGCAGTCCTCCACCCCCGCCTTTACGGCGTTACTGCGGGCAATTTCAATGGCCCGGGGGTCGATGTCCCCGCCCCAGATGTCGTACTTCCCGTGAAATTCCTTGTCCATGGCCTCGTCGGCGGCATCCAGCCAGGCCGACTGCGGCAAAAACGCCCACTTCTGCGCGTCAAAGCTGCGGTCCAGGCCCGGGGCCCGGTTCTTGGCAATGAGCGCCGCCTCGATGGGAATGGTCCCGCTGCCGCAGAAGGGGTCGCAAAACGGGTCCCGCCCCCGGTAGCGGGACAGCAGCACCATGGCCGCCGCCAGGGTCTCCCGCAGGGGGGCCTCCACGCCCACGGCCCGGTAGCCCCGCTTATACAGCCCCTCGCCGGAGCCGTCCAGCCCGATGACCACCTGGTCCTTGAAAATGGAGAACCGCACCTGGTATTTCGCCCCCGTCTCCGGGAACTGCTCCAGCCCGTACCGGGTTTTCAGCCGCTCCACCATGGCCTTTTTCACGATGGACTGGCAGGCCGGGGCGGAGTGGAGCTGGCTGGTGATGGAGTAGCCCTTCACCGGGAAAGCGCCGTCCCGGGGGATGTAGTCCTCCCAGGGGATGGCCTTCACCCCCTGGAAAAGCTCCTCGAAGCTCCGGGCCGGAAAGTCCCCCAGCACCAGCAGTACCCGGGCGCCGCAGCGGAGGTTGATGTTGAGCCGGGCGCAGTCGTCCAGGGTGCCGTCGCAGAAAATGCGCCCGTTTTCCACCCGGACATTTTTAAGCCCCAGCCGTTTCACCTCGTCGCCCACCAATTTTTCCAGCCCCAGCAGACAGGGGACCATATATCTCGCCATGCAAGCACCTCAATACTTTTCTTTCTGCCCTCAGTATAGAATAGAAATCCCAAAAGTGCAAGAAAAAACAGTGGTTTTCCCCGCCGCTATCCTGTATAATAGGGGCAAACGGGGATGCAAATTCAAGTTGCGCGAAAAATTTTTGCGCTGTAACCCCAGGTTGATAGACAAACCCCTGCTTTTTTGATACCATGGACCCACACAGAGGGAGGAAGGATATGGCATTTGGAGAACAATTGCAGCTTTTGCGCCGCCGGGTGGGCCTGACCCAGGAGCAGTTTGCCGAGGAGCTCCGCGTCTCGCGCCAGGCGGTGAGCAAGTGGGAGAGCGGCAAGGGCTACCCCGAGGTAGAGAAGCTGCTCTACATCTGTCAGCGCTACGATGTGACGCTGAACGACCTGTTCGGTCAGGGCGCTCCGACCCCGGCCCCTACGGCCCGGGAAACGGCTCCCCGCCGCACGCTCCAGTCGTCCTTTTCGTCCTTCGTGAGCAATCTTTCCCCCGGCAACAAGTGGCTCTGCGGCGGCATCCTTTTTGGCGTTGCGCTGTTGGCCGGGGCACTGGGCCTGTGTCTGAAAGGAGGAAATGCGGATATGGCAACGGCTATCTGGATCGCCGCCATGGTGATCTTCGGCGTGGTGGAGGCCGCCACGGTGGGGCTGGTGTCCATCTGGTTCGTGCTGGGCAGCGCGGCGGGGCTCATCGCCGCCATCTGCGGCGGAGCCGTGTGGCTGCAAGTGACGCTGTTTTTCGTGGTGTCCATCGCGGCCCTGGCGGCCACGCGCCCCCTGGTGCGCAAAATGATGAACGGCGACATTGTTCCCACCAATGCCGACGCGGTCCTGGGCAAGGAGGCCCGGGTCACGGAGGCGATCGACAATTCCGTCCCCACCGGCGCGGTGTATGTAGACGGCAAGACCTGGTCCGCCCGCAGCGCGTCCGGCCAGCCCATTTCGGAGGGCGCCGCCGTCCGGGTGGAGCGCATGGAGGGCGTGAAGCTCTTCGTGTCGGAAATAAAGTAAGCAAAAAAATACATATTATATAATGTAACTTAGGAGGAAAGAATATGGATTCTATTTTCAGTTCCGGCGCCATCGCCATCATCGTCCTGGTGGTCCTGATCCTGCTGCTCATCGTCACCAACATCCACATCGTCCAGCAGTCCAAGGCCTATGTGGTGGAGCGCCTGGGCGCGTTCCATTCCGTGTGGGGCGTGGGCTTGCACCTGAAGCTTCCGTTCGTGGACCGGGTGGTGAAAAAGGTGAGCCTGAAGGAGCAGGTGGCGGACTTCGACCCCCAGCCCGTCATCACCAAGGACAATGTCACCATGCAGATCGACACCGTCATCTATTTCCAAATCACCGACCCCAAGCTCTACACCTACGGCGTGGAGTACCCCATGAGCGCCATTGAAAACCTTACCGCCACCACCCTGCGCAACATCATCGGCGAGCTGGAGCTGGACCAGAGCCTCACCAGCCGCGACACCATCAATGCCAAAATGCGCGCCATCCTGGACGAGGCCACGGACCCCTGGGGCATCAAGGTCAACCGGGTGGAGCTGAAGAATATTCTCCCGCCCCGGGAAATTCAGAACGCCATGGAAAAGCAGATGAAGGCCGAGCGTGAGCGCCGGGAGTCCATCCTCCAGGCCGAGGGCGAAAAGGCCAGCAAGGTGCTCATCGCCGAGGGTGAAAAGCAGTCCGTCCTGCTCCAGGCCGATGCCGCCAAGCAGGCGAGGATCATGCAGGCCGAGGGCGAAGCCACCGCTATTTTGAAGGTCCAGCAGGCCATGGCCGACTCCCTGAAGCTGCTGAATGAGGCCGCCCCCAATGACCAGGTCATCAAGCTCAAGGCCCTGGAGGCCCTGGAAAAGGTAGCCGACGGTAAGGCCACCAAGCTCATTATCCCCAGCGAAATTCAGGGCCTGGCCGGTCTCGCCGCCAGCGCCAAAACGATCCTGGACGATAAGCCGGAGGCGTAAAAAATGGCCAAGAAAGAAACCGACCGCTTCGTAAAAGTGCTGGATGAAAGCGGCATCATCACCTGCTCGGAGGTCTGGGTGGACACGCAGACGGGCGTGCAGTACCTCTACCACGCCAGCGGCAATTCCGGCGGCCTGACGGTCCTGGTAGATGCCGAGGGCCGCCCCCTCCTCCACCGCCGCACCCCCGACGCCCCGGAGTATTAAATTATAAACAAAGAGGCCAGAGCGGAAACCCCGCCTGTACCTGTAAAATGAAAGTAGACACTCGCAAAAGTGTGGGTGTCTACTTTTTTC
>CAVHCH010000054.1:0-6186 GCA_963634265.1 Bacteroidaceae bacterium | reverse complement strand
CGGACGCTTTCACACGCCGTCGGGTGAGCTCTTACCTCGCCTTTCCACCCTTACCCCACCAGCACAAAGCCGACAAGGCGGTATATCTCTGTTGCACTTTTCCTGAAGTCGCCTTCGGCGGGCGTTACCCGTTATCCTTGCCCTGTGGAGCCCGGACTTTCCTCATGGACAGGCTTTCGCCTTTGTCCCCGCGACCGTCCGACCTGCTCATACATTATAATATAGTATTCTGCGGGGGAAGTCAACCGGGGCGGACAGATTTCGCTGGAAAAAAGAATTGAACTGGGGCATAATATGAGATATAATGAGCCTATCAATAAAGAGGTATGATTTGAGACAACGGTAAGGAAGGGTGTGTGAGGGAAACCCAAGAAGGGTGTCCCTCACCATTGAAATCAGCAGTTTTTGAAACTTTTCCAAAGCTTCAAAAACTTAGGCAGCGGGGCGAAAATACTTTTTCGACACGCTGATAATTGCAGGAGGAAATAATGTCGTGGAGGCTGAAGATATGACACTGAGGCAGTATTTGGATTCGCTGAGAGACAAGACCGTGGCCGTCATCGGCATCGGGGTGAGCAACACGCCGCTGCTGCGGCTTCTGCTGCGGGAGAAGATACAGGTCACGGCCTGCGACAAGCGGGACCGGGCCGCCCTGGGTGCGTTGGCGGAGGAGCTGGAAAAGGACGGCTGCCGCTTGCAACTGGGAGAGGGGTACTTACAGGGCCTTACCCAGGATGTGATCTTCCGCACGCCGGGTTTGCGGCCCGATGTGCCGGAGCTGCTGGCGGCTAAGGCGCAGGGCAGCGAGATCACCTCGGAGATGGAGGTGTTTTTCAAGGTCTGTCCCTGCACGCTGGTGGCGGTGACGGGGTCTGACGGCAAGACCACCACCACGACCATCATCGCAGAGCTCTTGAAGGCCGCCGGGAACACCGTCCATGTGGGCGGCAACATCGGAAATCCCCTGCTTTGCCAGGCGGATGAGATGCAGGCGGGAGACTTCGCGGTGCTGGAGCTTTCCAGCTTCCAGCTGATGACCATGCGGCAGAGCCCCCACATCACCGTGGTGACGAACTTGGCCCCCAACCACCTGGATGTACACAAGGGCATGGAGGAGTATGTGGCGGCCAAGGAGAATATTTTCCGCTACCAGTCCGCCGGGGATGTGGCCGTGTTCAACTTGGACAACGGCATCACCCGGGAGCAGGGGAGCCGGGCCCCGGGCCGGGTGCGGTATTTCAGCCGCCGGGAGGAGCCCCGGGAGGGCGTTTTCCTGCGGGGCGAGGACATTGTGAGCCGGAAGGACGGACGGGAACGGGTCATTATGACCACGGAGGACATCCGTCTGCCGGGGGTACACAACATTGAAAATTACATGGCCGCCATCGCTGCGGTGGACGGCCTGGTTCCGGATGAAATTATTCAGAAGTTTGCCCGGGAATTTAACGGCGTGGAGCACCGCATTGAGCTGGTGCGGACCTATCACGGGGCGCGGTTTTACAATGACTCCATTGCCAGCAGCCCCTCCCGGACCATTGCGGGCCTGCGGTCTTTTAAGGAAAAAGTTATTCTCATCGCCGGGGGCTACGACAAGCACATCCCCTTCGATGTGCTGGGCCCGGAGGTGGTGGAGCATGTAAAGCTGCTGGTGCTCTGCGGCGCTACGGCGGGTAAGATCCGCGCCGCTGTGGAGGCCGCGCCGGGGTATCGGGCGGGCCATCCCGAGATCGTGGAGGTAACGCACTTTGAAAAGGCGGTGGAGTTTGCACGGGACCGGGCCCAAAGCGGGGATGTGGTGACGCTGTCCCCGGCCTGCGCGGCCTTTGACCAGTTCAAAAACTTCATGGAGCGGGGCAAGACCTTCAAGGCCATCGTCAACGGCTGGGAGGAATAAGGCCGGACACGCACCGGGCGCACACACTGCGCATACACTGGTATGAAGGGGGTGTGTGCCGTGAGCAGGCTTCGCTACATTCGCCTGACGGGCAGGCAAAAGGCCGTGATTTGGGTGAGCATCATCCTGATCTTACTGCTGGCGGCTGCGGCGATGATCGTGGTGCGCATTCGGCCCATGGTGACGCGGCTCACAGAGTCCAGCACCACCAACCGGGTCAACCGCATCGTGGCGGACGCCGTCAGCGACGCGGTAGCCAGCGGCCAGGTGGACTGCTCGTCGCTGATCCTCTTTGAAAAGGACAGCAGCGGCCAGGTGACGGCTCTGCGCAGCAACATGACGGAGTTTAACCGCCTTCAATCCATCATTTCGGACGCGGTACTGGAGCGGCTGTCGCAGATGACCTCCTCGGATTTGGCGATCCCCTTGGGTACGCTGACAGGCTCGAACCTGCTGGCGGGCCGGGGACCGTACATCCATGTACGCACCCAGTCGGTGGGCTCGGCCACGGCCAAGCTGCGCAACGCCTTGACGGCGGCGGGCATCAACCAGACCAAGCACCAGGTGCTGCTGGATGTGGAGGTATATGTGACGGTGCTGCTGCCGGGCTTTGCCACATCGGTGCAGGTGAACAATGAATTGTGCGTGGCGGAGACGGTGATCGTGGGCAATGTGCCGGACACCTATACCTATTTCAGCACCACCGGGGACGAGATAGAGGACTACGCCAACGACTACATCATGAACAACGGATAAAAGGGAGAATGACTATGGACTATCGCGGAGAGATGAAGGAGCTGCGGGAAAAGCTCAACGAGAACGCCCGGCTTTACTATACCCTGGACGCATCCACCATGTCCGACTATGAATATGACCGGCTGTATCGGCGGCTCCAGGAGCTGGAGGCGGCCCACCCGGAGGAGATCACCCCCGACTCGCCCACCCAGCGGGTGGGGGACGCGGTGCTCAACGACTTCGGGTCGGTGACGCACCCGGTGCCTTTGGAGAGCCTGGAGGATGTGTTCGACGGGGAGGAAGTGAAGGAGTTTCTGGCTAAGGCGTTGGAGACGCTGCCGGAGGCGGAATATAGCGTGGAGCCCAAGGTGGATGGCCTGTCGGTCGCCCTGGAGTACCGGGACGGCCAGTTTTACCAGGGCGCGACCCGGGGCGACGGTCGGGTAGGGGAGGATGTGACGGGAAACCTGCGCACCATCCGCTCTATCCCCAAGACTTTGCCGGAGAAGCTGCCCAGGCTTATTGTCCGGGGTGAGGTGTACATGGCCCGGTCCGTGTTTGAGGAGATCAACGAGGAACTGGAGCTGAACGGGAAGCCCCTCATGGCAAATCCCCGGAACGCGGCGGCGGGCTCTCTGCGGCAAAAAGACCCCAAGGTGTGCGCCAAGCGGCGGCTGGACATTGCGGTGTTCAACCTGCAACTGGCCGAGGGGCGGGAATTTGCCACCCACGCCGAGACGCTGGATTATCTGCGCTCCCAGGGGTTCCCGGTGATCCCCCACGCGGTGCTGCGGAAGCCGGAAGAAATCTTGGAACAGATTCAAAAATTGGGGGATGACCGCATGGAATTCCCTTACGATATTGACGGCGCGGTTGTAAAGCTAAATAACTTGTCAGACCGCACGATTCTTGGCAGTACGGCCAAATGCCCCAAGTGGGCGGTGGCGTATAAGTACCCGCCGGAGCAGAAGGAGTCCAAAGTCGTGGACATTGTGGTGCAGGTGGGCCGCACGGGGGTTTTGACCCCCAAGGCGGTGCTGGAGCCGGTGCGCCTGGCGGGCACCACCGTGACCAACGCCACCCTGCATAACCAGGATTATATCACGGAAAAGGACATCCGCATCGGCGACACGGTGGTGGTGCAGAAGGCCGGGGAGATCATTCCGGAGATCGTGTCGGTGGTGCGGGAGAAGCGGCCGGAGGGCACGACGGCGTACCATTTGCCCGACAAGTGCCCGGTGTGCGGGGCGGCGGTGCTGCGGGACCCGGACGGAGCGGCCATCCGCTGCACCGGGGCGGAGTGCCCGGCCCAGCTGCTGCGGAACATGATCCACTTTGCGTCCCGGGATGCCATGGACATTGACGGCGTGGGCCCGGCGGTGATGCAGCAGCTCATTGACAGCGGGCTGGTGTCGAACCCGGCGGACCTGTATGACCTGCAAGCGGAGCAGCTGGCAGGGCTGGACCGCATGGGGAAAAAGTCTGCCCAAAACGCGGTGGATGCCATTGAAAAATCCAAGGAAAACGACCTGTGGCGGCTGATCTTCGCTCTGGGTATCCGGCAGGTGGGGGCCAAGGCGGCCAAGATACTGGCGACCCATTTCGGCAGCATGGACGCTCTGCGCCGGGCCACGGCGGAGGAGCTGACGGAGATCGACGATGTGGGCGCGGTGACGGCGGACTACATCACCCACTGGATGCAGACCGACCAGGCGGCGGACCTGCTGGCCCGTTTGGCGGCGGCGGGGGTGAACATGGAGTGCCGCCAGGAGCTGGTGGACCGGCGGTTCGAGGGGATGACCTTCGTGCTCACCGGGGCGCTGACCCGTTTCACCCGGGAGGAAGCCGGGGAGATGATCGAGCTGCGGGGCGGCAAGGCGGCCTCCTCCGTGTCCAAGAAAACCACCTATGTGGTGGCCGGAGAAAACGCCGGGTCGAAGCTGAAAAAGGCCCAGGAATTGGGCATCTCGGTGCTGAGTGAGGAGGAATTTTTAGCACTGTTATAATTTGTTATAATTCACAATTACCGTACCGTTTTGGTGCGGTAATTTTATCGTTTATTTCAACAAAAATGGGGGGCGATGTTATGAATAGTTCCAAAATTTATCGCTTCACATTGACGCAGAAAAAGAAAGTGCTAAAATATAGATTGTATTGTTGTGAAACAGATTCGGACAAAGGGCTGGCCGGGTCTAAGCGCGAAAAAGCCCAAGAGGAGGAAGTATAAATGAGTAAGATCATGAAGATCTGCGACGGCAACGAAGCCGCGGCGTATGTGGCGTACGCCTTTTCCGAGGTCGCGGCGATCTACCCCATCACCCCGTCTTCGCCCATGGCGGAGCACACGGATGAATGGTCCGCAAAAGGGAAGAAGAACATTTTCAATCAGCCTGTCCGACTGGTGGAGATGCAGTCCGAGGCCGGTGCCTGCGGCGCCTGTCACGGTGCATTGGAGGCCGGCGCACTGGCCACCAGCTTCACCGCCTCCCAGGGCCTGATGCTGATGATCCCCACCATGCACCGTATCTCCGGTGAGCGTCTGCCCGGCGTGCTGCATGTGGCGTCCCGTACCGTGGGCACCCACGCGTTCTCCATTTTCGGCGACCACTCCGATGTGATGAACTGCCGTCAGACCGGCTTTGCCATGCTGAGTTCCGGCGGCGTGCAGGAGATCATGGACCTGGCCGGTGTGGCCCACCTGTCTGCCATCAAGGCCCGCATCCCGTTCCTGCATTTCTTTGACGGTTTCCGCACCAGCCATGAGATCCAGAAGGTGGAGGCCCTGGAGTACGGCGACTTTGCCAAGCTGGTGGACTATGACGCCCTGGCCCGGTTCCGCGCCAATGCGCTGAATCCCGAGGATCCCCGGATGCGTTCCCTGGTGGATAACCCTGACATTTATTTCCAGCTCCGCGAGGCCAACAACAGCGACTATAATAAGCTCCCCGACATCGTGGAGGACTACATGGCCGAGATCAGCAAGCTGACGGGCCGGGAGTATCACCTCTTTAATTATTATGGTGCCCCCGATGCTGACCGCGTTATCGTGGCTATGGGCTCCGTCACCGGCTGCGTCCAGGAGACGGTGAAGTATCTGAATGACCGCGGCGAGAAGGTGGGCTTCCTGCAGGTTCACCTGTTCCGCCCGTTCTCCGCCAAGCACCTGCTGGCTGCCATGCCCAAGACCGTGAAGAAGGTGGCCGTTCTGGACCGCGTGAAGGAGATCGGCTCCATCGGCGAGCCTCTGTACGAGGACATCTGCGCCGCTTACATCAATGACAAGGACCGTCCCGAGATTTTCGCCGGCCGCTACGGCCTGTCCAGCAAGGACACCACCCCTGCCCAGATCAAGGCGGTTTACGATAACCTGCTGCTGGCCGAGCCCAAGAACCACTTTACCATCGGCATCGTGGACGATGTGACCAACCTGTCCCTGCCCATGGGCGAGGCTTTGAACTGCGAGCCCGAGGGCACCATCTCCTGCAAGTTCTGGGGCCTGGGCTCCGACGGTACCGTGGGCGCCAACAAGAACTCCATCAAGATCATCGGCGAGACCA
>CAVHCH010000053.1:0-18969 GCA_963634265.1 Bacteroidaceae bacterium | reverse complement strand
TCTTCGGCAGCTTTTTCGGCGGCGGCTTCGGCGGCGGACAGCGCCGCAACCCCAATGCCCCCCAGCGGGGCGAGAGCATCCGGGCCAGCGTCTCCGTCAGCTTCACGGAGGCGGCCTTCGGCTGCGAAAAGTCCGTCACCTTAGAGCGCAGCGAGCAGTGCCCCACCTGTAAGGGTAACGGCTGCGCCCCCGGCACCACGCCGGAAATTTGCCCCGACTGCCACGGCTCCGGCACCGTCCAGACCCGCCGCCAGACCCCCATGGGCGTGTTCGCCTCCAACGGGCCCTGCCGTAAGTGCGGCGGTACAGGCCGCCTTATTCACCAGCCCTGCCCGGACTGCCGCGGCAGCGGTGCGGTGCGCAAGCGCAAGACCATCAAGGTCACCATCCCCGCGGGCATCGACCACGGCCAGACCATCTCCC
Organism: Bacteroidaceae bacterium; assembly: GCA_963634265.1. Classification (GTDB taxonomy): domain Bacteria; phylum Bacillota; class Clostridia; order Oscillospirales; family Oscillospiraceae; genus Vescimonas. The sequence goes on along the minus strand of CAVHCH010000053.1, from coordinate 18,546 downwards.
TGCGGGGCCAGGGCAACGCCGGTAAAAACGGCGGTCCCGCCGGCGACCTGCTCATCACCGTTATGGTCCAGCCCCACGAGCTCTTCCGCCGGGACGGCGTGGATGTGTTCTGCGAGGCCCCCATCACCTTCACCCAGGCGGTGCTGGGCGCGGAGCTGGAGATCCCCACCATCGACGGCAAGGTGAAGTATTCCATCCCCGAGGGCACCCAGACCGGCACCGTTTTCCGCCTCAAGGGCAAGGGCATTCCCGTGCTCAATGGCCGTGGCCGGGGCGACCAGTATGTCACCGTGACCATCGAGACCCCCCGCAGCCTAAATAAAGAGCAAAAGGAGGCCCTGCGCAGGTTCAGCGAGACCCTGGGCGAGAATAATTACGAAAAGCGCAAGAGCTTCTTCAAGAAAAAGTGAGGCCCATCATGTACGCAGCGGATTATCATGTACACAGCACCTGTTCCCCCGACGGCAAGATGACCATGTCCCAGGCGGCGGAGGCCGCTATCCGGGCCGGACTGGATGAAATTTGCATCACCGACCATGTGGACACCATCTATTGGGGCTCTAACGAACCCCGGGACAGCTTCGACTGGGACGCCTCCATGACCCAGTATTTGGAAGCCCAGGAAAAATTTGGCGATAAATTGTCCATCAAGTTGGGCGCAGAGCTGGGCGAGGCCAACCTGGCCTTCGACCGGGCAGAAATTTTGCTGAATTCTGCAAAAAAGCTGGACTTTTGCATCGGTTCGGTGCATACTTGTAGTGAAAAGTTCCATTGTCTGGACCTTTACTTCCTGGAGCCGGGGCAGACCCCCGACTACTACGCCGCCGTCATTGAGGACTACTTAGACAGCGTCCTTTCCATCGCCCAATGGGGCCGCTTCAGCGTCCTGGGCCACTTGACCCTGCCCCTGCGCTACCTCAAGGAGCATCTGAACATGGACCTGACCTTTGCCCCCTGGTACGACCGGGTCCGGGAGATCTTCTCCACCATCATCCCCAAGGGCGTGGGCATTGAGTGCAACACCAACCGCGGCAATCAGCCCCTGCCGGACGCCGACCTGCTGCGGCTCTACCGGGACATGGGCGGCGAGATCATCACCCTGGGCTCCGATGCCCATGAGACCAAGGATGTGGGCTGCGTCATTAAGGCGCGCCAGCAGCTCCTCCGGGACTGCGGGTTCCGGTATTTTACCACCTTTACCGGCGGCAAGCCGGAATTCAGAAAACTATAAAACACAGGAGACATCACCATGAAAATTGCCATCGGCTGCGACCACGGCGGCTATCTGCTCAAGCAGGACATCCTCATTTGGCTGGAGGAGCACGACATCGACTTTGAGGATGTGGGCTGCTACAATACCGACAGCGTAGACTATCCTATTTACGGCGAAAAGGTGGCCCGCCTGGTGGCTTCCGGCGCGTGCGACAAGGGCATCGTTATCTGCACCACCGGCATCGGCATCTCCATCGCCGCCAATAAGGTGAAAGGCATCCGCTGCGCTCTCTGCTCCGACAGCCTCAGCGCCGAGATGACTCGCCGCCACAACGATGCCAATATCATCGCCATGGGCGCGGGGATGGTCGGCCCCAACCTGGCTAAGCGCATGGTGGAGGTTTTCCTGAACACCGAGTTCGAGGGTGGCCGCCACGCCCGCCGCGTGGCCCTGCTGGATGCCATCCAGCCCTGAGAAACTGACGAAGGAGGTGCCCCATGGCCACCAAAGGGTATAACAGCTATCATGGCCGTGCGCCGCTCTGGAAAAAAATTCTGATCCCCGTCCTGGTGCTGCTTCTGCTGGCAGGCGGCATCTTCCTGTACTGTCAAAACCACCTTGTCTATGATGAAAACGGCAAGGTGCACCTGGATATTCCCTTTTTGAATAAGAAGGACGATCCGGCCAAGACCCCCGACGACAGCCCAAACCCCGACGATGTGGACTACATCCGGGATGAGCCCCAGGGTCCCACCATCGAGGTCATCCGCGTCTCCGCCCAGCCGGATGGCGTCCTGGAGCAGGATGTCTCCGCTCTGATAAGCGGCAGCGATAACACCGTCGTCCTCACCTTGAAGCTGGCCGACGGCACCTTTACCTACCAGCCGTCCTTCCCGGCGTCGGGCACCGTAGGCTCCGCCATCAGCACGGAGAATCTGAAGAAGCTCACCGCCTCGGATAAATATGTGGTGGTCCGCGTCAGCGCCTTCGGCGACACCGCCTATGCCCTCAGCCATGTGGACGAGGCCGGGCTCCTGCGCACCTGGGACGAGTGGCTCTGGTACGATTACAGCAGCCAGTGCTGGCTGGACCCCACCAAGGCCCCGGCCCAGGCCTATCTCAAGCAGGTCTGCAAGGACCTGGCGGACCTGGGCGTGGACGAGATCGTCCTGGATAACTTCGGCTGGCCCGCCGTGGGCAATATGGATGCCATGCTGGTGCCGGACGGCACGGATAAACCGGCGGTGCTCACGAGCAGCATCGCCGCCCTCCGGGAGACCCTGCCCAAAACCACGGCCCTGTCCGTGTCCATGGACCGAAACGCCCCGGAAAACAGCGGCCTCACCCCGGCGGTCCTGGCCCTCTTCGACCGCATCTACGCGGACCCCGAGACCGTGGATCTGACCGCCCTGACGGCCTTACTCCCCGCTGATTTCAACGCCGAGACGCAACTGGTCTCCCTGACCCAAACACCCCCCGCCACCGGCAGCTATGTCCTCATAACGGACTAAAAAAGAAAGAAAACATAATGTGCAAAGGAGCAGCGTTCCCCAAAAGAACGCCGCTCCTTTTTGCACCCCAAACAAAGGCTCCCCTGCGTAAGGGGAGCTGTCACGGCAAAGCCGTGACTGAGGGGTCGCCTACCACACCCCGTGCAAAAACCCCTGTCATTGCGAGGGCGCTTCGCGCCCGTGGCAATCCGTACCCCCCGTCCCCAAAGCCTCCCCTGCGTAAGGGGAGGTGGCGCGAAGCGCCGGAAGGGTCGCTAACCCCCGCACCCCCCGCAACCCGCCATTGCACCCCGCCCCAAAATATGATAAAATAAACCACACACCAATACCGGGGGAGGGACCGCCACCCATGCGCAACCGCATCTACATCGAGATCACCAACCGCTGCAACCTCTCCTGCGACTTTTGCCACGGCACCCGCCGTCCCCCGCGCACCATGACCCCGGCGGAGTTCGAGACCCTGGCCCAAAAGCTACAAGGCGAGACCAACTACCTCTACCTCCATGTCCTGGGCGAGCCCCTGCTGCACCCGCAATTGGGAGACATCCTCTCCATCGCCCACCGCCTGGGCTTCCGGGTCTGCCTGGTCACCAACGGCACCCTGCTCCCCCGGCAAAAGGACACCCTCCTCTCCGTCCCGGGCCTCCATAAGCTCAGCGTCTCCCTCCACAGCTTCGAGGGCAATGCCCACAGCGGCGACATGGCCGCCTACCTCCGGGGGGTCTGGGACGCCGTCCTGCCCCTGTCGCAAAACGGCACCCTCTGCGCCCTGCGCCTGTGGAACGAAGGCACGGCCCAGCACCGCAACGCCGAAATTCTAAACTTCCTCTCCGCCCAAATCGGCCAAAATGTGGAGCTTCTTCCCCAAGACGCCCGGGGCAACCGCACCCTGTCGCCCAACCTCTTCCTGGAGCGGGCGGAGCGCTTCGCCTGGCCGGACCTCACCGCCCCGGAGAGCGGCGCCAACTTCTGCCACGGCCTCACGCGCCAGCTGGCCGTCCTATGCGACGGCACCGTCACCCCCTGCTGCCTGGACAGCGACGGCACCATCGCCCTGGGCAATCTGTTCACCCAAACCCTCCCGGAAATTCTCCAAAGCCCCCGGGCCGCCGCCATGGCCGCCGGCTTCGCCGCCCGCACGCCCTCCGAGGAGCTTTGCCGCCGCTGCGGCTATGCCCGCCGCTTCGTGAAATAAACTATGGAAAACATCGAAAAATTACAAGCCATCGTCCGTCCCCTCCTGGCCTGGTACGACCAAAACCGCCGCGTCCTCCCCTGGCGGGAGGAGGTGTCGCCCTACCGTACCTGGGTGTCGGAGATCATGCTCCAGCAGACCCGGGTGGCCGCCGTGCTGCCCTACTTCCAGCGCTTCATGGCCCGCTACCCCACGGTCCAGGACCTGGCCCGGGGCGACGAGGAGGAGCTGCTGAAGCTCTGGGAGGGCCTGGGCTATTACAGCCGCGCCCGCAATCTGCAAAAGGCCGCCCGCGTGGTCACGGAGGAGTGCGGCGGCGCGTTCCCAGCGGACTATAGATCCCTCACCGTCCTCCCCGGCATCGGCGACTACACCGCCGGGGCCATCCTCTCCATCGCCTTCGGCCTCCCCGTCCCGGCGGTGGACGGCAATGTCCTGCGCATCGCCAGCCGCGTCACCGGCTGGGACCGGGATGTCCAGGCCACCAAAAAAGAGATCACCCGCTGGATGGCCGAAGTGGTCCCCCCGGACCGCCCCGGCGCGTTCAACCAAGCCCTCATGGACCTGGGCTCGGCCCTGTGCCTGCCCGGCCCCGCCCCCCGCTGCCCGGACTGCCCCCTCCACGGCCTCTGCACCGCCGAAAGGGAGGGGAGCCAGGCCCGCCTCCCCGTCCGCGCCCCCAAAAAAGACAAGCGTTTGGAGGAAAAAACCGTTTTCCTCCTGCGCCGCTCAGACGGCTCCGTGGCCCTGGGCCAGCGACCCCCAAAGGGCCTCCTGGCGGGCCTTTGGGAGTACCCCAACGCCCCTGGCCTGCTCACGGAGGACCAGGCCGCCCGGCAGCTCTCCGCCTGGGGCCTCACGCCCCTGCACTGGGCGGAGTCCTGGCAGGCCACCCACATATTCACCCATGTCCGCTGGCAGATGCAGGGCTACGCCGTCCTGGTCTCCGGCACGGGCGACCTCTCGTGGTATTCGGAGGACCAGCGCCGCCAAAAGGCCATCCCCTCCGCCTTTGAAAAAGCCAACCGCATCCTGGAAAAATGGGAAGGAGAATAATATAAATGGCACAGCTTTACTTCAAATTCGGAGCCATGGGCTCCAGCAAATCCGCCAACGCCCTCATGGCCCGGTTTAACTACGAAGAGCGCGGCCAGGACACCCTCCTGGTGAAGCCCCAGCTGGACACCCGGGACGGCGACCACATGGTCCGCTCTCGCATCGGCCTGGAGCACCCCTGCATCTACTTCCACGAGATGCAGCAGATGGCCGACAGCGACCTGCAAAAATTCGCCTGCATCATCGTGGACGAGGCCCAGTTCCTCACCAAGGAGGAGGTCTACTACCTGGTGCACCTGGTGGACGACTGCAATATCCCCGTCATCTGCTACGGCCTGAAGGCCGACTTCAAGGGCGAGCTTTTCCCCGGCAGCTACCAGCTCCTGGTCCTGGCGGACAAGCTGGAGGAGGTCAAAACCATCTGCTGGTGCGGCAAAAAGGCCGCCTTCAACGCCCGGTTCGACGAGCACGGCCATGTGGTCAAGGAGGGCGCCCAGGTGGTGCTGGGGGCCAACGATAAGTATATCGGCCTGTGCCGCCGCCACTGGGTGGCCGGGGACCTGGGCCCGGACTTCAAGCCCCTAAAAGGATGATCTGCAACCTTTGCCCCCGCCGCTGCGGGGCGGAGCGCACGGAGACGGAGGGTCACGGCTTTTGCCGTATGCCCGCCGCCCCGGTGATGGCCCGGGCGGCCCTGCACCCCTGGGAGGAGCCGGTGCTCTGCGGCGACCGCGGGGCGGGAACGGTGTTCTTCTCCGGCTGCAATTTGGGCTGCTCCTACTGCCAAAACGCCCCCATTTCCCGGGAAAACTTCGGAAAACCCGTCTCCGCCCGCCGCCTGCGTGAGATATTTGAAAACCTCATCGCTCAGGGTGCCGCCACCATCGACCTGGTGACGCCCACCCACTTCGTGCCCTTCCTCCTGCCCGCCCTGGACCCGCCCCTGCCGGTGCCGGTGGTCTATAACTGCGGCGGCTACGAGAGCGTGGACACCCTGCGCCTTTTGGACGGCAAGGTCCAGGTGTACCTGCCGGACCTAAAATACGCCGACCCCGCCCTGGCCCGGGACCTCTCCCACGCCCCGGACTATTTTGCGGCAGCCACCGCCGCCATCGGAGAGATGTTCCGCCAGACCGGCCCCTGCGTGGTGGAGGGTGGCCTGCTCCGGCGCGGCGTGCTCATCCGCCACCTGGTGCTCCCCGGCCATCTGGAAAACACCCGCCTCTGCCTGGACTGGATCGCCCGCACCTTCCGCCCGGGGGAGGTCCTGGTTTCCCTCATGAGCCAGTATACCCCCCAGCCCGGGGCGCAGGGGAGCCTGGCCCGCCCGGTGACGGCGGCGGAGTACCGCGCAGCAGTCCGGTACATGGAAAACTGCGGTATCACCGGCGGCTTCACCCAGGAGCGCACCTCCGCCCGGGAGGAGTACACCCCACCCTTCGACCTCACCGGTGTCTGACGCGTCCATATTGTTCGGTACATTTGGAATCATAAAAACAGGATTTTTTACAGAAAAACAAGCATTTTTCGCATAAAATCCACCCGCAAAGCAGAATCCCTATTGCAATCCCGCCCGGAATGTGGTAGGGTAAAAGCACAAGAAAAAAGCCGCCCATCCCGGCGGCCCCAGCGGACATATTAAATTAGGAGGTACTTGTATGAGCTATCCCAAGACCGGCCAGGAGGTCTATGTCAGCCTGAACCTGTCCAACACCATGCTCACCGGCATCGGCAAGGGCACCATCACCCGGGAGGAAGTCTCCGTAGACTATTTGAAGAAGCTGTTTGAGAAGTACGGCGTCATCGTCTCCGCCAAGCCCGAGCAGGCCCGCCTGCTGGACATCGTCAATGAGACCTTCGACCTGGGGCTGGAAGTTCCCCAGGAGCTGAAGCTGTTCCAGCTGTCCGAGCAGCACCGCCGCCTGGTGGTCATCAATGTCCAGGGCCTGCGCCGCAAGGGCGGCTCCCTCCTGCCCGAGTACACGGAGGAGGAGTTCAACGAGGCCACCTTCACCTTCGTGAAATACTATGTCCAGTCCCGCCACTACGACGACCTGGTGGAGGAGAATAAGAAGCTGAAATATGACCTGGACCAAGAGCTGGAATGGCGCCACCGCACCGACAGCTAAAAAAGCATATAAGAAATCCCCCACGCCCCGCCCAAGCGGGGCGTTTTTCATTCCCGTCCCCAAAGGCTCCCCTGCGCAAGGGGAGCTGTCACGGCAAAGCCGTGACTGAGGGGTCGGCCCCAGCACTACTTGCAACTCTCCGTAGGGGGCGGCGTCCCCGACGGCCCGTTTTCACGCACATCTTATAATGCGTAGGGCGGGCTGCCCCCAGCCCGCCGCCCGACAACCACCGCACCATCACGGCGGCGTGAGGGCACGCCGCCCTACGCAAGCGTTCCTACATATCCGTAGGGGCGGACGCCCCTGTCCGCCCGCCGGATTTGCACCGCACTCCGTACAAAAAGCCCTGTCATTGCGAGGGCGCTCCGCGCCCGTGGCAATCCGTAACCCCCGTCCCCAAAGCCTCCCCTTACACAGGGGAGGTTTTTTGTTGGCTCCCCTGCGCAAGGGGAGCTGTCACGGCGAAGCCGTGACTGAGGGGTCGACTACCGCACCTCTTGTAACGCTCCGTAGGGGCCGATGCCCACATCGGCCCGCCCACCGCACTACTTGTTACCCTCCGTAGGGGCGGGGTTCTACCCCGCCCGCCTGGATCTCTACCGCACCTTTTGCGATTGCGTAGGGGCGGACGCCTCTGTCCGCCCGTCCCCCAACGCACCCCACAAAAAAGGGAACGCCCCATCCGGGTGTCCCCTTTCTGCATATATAATTTTTCACACCACCCGGTAGTCGCCCCTTGCCGCGGCCTCCAGCCGCCGGTTTTTCTCCCGGGCCAGCTCGTCCTGGAGCATCCCTATAATGCGGTTACTTACCAAAAAGCCCTTGGGCGTCAGGTGCCAGCCGTTTCCGTCCTGCTCCGCCAGCCCCTCCCGGGCGCACTGCTGCAAAAGCTCTGCCAGCGGCGCAAACCTCTGCCGGAACCGATACTCAAACTCCCGGGGGTCCACCCCCTGCACGGTGCGCAGCCGCAGCATCAGGTATTCCCGCTCCCGCTCGTCGGCATCCACCGTCTCCGACTCCTGCAAAATAAGCTCGCCCTTCAAGTACCGTTCCAGGTCCCGCTCGTAGCCGTAGCGCACATTGCCGAAGTCCGAGTGCGCCCCGGGCCCGAACCCGGCGTACTCCTGCAAAAGCCAATATTTTAAGTTGTGCCGGGAGGCAAAGCCGGGCTTGGCAAAGTTGGAAATTTCATATTGCTCATACCCGCACTGCTTCAGAAACTCTACCGTATATAAGTACATATCCGCCTGCATATCTTCGTCCGGGAAGGTCAGCTCCTCCCGCCGCTTATACAGCGGTGTGCCCTCCTCCAGCTTCAGCCCGTAGCAGGACAGGTGCTCCGGGTGCAGGCCCACCGCATCGGACAGGGTCTTTTCCCAGCCCTCCATGGTCTGCCCCGGCAGGCCGTAAATCAGGTCCAGGCTCAGATTCTTGAACCCCGCCTTCCGGGCCGCCGCCACGGCCTCCTGCACCTGCTGCCAGGTGTGGATGCGCCCGATGGTCCGCAAAAGCGCGTCGTCCGTAGACTGCACCCCCAGGGAGATGCGGTTGAACCCCGCCCGCCGCAGCCGCTTCAGGGCTTTCTTGTCCCCGGCGGAGTCGGGGTTTGCCTCCAGGGTGATCTCCGCGTGCTTGTCTACCTTATATAATTTCTTAATGCTTCCCAGCAGACGGCACAGACGCTCCGCCCCCAGATAGCTGGGGGTGCCGCCGCCGAAATACACCGTGTCCACCTTGTGGCAGTCCGCCTGGGGCGCCACCTCCGCCAGGTGCCGCTCCAGAGCCCGGCAGTAGTCGTCCATCCGTCCCTCCGCCCCGGGCAGGGAGTAAAAGTCGCAGTAGGCGCACTTGCTCTGGCAAAACGGAATGTGGATATACAGGCCCAAAGGCAGGTCTTTTTGAATGGCAGGCTTTTTCATGGCTCAGTCCTCCTGTTTTGGCCGATAAAGAAGTATGGCATCGCTGGGGCAGTTGACCTTGCAGGACCGACAGCCGATGCAGTCCTCGGTGCGGACCCTGTAAATGCCGTCGGGCTGCTGGTCGATGCAGTGCATCACGCACCATAGGGCGCAGATGCCGCACCCGGTGCAGTTCACCGGGATCACCTCCGCCAGATCGTGGATCTTTTTTCCGAAAGGATGGATCATGTCAGCCATAAAATCAAAACCACCTTTTTCTTCACTGAAGCTGCACTTTTCGCTTCACCGAAGCTGCACTTTTTCTGCACCGTTCGTTCCCCATAGTATACCCTTTTTTGCACCGTTTGGCAAGAAAAACGCATATTTTACCCGCCCCGTGAGAGACTATGGCGGAAAGGATGTGTACCCATGGAAACAACGCCCCAAAAGTATCAGACCTATGTGAAGCAGAAGCAAAAGAAGTCGCCCATCGCCAAAAATACCGCCCTGGCCTTTCTCATCGGCGGCCTCATCTGTGCCCTGGGCCAACTCATCTCCGACGGCTATGCCGCCGCCGGGCTGAACCAGGACGACACAGCCGCCGCCACCTCCATCAGCCTGGTTTTCCTCTCCGCCCTGCTCACCGGGCTCAACCTCTACCACCGCATCGCCCGCTTCGGCGGGGCCGGGACCCTGGTGCCCATCACCGGCTTTGCCAACGCCGTGGTCTCCCCGGCCATCGACTTCAAGGCCGAGGGCTTCGTCACCGGCATGGCCGCGAAAATGTTTTTGGTGGCGGGGCCGGTGATCGTGTTCGGCACCCTGGCCAGCGCTGTTTACGGGATCATTTTGTGGCTCATAGGGTGAAAAAACGGCATCCGACCCCGCATTTGGGCTGATTTTACCGAAAAAAGCCGGGATAACTGGCACTTTTCACAAAAAACGGGCAGAAAATTGTATTTGTCATAGCTTGAAAAATATTATATAATTCCTTTATTGAGTGATATGTGCGGCCTTGCACATTTTCCAAAAACGAAGGGAGAAATCTAAACTATGACTGCCAATGAAATTCGCAATATTTGCCTGTTGGGTCACGGCGGCTCCGGTAAGACCACCCTGGCTGAGCAGATGCTCTTTATGACCAAGGGGACCGATCGTTTCGGCAAGACCGTGGACGGCAATACCACCTGCGACTACGACGCCGAGGAGATCAAGCGCCAGATCTCTATTTCTCTGGCCTTTGCTCCCGTGAAGTATAACAATGTCAAGATCAATGTCATGGACGCCCCCGGCAACTTCGACTTCTCCGGCGAGGCCCTGTCCGCCATCCGCGCCGCCGAGTGCGCCGTCATCGTGGGCAACGCCAAGGACGGCCTGTCCGTGGGTATGGAGCGTACCTGGAAGATGCTGGGCAAGAAGCCCCGCATGATGTTCATCAACCGCGTGGAGGAGGCCAACTCCGACTACGCCAGCTGCATCGAGGCCATCAAGGCCAAGTACGGCACCGCCATCGCCCCCATCGTGGCCACCAAGGCTGACGCCAACAAGGCCGTCACCGTGATCGTGGACCTGCTGCACAACAAGGCCTACGACGCCAAGGGCGAGTGCGCCATCCCCGGCGATATGGCCGACGAGGTGGAGAGCCTGCGTGCCGAGCTGATGGAGGCCGCCGCCGGCGCCGACGAGGAGCTGATGGAGAAGTTCTTCGAGTCCATGGAGTTGTCCGCTGCCGACATGGCCAAGGGTCTGAAGATCGGCGTGCGGGACGGCAGCGTTTGCCCCGTGCTGTGCGGCTCCGCCGTCACCGGTCTGGGCGTGGATATGCTGATGAAGACCATCGTGGACCTGGTGCCCGTGGCCACCGATATGCCCGCCGAGAAGGCCAAGGACGAGGGCGGCAACGAGGTGGAAGTGGCCTTCGATCCCAACGGCCCCACCGCTGCCATCGTGTTCAAGACCATTTCCGACCAGTACGGCAAGTTCTCCATGATCAAGGTCGTGCGCGGCAAGGTCACCGGCGATATGTCCCTGTATAACCCCGCCACCGGCAACACCGAGAAGCTGGGCCGCCTGTACAGCATGAAGGGCAAGAAGGGCGAGGAGATCAAGGAAATTTGCTGCGGCGACATCGGCGCCATCGGCAAGATGGACCGCGTGAAGACCGGCAACACCCTGTGCGACGCCAAGAATGTGGTGGTCCTGGAGGGCATCGAGTATCCCGCCCCCTGCTACGAGAGAGCCATTGCTCCCAAGGTCAAGCAGGAAGTGGAGAAGATGGGCACCGGCCTCAACAAGCTCAACGAGGAGGACCCCACCTTCCATGTGTCCAACAACGCCGAGACCCATCAGACCGTCATCTCCGGCACCGGCGACATTCAGATCGATGTGCTGTGCGCCAAGCTCAAGAGCCGCTTCGGCGTGGAGACCGAGCTGTCGGCTCCCCGTGTTGCTTACCGTGAGAAGATCCGCTCCAAGGTGGAGAAGCGCGGCCGCTATAAGAAGCAGACCGGCGGCAGCGGCCAGTTCGGCGATGTTGTTATTACCTTTGAGCCCCAGAGCGAGCAGGAGGATATGATCTTCGAGGAGGCCGTGTTCGGCGGCTCCGTGCCCAAGAACTACTTCCCCGCCGTTGAAAAGGGTCTGCGCAAGTGCTGCCTCACCGGCGTGCTGGCGGGCTACCCCGTGGTGTTCCTGAAGGCCACTCTGACCGATGGTTCTTACCATCCCGTGGACTCCTCCGATATTGCCTTCCAGCTGGCAGCCGGCCTGGCCTTTAAGGAGGCCCTGCCCGAGGCTAAGCCTGTGCTGATGGAGCCCATCGGCGAGCTGAAGGTCACCGTGCCCGACAACTATGTGGGCGATGTGATGGGCGATTTGAACAAGCGCCGGGGCCGCGTGATGGGCATGAACCCCACCGGCGACGGCGAGACCGTGCTGGAGGCCGAGGTGCCCATGGCGGAGATGATGTCCTACGCCATCGACCTGCGCTCCATGACCCAGTCCAGGGGTACATTCGTGTTCTCCTTCGTGCGCTACGAGGATTGCCCCGCCGCCGCCCAGGAGAAGGCCATTGCCGAGGCCAAGGCCATGGCAGAGGCGGAGTAAGAAAGTCTGCGTAAGTAAAATATTGCATAGTGTCCCGGCCCGCCGAAGTTTTCGGCGGGCCGGGCGTTTTTATTTTATATGGTAGGGCGGGGTGGTCCTGTTGCGGTGCCCAAAATTTCCGCGCTGCCTTACGGCGGGCGCCCCCAATTTTGACCGCGGCCACTCGCTCCTGCCCACCGTCGTGCCAGCCGATTCCCGGGCACTATCGTGCCCACCAATCGGGGCACTTCCTCGAAATCGCCTTGCTGCATCCGCCACTGGCGGCGCTGCGGCGATTTCCCCGCTTCTTCTGCCACTGGCAGCGCTCGGTTCGCTCCCCACACCCCGCCGTTTTGCGTAACAAGGGGTGCGGTGGGGCCGACCCCTCAGTCACGGCTTTGCCGTGACAGCTCCCCTTATAAAGGGGAGCCAACAAAAAAGCCTCCCCTGTGTAAGGGGCGCGTAGCGCCGGAAGGGTTGTTCCGTAAGGGGCTACGGATTGCCACGGGCGCTTTGCGCCCTCGCAATGACAGTTTTTTACAAGGAGTGCGGTGCAAGCCCGGGGCGGGTCGTCCAGGAGGCCGACCCCTACACACCGTTTGCCGGTAGAATTTCGTAGGGGGCGGCGTCCCCGACGCCCCGTTTGCACGCGCTTCCGTGTAATCCGTAGGGCGGGCTGCTCCCGGCCTGCCGCCTGACAACCACCGCGCCATCGCGGCGGCGTGAGGGCACGCCGCCCTACGCAAGGGTATCATGGTGTGCGTAGGGGAGGGGCTCTGCCCCTCCCACGGGCGGATTGCAGGGGAGCCTTTTTGTCGGGCGGCGGGATATTTTTTGAAATTTACAAAAAATTTTCCAGAAAGTTGCAAATGCAACTTTTGGGAGGGCGATTCTTGTGGTATACTACAAGCACAGCAAGAGAAAAACGGGCTTTGGCCTAAATCATACTAAGGAGGATATTACAATGAAATGGGTTTGTTCTGTTTGCGGTTATGTTCACGAGGGTGACACCCCTCCCGCTGAGTGCCCTGTGTGCCATGTGGGCGCGGATAAGTTCATCCAGCAGAAGGAAGAGAAGTCCTGGGCCGCCGAGCATGTGGTGGGCGTAGGCAAGGCCTTCGGCAACGATGTGCCCGAGGAAGTGCGCAAGGAGATCATCGACGGTCTGCGCGCCAACTTCGAGGGCGAGTGCACCGAGGTGGGTATGTACCTGGCTATGGCCCGTGTGGCCCACCGCGAGGGCTATCCCGAGATCGGCCTGTACTGGGAGAAGGCCGGCCTGGAGGAGGCCGAGCACGCCGCCAAGTTCGCCGAGCTGCTGGGCGAGGTCATCACCGACAGCACCAAGAAGAACCTGCAGATGCGCGTGGACGCCGAGAACGGCGCTACCGCCGGCAAGTTTGAGCTGGCCAAGCTGGCGAAGAAGTACAACCTGGATGCCATCCACGACACCGTGCATGAGATGGCCCGCGACGAAGCCCGGCACGGCAAGGCTTTCGAGGGCCTGCTGAAGCGGTACTTCGGGAAGTAAATCAGAGCAAAAAATGGAACCGAGAGGGGTTGACCCTCTCGGTTCTTTTTTATAGGTTGAGGATTATTTCTTGGAATTCGTCTTCGGTAATGACACCCTGGTCAAGGAGTTCTTTGAAATGTTTTTTCAGATCTTCTGTGGTGTTTGCCTGTTTCGGGGGTGCGGAGGGTGCGGAGGGTGCAGAGGGTGTGGGTGTTGTGCCGCTGTTGTAGGGGGAGCCGTCGGCGGGGCCGAGCTTGCCGGTGGCAATGTTGATGATGTCGATGATATAGAGCACACCGAAGCAGCCACCGGTCAGGAGCTTCAGAATACCCATGCCTATGTAACCCAGGTAAAAGCGGTCGATGCCAAGCCCGCCGGTGAGGACGGACAAGATCAAGGCGGTAGTTTTGTCTTTCATTTTTCAATCTCCTTTATGTTTTTTTAGATCAGCTTGCGGCTATTCGACTAATCTAAGGGAATAATAACATATATTCTTCGACTCATCAACACTTAAAGACAAATATTTTACTACTATAATTTTAGAAAACAAAGCTATCATTTGAATGAGGTGATAGCCAATGGATGAAAATTTCGTAAAAGAGCGTATTACGCAGTTGAGACTGAAAAAGGGCGTTTCGGAGTATCAAATGAGCTACGACCTGGGGCATAGCCGGGGGTATGTGTACAATATTTCTTCGGGCAAGGCGTTGCCGCCGCTGAAGGAGTTTTTCGCCATCTGCGATTACTTCGAGATCACGCCGCAGCAGTTTTTTGACACCTCTACGCAGAACCCGGAGCTGATCCAAAAGGCGCTGGAGGGGATGCGGCGGCTGGACGAGGGGGATATGCTCATGCTGTTGGGCATTATCAACCGTCTGCTGAAAAAATAAAAAAGTTGGCAGTCCGTGGGGGCTGCCAACTTTTTGTATCTACATTATATATAATTGTATATCACCCGGTGATCTTCTCCGCCACGCCGTCCAGCCAGTGGCCTTGGAAATTCTCGATTTCGCCGGCGTCTACCAGCTCCGCCAGGGCGGGGTCCAGGGGCATTTTCGCCAGGACCGGGAGGTCATAGCGGGCGGCGGCTTCGTCGGTCTTGCCTTCGCCGAAGAGATAAATCTTCTTGCCGCAGTCGGGGCAGGGGAGGTAGCTCATGTTCTCCACCAGGCCCAGGACGGGGATGGACATCATCTGCGCCATCTTCACGGCCTTTTCCACCACCATGCTCACCAGCTCCTGGGGGCTGGTGACGATGATGACGCCGTCGATGGGCAGGGACTGGAACACATTCAGCGCCACATCGCCGGTGCCGGGAGGCATATCCACGAACATATAGTCCACATCCTGCCACAGCACATCGCCCCAGAACTGCTGCACCACGCCGCCGATGACCGGGCCGCGCCAGATGACCGGGTCCGTCTCGTGCTCCAGGAGCAGGTTCACGCTCATGAGCTGGATGCCCGTGCGGGTCTGGACGGGGACGATGGCGTCCTCCGTGCCCACGGCCCGGCCATGGACCCCGAAGGCCTTGGGGATGGAGGGGCCGGTGATGTCGGCGTCCAGCACGGCGGTGCGATAGCCCCGGCGCTGCATGGTGACGGCCAGCTGGCTGGTGACCATGGACTTGCCTACGCCGCCCTTGCCGGAGACCACGCCGTAGACCTTGCCCACCCGGCAGCCCTCGTGGAGGGGCTTCTTCTCAAAAACATTGGCTTCCTTGCGCTCCCCGCAGCTCTCGCCGCAGGTGCTGCAATCATGGGTACATTCGCTCATAACGGTAACTCCTTTGCTGTATTTTATACCTTATTATATATTACTTATTCTCGCGGCGGGCCTTGGCCTCGGCCTTGATGCGGTCCAGACGGCGGCGGAGCTGGTCCAGCTGCTCGTCGTGGCGGGAGCGGAGGTTGGGGTGGCTGCGGAGCAGGCGGCGCTCGAATAGATCCTGGCCGCTGCGGAGCATCTGCACCTGGCGCTGGCGCTCGGCCAGGTAGGCGTCGTAATTATCCATGAGCTGCTGGGTGCGGGAGCCCTCCATGAAGTCGCGGGTCATGTTGTCCACGGACTGGAGGTAGCGCTCCCGGCCCTGGGCCATCTTGTCCCCGAAATTCTCCGCGGCGGCGGCCAGGTGCTGGCGCACCTCCTGCTGGAGTTGGTGGAGCTTTTCGGCACGGCTGGAAAGCTGGATGGCGCTGCGGACGGAGAGGATGTTGTCCATCAGGTAGATGCCGAAGAGGAAGGAGGCCACCGGAACGGTGTATTTTTCGCCCAGGCGGAACAGCCACTCCATCACCGGTGGGTTTACCACATGGCACAGCAGCACGCAGGCCAGGCCGAAGAGGACGCTGTTGAGCAGGCAGACCCGGCCATGGATCTGTATTTTCTTCTTGCTGTAATCCCACCAGCGCATATGGAAGAGCTTTTCCATGAACCAACTGGTGAAATACTCCAGGGCGCTGGTGAGGACCATGCCGCACAGGAAGGTGAGGAGGGGATTTTTTAGGCCGCCCTGTAATACATATAGCACCAAAAGGGCGCCGTGTCCATAGATGGGGCAGATAAATCCGTTCAAAAAACCGCGTTTTTCGCAGATATGGCCCTTGCCCACGGAGCAGTAGAACATCTCGCCCACCCAGCCGGCGGCGCTGTAGATCATGAGCAATAGGAAGAATACGCAGAGATTGTTAAAAGTATTCAGGGGAAACATAGAAAACCTCGCTTTATTGCAGACTGGTGATGTGGACGCCGGGGCGGCCCCGGAGCAGGGCGGCCTCCCGGCCCTGGCAGGTGAAGAGGAGGATTTGCCGCTGCTCGCTCAGGCGGGCCAGGTAGTTAAGGGTGGTGGAAAGGCGGGCGTCGTCGAAGGTCAAGAGGGCGTCGTCCAGAATTAGGGGGGCGTTTTGCGCCGGGGGCAGGACCATCTCGCAGATGGCCAGACGCACGGCCAGGTAGAGCTGGTCGGCGGTGCCGGCGCTGAGGAGCTGGACGCTGCGGCGGGTGGGGTCGCTGCCGGACTCGGCGGAGAGGTGGAACTCCCGGTCCAGGAGGATGTGGCTCCAGGCGCTGCCGGTCATGTCCGCGAAAATCTCCGCGGCCCGGCGGCCCAGCTCCGGGGAGAAACGGTTTTGCAGGGTGGTGTTGGCGGCCCGGAGAGCGTCCAGGGAGAGCTGGAGGGCGGCGTACTCCGCCTGCTGGCGGGATAGCTCCGCTTGCTTGCGGGCGATCTGGTCCGCCAGGGCCTGGGCGTCGCCCATGGCGCTGAGTCGGCCCCGGACCTGGGCGATCTGCTGCTGCAGATGGGAGACGGTGCCGTCGGTTTCATCCATTTGCGCCTGCAGAAGCCGGGCCTGTGCCTGGCGGATGTCCTCGTCCAGACGGTCGCGGCTTTGGGCGGACTCCTGAACAAAGCGGCGGATATCACCCACCGACTGGGCACCGCCTTCCCATCGGTTTACCTGGGTCAGAAGATCGGTCAGCTGCGCGCGCAGACGCTGCTCACCGTCGGATACGGCCTGCTGCTTTTGGCTCAGGAGGGCGCGCTGGGCGTCCAACTCCTCCAGGGCGGGCAGGTAACTCTCGGCCAGCTTCCGCAGCTCCTCCTGCCGGACGAGTTCCCGGCGGCGGCTTTTCTGCAGGCGGATGCGGGAGACCAGCAGCCGCAGGAAATTGCCTGCGGCCAGGGCCGTGACCACGCAGGCCAGGCACAGCCACAGGACCTGGGGACGGCCAATTTCGTACCAGAGAAATCCGCCGCCGCACAGCCCCAGGGCCAGTGAAATAAGCAGCTGGGCTATTTGAGGTGGGGCCGGAGGCTCGATTTGCAGCTGCGCCTCCAGCTCGGCCTTGGTCATGGGATGCAGAGGGTTGCGGCTCAGCTCCCGAAGCTGGGATTCGATGGCGGCCTCCTGGTGCGATACTGCCTCCTGGGCCTGCTGTACCTGGTCGCCCAGAGAACGGACGGCCCCCAGCTGCTGGCTGATGCTTTGCAGGTCGGCGCTGTCCGGCAGAGCCTGCAGTTGGTGCTGCTTTTCAGTCAGGGCCTGCTGGGCGGCCTGCTGGCGGATTTGGCGGCGGCGGGTCTGGTCCTCCTGGGCCAGGCTTAGCTGCTGGCGCAGATTTTCCAGCTGGCCGGTCAGGGCTTGGGCGTCCTGCTGGGCGGCTTGGAGGTCGGCGATTTCGGCTTCCAGTTGGGGGATGGAGCCGGAGCGGTTGTATTTGCGCTGGTGGAGCTGCTTTTTCAAGCGGCTTTCCACCTGGGAAAAGGAGATTTTTTCGTCGCCGGTGGAGATGAGGGCGTTGATGCGCCGCTCCAGGTCGGCGTCGGCGTCGATGGCCAGGCTGCCGGAGGGGATGAAGGCGCAGCGCTGGTAGACGGACTGGGGCACGCCCAGGAGCGCCTCGCCGCAGCGGGGGCCATCCAGGCCGGGGACGGGGGTGTCGGTGCCGGAATAGGTGCAGGAAAAGACGCCCAGGGGCGCATCGGCCCGCTGGGTCCGGCGGCTGAGGGTCAGTCGCTCGCCGTCCACCGACAGCTCCAGCGTGCCCTGCATGGGGCTGCCGTTCCAGGGCTGGAAACGGTTTTTATCGGCCAGGTCGCCCCGCTGGCGGGTGTTGAGCCCGTAGAACATGGCCAGCAGGAACCGGGACCAGGTGGACTTGCCGCCCTCGTTGGGGGCGCAGATCACATTCAGCCCCGGCTGCAGGTCCAGCTGCGCCCGGTCCAGTTTTCCGTATGTGGCGTTTGCGTGCAAGAGCTGCAAAACGGTACACCTCCGTACTATTATAATAAGGTGTAGTCATTATAACACAGGCGTCGGGAAATGTCATCTTACGGAAAAAGAAAAAACTGCAAAAAACTTCAAAAAAAGGATTGACAAAGCCGCGGCGGGGCAGTATAATAACAAATGTTCCGCGTGGGGCGTGTACCTTGTAAATTAAACAACG
>CAVHCH010000052.1:0-5576 GCA_963634265.1 Bacteroidaceae bacterium | reverse complement strand
ATTTTTTCGGGTTGGCACGGGGAATACAGACTGTATTTCCCGGGATGCAGGGAGGTGCATTTCCCGGGGCGGTCCCGGTTTCCTCTTTTTTCTTCGACGGCTTTCGTCAAAATCACAAGGGCGAAAGGCCCCGTTTACCTTTGTTTTTGGCCGCGAGAGGGGCGTTCGGCTTTCTTCGACAGATTAACATAATGTTCCTCTCTTTCATATTCTACGGTTTGTTATCCACATTATCCACATAGTTTTCCACACGGAAAAATCCTTGCATTGCAATGGTTTTTTCGCCGTGCTCCCCTTTTTAGCGCCGGGCGGACTTTCATTTTTGGCGTAATTTGAATTTACATAATTCGATTTTCTTCCAAGAACTGGCAGGGGCTTTTTTTCTCTCATTTTTACCCTTGACAGAAAAAAGGGAGAGGCCGGATATTGGCTTCTCCCTTTGGTGATTTTTGTGGGTATTTATTTTCCGGGGCGGCCTGCCAGGCGGTTCATGAGCACATAGGCCGCCACCAAAACCAGGATGCTGCCGCAGAGGATCCCGTACATCTGACCGGTGGAGACGGCGTGGTCGAAGAAGTACAGCTTGCAGTCCACGCTCTCGCGGATGGCGTCCACCACCTGGGGCGGGAAGCCCAGCTTCTCCATCTCGGCGAAGCTGCCGGACATGGCGTGGTTGCGCAGGAGGCTGGTGCCGTAGGTGCCGGGCAGGAAGGACAGGGCCTTTTGCAGGCCCGGGCCGAAGTTGGAGATGGGCATATAGGCACCGCAGATGAAGCCGTAGCCGGCGCTGACGATGGTGCCCACCGCCGAGGCCTGGCCGTCGGTGGAGAGCCAGAAGTTGATGCAGGAGGAGAGGGCCGTGCCGAACATGGTCAGCAGGAACACATCCAGCAGCAGCAGAGCCACATCCGCCGCCGTCATGTACCAGCCCACCAGGGCCAGGTAGCCCAGGCACACCGCCGCAGCGGTGAAGCTGATGATGAGGGTGGAGAGGAGGCTGGCCAGGTAGTAGCCCAGGGCCATGGTTGCCGGGCGCACGGGGGTGATGGTCAGGTCATGGCGGGCCCCGCTGGTCTTATCCTTTATCATCAGGAGGTTGGAGCAGAAGGCCACGGTGACGCAGCTCACCGCCAGCAGAGACGACACCAACTGGCCGCCCACCACGCCGTTTATGACGCTGTCGGCTACGGTGGCCCCGGCCTGGGCCAGGGCGGAGCGGAAGGAGTCGTCAAAAACCTTTTTCAAGAAAGTGGCGTAGAGCACCAGCAGAATCACCGGGGTGATGAGGGAGGAGAAGAACATCCCCTTATCCTTGAAATAGAGCTTGGTATTGCGCCGGATCAGCGCGCTGAGACCGGTCATTTCTCCTCACCTCCCACCAGTTTTTTGCCCGTGACGGCCAGGAACACATCGTCCATCTTGCCCTTGGTGATCTCGTAGTCCCGGAATATTTCCGGGTATTTCAAAATCAATTCCGTGGCCGCCGCCGTGTCCGGCACGAACACCCGGTAGGCGTCCCGGATGGGCTGATAGTCCGCACCCAGGGTCTTCACCTGGGCCTCGGTGACGCCGTAGAGGGTGATGAAGTCGCCGGTGTAGGTGTTTTTCAAGGTCAGAGGCGTGCCCTCGGCGGAAATCTGGCCGTGGTCGATGATGACCACATAGTCCGCGTCCGCCGCCTCCTCCATGTAGTGGGTGGTGAGGAAGACGGTCATGCCCTTTTCCCGGCGGAGGGTGCCGATGACCTGCCACAAGGTGGCCCGAGTCTGGGGGTCCAGGCCCGTGGTGGGCTCATCCAAAATGAGAATTTCCGGTTCATGGAGCAGGGCCCGGGCGATGTCGATGCGGCGGCGCTGACCGCCGGAGAGCTTGCCCAGGGGGCGCTTGAGCAGATCGCCGAACTCCAAAAGCCTGGAAAGCTCCGAAAGGCGGCTCTCGAAAGCCTGGCCGCTGATGCCGTAGAGGGCGGCGCGGCTGCGGAGATTGTCCCGGACGGAGAGGTCCTTATCCAGGACGGAATTCTGAAACACCACGCCCAGGGAGCGCTTGATCTTGTCCAGCTCCCCGTCCAAGTCCGCACCGCAGATGGTCACGGTGCCGCCGTTTTTGGAGAGCTCGCCGCAGAGGATATTGATGGTGGTGGACTTGCCCGCGCCGTTCACGCCCAAAAAGGCGAACAGCTCCCCCTTCTTCACGCAGAAGTTTAGGTCCTGCACCGCCTTCACCTCGCCGTAATTTTTGCAGAGGTGGCGAATTTCCATGATATTTTCCATGGTCACACCCTCACAGCGCCGCGAAAACGGCGCAGCCTTTCTTCTTGATCCAAGCATACAGGGCCGCGGCTACGGCCAGGGTCACCACCAGGAAGGCCGCCATGTAGGCCGCAAAGCCCAGGCGCCAGCCAAACAGGAAGTACAGGCCCGCCAGCAGCGCCGCGTACACCAGGCCGCTGAGCAGGGCCAGGGCCACCGCGCCCCCCTGCTTGATGGGGGTGATCTCGCTGGTCCAGTGGAGATTGGGCATTTTCAGACCCAAAAACAGGCCCAGGAGCGTGGAGAGCACCAGGAACGCCGCCGCCACGGCCAGCATCAGCACCGTCTGGGCCGCCGGGAAGGGGCAGACCAGAAGGATGCACACGGCCAAAACCGCTGCGGGCACCGCCGTGAGCAGCAGGTGCATCCGGAGCTTGGCCCGGAGGACCTGCCAGGCCGTCACGGGCAGGGACTGGGCCAGCCACAGGCTCTTACCCTCCAGGGACACGGAGGGGGCGGCCATGTCGTTCATGCTGAAGAGGGTACACACCGCCGCGCACAGCAGTACCGGCACCGTCTCGGGGTCCTCCAGGAAAATGAGGTTCAGGGTACCCAGGAAGTCCCGGCCTTTCCATATAAGGGCCACGGCGGCCACCGCCATGCCCAGAACGCCCATGCCGCAGTTGAGCATATAGTTGGCGCTGGAGGTGAAGCGGCCCAGCTCCCGGCCCAGGAGGGCCCGATCGGGACTTTGCAGGCGGGCGGTCTTTTCCCGGTACTCCACCTTGGCCACGGCCCCGGTGGAGGTAGCCAGGCGCAGGAAGCTCCGGGCGATGATATACCACACCAGGGCAAAGAGCAGCAGGGTCGCCGCCGCCACGATAGCCATAGCCACCCCGTCGCCCACGGCCACCCGGCCCACCAGGTACAGGGGGTACGCGGCGCTGCGGATGGACGCGCCATAGAGGGCGGCGTTGGCGATCAGCTCCTGGAGCAGGTCGCCGGCCTTGGCATAGAAGAAGTAGTACGCGCCGATGAACACCAGGGACACCAGCACGGTGATGAAGCTCTTGTTTTTCAGCTTTTGGCTGATCTTCGCCACCACCCAGCCCAGGACGCAGGAGAGGGTCAGCACGAAGATGGACACGAGTATGAACTGCACCAGGCAGCCCAGCACCGCCGGGACCGTGATGCCCGCCACGAACCAATAGACGATGATGGCCGGGAGCAGCACCACGCCGGAATACATAAGGCCCATGAGGTAGACGCTCACCAGCCGGGCGGCCATGATGGTGCGCACGGGGATGGGCATGGAGAGGAGCAGGTCATTGTCCTTCGCCATATAGAGGGTGGAAAAGGTGTTGAACACGCTGCCGAAGATGCCCAAAAAGGCCGCCATCAGGGTCATGAGGGTGAAGTAGAGCCAGTCAAGGCCCACCGACACCAGGGGGCCGCACATAGCCAGGGACACGAAGGTGAACAGGCCGCCCAGCAGACCCACCATAAGGAGGACGAACAGCACATAAAAGCCGATGGTGGCACCCTTAGAGCGGGCTTTATTCTTCTTGGCGTCGTATGTATAGCTGCGGAAAATCTCCCCCAGCTGCTTTTTTACCAGGATCTTCAGCATTTTTCGTCCTCCAGCTCCAGGAACACTTCCTCCAGGGAGTCGTCGCCCTTCACTTCCTCCATGGTGCCGGAGCGAATGAGCTTGCCGCCCTTGATGATGGCCACCTTGTCACACAGCTTTTCTGCCACCTCCAGCACATGGGTGGAGAAGAAGATGGCCCCGCCGCTCTCGCACAGCTCGCGCATCATGCCCTTGAGAATGTGGGCGGCCTTGGGATCCAGGCCCACGAAGGGTTCGTCCATGAGGATGAGCCGGGGCTGGTGGATCCAGGCGGCGATGATGGCCAGCTTCTGCTTCATGCCGTGGGAATAGGCGGCGATGGCCTGGCCCAGGTCACCCGTCAGCTCAAAGAGGTCCGCGTACTTGCGGATGCGCTCCCCGCGGGTCTGGGGGTCCACGCCGTAGATGTCGGCGATGAAATTCAGGTACTTGATGCCCGTCATGTACTCGTACAGGTCCGGGTTATCGGGGATGTAGGCCAGCTCCTTTTTGCAGGCCAGGGGCTGCTGGCGGATGGACTTGCCGTCCACAAAAATGTCGCCCTGGTCAAATTGCAGGATGCCCACCGCCGCCTTGAGCGTGGTGGTCTTGCCCGCGCCGTTGTGGCCGATGAAGCCGTAAATTTCCCCGGCCTGGATGTGCAGGGACAGGTCGTCTACGGCCTTTTTCTCGCCGTAGGTCTTGGTGAAATGTTCGATTCTCAGCATATCTTTTCTCCTTTTCTCTCTTAAAACTCCATGGTAAGGCCCACCTGCAGCGGGTGCAGGCGCTCCGAGAGGGTGCGGCTCAGAATTTCATAGGCGCGCCCCCCGGTGCAGTGGCCGGTGCAGATGTAGGAAACGCCGGTGTCCCGCAGCTTTTGGGCCAGGGCCTGCACTTCCCGCTCGGATTTATTATACAGGTGGAAGCCACCGATCATGGCCCGGACGGTTTTATCCGGGAAGGCCGCCGCCACCTCGCGTATGATGGTGTCCGCTCCGGCGTGGGAGCAGCTATTGAAGATGACCAGGCCTCCGTCGGTGTCCAGCACCAGGCTCTGCTCATGGGAAAAGTCGTCGGGCCGCCAGCATCCATTCTCCCGGCGGAACATATGCTCCCGCAGCCCCGCCTGCTCCAGGCCCGGGGTGGTATGGGGCAGGAGGTACGCGCCGGGGAAGAGCTCCGTTTTCTCCCGGACATAGACAATGCGCTGGGCGAAATCCGACAGCACCCCCCGGGGGAGGCCGATGTAGCGGCGGAAGATCCAGCGCTTGGCGTAGCAGTCGGCGGCGCAGGTGGGGCCCACATAGAAGTGGGCGCGGTCGTTGCGCCGGAAAAAGGCCTCCATGCCGTTGCCATGGTCGTAATGGGCGTGGGAGAGCACCGCCGCGTCCACGGCGGCCAGGTCAATGCCCAGCTTCGCCGCGTTCTCCACGAACAGCTCCGAGGCCCCGGTGTCCAGCAGAATTTTCTTTTCACCGTATTCTATGTAAATGCACAGGCCCCATTCGCCCCGCAGAGCGCCGCTCTTTCGGTTGTCTACCACCACGGTCGCGCGCATGGTCTCTCCCCTTTCTGTATCATCCAATATATAATAGCAGGTATATATTATATACTATTTATTCCCGATGTCAATATAAACTTCCCTGTTTTTTTGCTTTGTTGATTTACAATCTCATTGCAAAGGTTTTTCAAAACCTAAAATTAACGAAATG
>CAVHCH010000051.1:0-13966 GCA_963634265.1 Bacteroidaceae bacterium | reverse complement strand
GCCCGCCCCACCGCACTTCTTGCAACCGTCCGTAGGGGGCGGCGTCCCCGACGCCCCGAATCACCGCACCCCTTGTATCCCCCTCGTAGAGGCGGACGCCCATGTCCGCCCGCCCCCATAAATGCGTAGGGGCGGGGTTCTACCCCGCCCGCCGTATAACGCACAAATCCCTTGTAGGGCGGGGTGACCACACCCCGCCGCCCGGTTACGCACCGCACCCCTGGCAGGGCACGCGGGCCTTGCCCTATAAAATAATATAATGTAGGGCGGGACCCATGTGTCCCGCCGCCCCCGCACCTCCATGTAAAAACCCTGTCATTGCGAGGCCAGTTCGCAAACTGGCCGTGGCAATCCGCGTCCCCCGTCCCCAAAGGCTCCCCTGCGTAAGGGGAGCTGGCACGGCGAAGCCGTGACTGAGGGGTCGACTACCGCACCCCTTGCAAAAAAACGCGCCCCAAAAACATAAAAAACCCCCGCAAAGCCCAAAATCCCAGGCTTTGCGGGGGTCTTTTTTTCATCTCACTGATCGACGATGTCCACGGAAACTTTCACGCCGGTGCGCTGGGCATAGGACCGCACCACGGTGCGGATCTCCTTGGCGATACGGCCCTGACGGCCGATCACCTTTCCCATATCCTCGGGTGCCACACGCAGCTCCAGCGTCAGGTCGTCCGCCTCGCCGACCTCCGTGACCGTCACTTGGTCCGGATGATCCACCAGGTTTCTGGCGATGTAGAGCAGCAGTTCCTTCATGGCCGCACCTTCTTATTAAAGAACATCGACCTTCTTCAGCAGGGCACGAACGGTGTCGGTGGGCTGAGCGCCGGTCTTGATCCACTCGCGGGCGCGGTCAGCGTCGATGCTGATCTCGGCGGGGGACACGCAGGGATTGTAAGTGCCGATCTCCTCGATGAAGCGGCCATCACGGGGATAGCGGGAATCGGCCACCACTACGCGGTAAAAAGGAGCCTTCTTAGCACCCATTCTTCTCAGTCTGATCTTAACCATGGTCTTTTTCCTCCAAAATATAAAATAAATTTTTTATTGATAAATGCAGTCGCACTTATTTCTGTAACTGGCGAAAAAACTTCGTTTTTTCTGCAATTCACGAAAGAGCGGATTGCCACAGCCGGTGTGCGCACCGGCTTCGCAATGACAGTTCTCCCGGTCAAGGGGCCTTACTTAAACCGCTTCTTGCGGCCAAAGCTGCGCATACTGCCGCCGCCGAAGCCGCCGCCCATCATGGCCCCCATGCCGCGCATCTTGCCCTTGGTCATGGCCTTGGTCATCTGCTGCATGGCCTCGAAAGCCTTCAGCAGCCGGTTCACATCCACCACCTCCAGGCCGCAGCCCGCGGCGATGCGCCGCTTGCGGGAGGCGTTGAGGATCTGCGGATTTTCCCGCTCCTTCACCGTCATGGACTGGATGATGGCCTTGCTGTGGGCCATCTGCTTTTCGTCTATTTGGCTGGCGTCGAAGCTCTTGCCCAGGTTGCCGGGGAGCATGGAGGCGATCTGGCTCAGGTCGCCCATCTTTTGAAGCTGCTCCAACTGGTCCAGGTAATCCGAGAGGGTCAGGCGGTTTTTCCGCAGCTTCTCCTCCAGCTTCTTGGCCTGCTTTTCGTCGTACTGCTGCTCGGCCTTCTCGATGAAGGTGAGCATATCGCCCATGCCGAGAATGCGGGAGGCCATGCGCTCCGGGTGGAACAGCTCGATCATGTCCAGCTTTTCCCCGGTGCCCACAAACTTAATGGGCTTGCCCGTGGCCGCCCGGATGGACAGGGCTGCGCCGCCCCGGGCGTCGCCGTCCAGCTTGGTCAGCAGCACTCCGTCAATGCCCAGGGCCTCGTCAAAGGCGGTGGCGGCGTTGACGGCGTCCTGGCCGGTCATGGCGTCCACCACCAGGAGAATCTCATGGGGGTGGATGTTTTCCTTGATGTTTTTCAGCTCGTCCATGAGCTGCTGGTCAATGTGCAGGCGGCCTGCGGTATCCAGGAACACGATGTCGTTTCCGTGGTCCGCGGCAAATTTCAGCGCCTCTTGGGCGATCTTCACCGGGTCGCCCTGGCCCATTTCAAAAACGGGGATGTCCAACTGCTGGCCCACCACTTGCAATTGCGTGATGGCCGCCGGGCGGTACACATCGCAGGCCACCAGCAGGGGCCGCTTGCCGTACTGCCGCCGCATGAGGCCCGCCAGCTTTGCGCAGTTGGTGGTTTTACCGGCACCCTGGAGACCGACCATCATCACGACGGTGGGGCCCTTGGACGCGGTGGCGATGCGGGCGTTGCTGCCGCCCATGAGCTCGGTGAGCTCCTGGTTGACGATCTTCACGATCTGCTGGGCCGGGGTCAGGCTCTCCAGCACATCGCTGCCCACGCAGCGGTCGGTGACCTTGGCGATGAAGTCCTTGACCACCTTGTAGCTGACATCCGCCTCCAGCAGAGCCAGGCGCACCTCCCGCAGGCCGGCCTTGACATCACTCTCCGTGAGACGGCCCTTGCCCCGCAGGCGCTTGAAAGTTTCATTTAGTTTTTCGCTCAGTCCCTCAAAGGCCATGTTTTTACTCCTTCAGTGCGGCGGCGCAGGTGAGGATCTCCCCCGCCAGGCGCTCCAGCTCCGGGTTTTCGTACTGCCGGTAGTTGAGCTTGCGGATCTCCTCCGCCGCGGACTCGATGGAATCGATCTTCTCCCGCAGGCGCATGAAGCGCTTGAGCAGGCCGGTCTTGTCCTCCAGCTCGTTCATGGCGGCTTCGGCGCGGACGATGGCATCCCGGACACCCTGGCGGCTGATGTCGTAGTTCTCGGCGATCTCCGCCAGGCTCAGGTCTTCATTATAATACAGGTCAAAGAATTCTCTCTGCCGCTGGGTCAGGATCTCGCCGTAAAAATCGAGGAGCATGGTCATGCGGTAAGTCTGGTTTTTCACGGGTCGGCCTCCTTCTGTAAAGTTATTTAGCTTTACAACCTTGCTAATGATACCGCATTTCCCCCAAAAAGTCAAGGGAAATTTGCCCGCCCACAAAAACTTTTCACGCCCAAACCAAAAAAATCCCGGAGACCTCTCGCAAAAGAGGCCCCCGGGCCACAATATCTCACTCGAATTCCACCGTCGCCGGGGGCTTGGAGGTCACATCGTACAGCACCCGGTTGATGTGAGGCACCTCGCCCACAATGCGCCCGCTGACCTTGTCCAGCAGGTCCCAGGGCAGCCGGGACCAGGTGGCGGTCATGAAGTCCTGGGTCTGCACCGACCGCAGGGCAATGGCGTAGTCGTAGGTCCGCTCGTCGCCCATGATGCCCACGGAGCGCATATTGGTCAGGGCGGCAAAATACTGGTTGGCCGTGCGGTCCAGCCCGGCCAGGGCCATCTCCTCCCGGAAAATGGCGTCGGCCTTGCGCAGAATGTCCAGCTTCTCCTCGGTAATTTCCCCGATAATGCGGATAGCCAGACCCGGCCCCGGGAAGGGCTGCCGCCATACCAGGCTCTCTGGCAGCCCCAGGGCCAGCCCCAACTGCCGCACCTCGTCCTTAAACAGCCGGCGCAGCGGCTCGATGATCTCCTCAAAGTCCACGCAGTCCGGCAGGCCGCCCACATTGTGGTGGCTCTTCACCACCGTGCTCTCGCCGCCCAGGCCGCTCTCTACCACATCGGGATAGATGGTCCCCTGTGCCAGGAAATCCACCTTGCCGATCTTCTTGGCCTCAGCCTCAAAGACCCGGATAAATTCCTCCCCGATGATCTTCCGCTTGCGCTCCGGGTCCGTTACCCCGGCCAGCTTGGAGAGGAACAGGTCCTTGGCGTTCACCCTCCGCACATCCACATGGAACTCGCCCTTCATCACCCGCTCCACTTCGTCGCCCTCGTTCAGCCGCAGCAGACCGTGGTCCACGAAGATGCAGGTGAGCCGGTCGCCCACGGCCCTTTGCAGCAGGGCCGCCGCCACAGCGCTGTCCACGCCGCCGGAGAGGGCCAGCAGCACCCGCTTGTCCCCGATCTTCTCCCGGCATTCGGCCAGAGCCGTGTCCACATAGGACTCCATGGTCCACTCCCGGCTGAAGGCGCAGATGCCGTAGAGGAAATTCTCCAAAATTTTCGTGCCGTACTCCGTGTGTACCACCTCCGGGTGGAACTGCACGCCGTACAGCTTCTTCTCCCGGCACTCCACCGCCGCGTGGCGGCAGCCCTCACTCCGGGCGATGGCCGTGAAGCCCGGCGCGGCGGTCTCCACCTCCACCCCGTGGCTCATCCAATAAACGGCCTTCTCCGGCACGCCGGCAAACAGGGGGGAGGCGGTGTCCGCCACCAGCTCCGTCTTGCCGTACTCCCGGGTGATGGCCTTGCGGCACTGCCCGCCCAAGAGGTGCATCATCAGCTGCATCCCGTAGCAAATGCCCAAAACCGGGATGCCCATGGAAAACAGCCCCGCATCCACCGTAGGCGCGCCCTCCTCGAATACCGTGGCCGGGCCGCCGGTAAAGATCAGCGCGTCCGGCCCGAAGGCGCGCACCTCGTCCATGGAAATGCGGAAGGATTTCAGCTCGCAGTATACGCCGCACTCGCGTACCCGCCGGGCCACCAGCAGGTTGTACTGCCCGCCGAAGTCCAGGATCAAAACCTTTTTCATTCCTCTTCCCCCCTAAACACGATGTGGCCGGGCTCGGCCTTGTCGATGATAGCCAGCGAATGGATGTTGTAGCCCTTCTCCCGCAGGTCGTCGCCCCCGTGCTGGAAGCCCTTCTCCACGGCGATGCCGATGCCCATGAGCTGGGCCCCGGACTGCTCCACGATGTCGATCAGCCCATGCACCGCAAAGCCCTTGGCCATGAAGTCGTCAATAATAAGCACCTTGTCCTCGGGCTTGAGCCATTCCTGGGCCACCAGCAGCGTGGCCTTTTTCCGATGGGTGTAGGAGAAGATGTCGCTCTGATACAGGCCGCCCTCGATGTTGTCGCTCTTGGCCTTCTTGGCAAATACCATGGGCACGCCGAATTTCTCCGCGCACACCGTAGCCAAAGCGATGCCGCTGGCCTCCGCCGTCAGCACCAGGGTAATGTCCGAGGTGTCAAAAACACGGGCGAACTCGTCCGCGATCTGCCCAAGCAGCGCCGTGTCCACCCGATGATTCAAAAACCCATCCACCTTCACAATGTTGCCGGGCAGCACGCGCCCCTCCCGGCGGATACGATCCTGTAACAGCTTCATCCGATCCATCCTCCTATATAAATAAAGATATATTGTCCATTATTGTGCCGAAAAACCCGAGAAAAAGCAAGAGAAAAAGGTGCTGAATTTTCCGCCATTCCCCGCAGATTTATAGACTCTTTACACAACCCCACCCGCCCCCACTTATCCCAGCAATAAGTCCCCATAATAAATCCCGAAAAATCACCCACCGCCGCCCGTTACCCCCCGCACCCCATGCAATGTCCCATCCCAAAGGCTCCCCTGCGCAAGGGGAGCTGTCACGGCGAAGCCGTGACTGAGGGGTCGACGCTCCGCACTCCTTGAATGCGTCCGTAGGGGGCGGCGTCCCCGACGCCCCGCTTACCGCACTTCTTGCTATCCGTAGGGGCGACCCTCGCGGTCGCCCGCTCTGCCGCACTATCATGCCCTGCGTAGGGCGGGCTGCCCCCAGCCCGCCGCCCCATAACTACCGCACTTTCGGCAGGGCACACGGGCCCTGCCCTACAAAAAATAAACCATTGTAGGGCGGGACCCATGTGTCCCTCCGCCCATTACCCCTACACCCCTTGTAACCCGCCCGTAGGGGCGGACGCCCCTGTCCGCCCGCCGGACTTGCACCGCACCCCATGCACCCCCCTGTCATTGCGAGGCCAGTGCGCACACTGGCCGTGGCAATCCGTACTCTAAAGGCTCCCCTGCGCAAGGGGAGCTGGCACGGCAAAGCCGTGACTGAGGGGTCGACTACCGCACCTCTTGTTACGCACCGCCTTTTGCCCCACCCCCAAAAAACAAACACTTGACAAATCCCCAAAATGATTCTAAAATGTCCATAAGTTTTGTAAATCCCGCAAAAGACAGCGATGGGGAAAAGACAAGGCCACGCCCGCCCAAAGAGAGTCGGCGGCCGGTGTAAGCCGACGGGGGCGCCTTGCCGTACTGGCCCCGGAGTTGCCTGCCCGAGTCCCCGCGCGGAGGTAGGGCAGGACGGGCCCTCCCGTTACAGAGGATGCTCCTTGCAGGAGGAGCTGCCGAGGGCGGCGGAGCGATCCGCAGCCGAATCAGGGTGGTATAGCGTTTCGTGCGCCCCTGACCGTTTCGCGCGGTCCGGGGCGTTTTTATTATGTGTAAGAAAATTTCAGATACAAAGGAGAAACAGTATGCAGTACGATTTTGCGGCCATTGAGAAAAAATGGCAGGACAATTGGGAAAAAACCAAGCCCTATCGCGCCGTCACCGGCGACAAGACCCGTAAAAAGTTCTACGGCCTTATCGAGTTCCCCTATCCCTCCGCGGCGGGCCTCCATGTGGGCCATCCCCGCCCCTTCACGGCCATTGATGTGGTCACCCGCAAAAAGCGCATGGAGGGCTATAATGTCCTGTTCCCCATCGGCTTCGACGCTTTCGGCCTGCCCACGGAGAACTTCGCCATCAAAAACCATATCCACCCCGCCGTGGTCACCCAGGAGAACATCAAGAACTTCACCCGGCAGCTTAAAATGCTGGGCTACGGCTTCGACTGGGACCGCTGCGTGGACACCACCGACCCCAAGTATTATAAGTGGACCCAGTGGATCTTCCTCCAGCTCTTCAAAAACGGCCTGGCCTACAAGACCACCATGCCCGTGAACTGGTGTACCAGCTGCAAGTGCGTCCTGGCCAACGAGGAAGTGGTGGAGGGCGTCTGCGAGCGCTGCGGCAGCGAAGTGGTCCGCAAGGAAAAGAGCCAGTGGATGCTTCGCATCACCAAGTACGCCGACCGCCTCATTGACGATTTGGACGATCTGGATTTCATCGA
Source organism: Bacteroidaceae bacterium (assembly GCA_963634265.1). Classification (GTDB taxonomy): domain Bacteria; phylum Bacillota; class Clostridia; order Oscillospirales; family Oscillospiraceae; genus Vescimonas. The sequence continues at coordinate 6,984 of CAVHCH010000051.1, read as the reverse complement.
GCGCGTGAAGATCCAGCAGAAGAACTGGATCGGCCGCTCCACCGGTACCGAGGTCACCTTCAAGACCAATATGGGCGACGATGTGACGGTCTACACCACCCGTGCCGATACCCTGTTCGGTACGACTTATATGGTCATCTCCCCCGAGCATCCCCTGCTGAAGAAGTGGAAGGATAACATCGCCAACTGGGCCGAGGTGGAGGAGTACCAGGCCGCCGCCGCCCGCAAGTCCGACTTTGAGCGCGGCGAGCTGAATAAGGATAAGACCGGCGTGCGCCTGGCGGGCGTGGAGGTCGTGAACCCCGTCACCGGCGGCGTTCTCCCCATGTTCGTCTCCGACTATGTCCTCATGGGCTACGGCACCGGCATCGTCATGGGCGTGCCCGGCCACGACCAGCGCGACTGGGACTTCGCCAAGAAGTTCGGCCTGCCCATCGTGGAGGTGGTCAAGGGCGGCGATGTGACCAAGGAAGCCTTCGTCGCCAAGGACGATAAGGCCATCATGGTCAACTCCGGCTTCCTCAACGGCATGACCGTGAAGGAGGCCATCCCCGCCATGAAGAAGTACGCCGTGGAGCAGGGCTGGGGCAAGGAAAAGGTGAATTTCAAGCTCCGCGACTGGGTGTTCTCCCGCCAGCGCTACTGGGGCGAGCCCATCCCCCTGGTCAACTGCGAGAAGTGCGGCTGGGTGCCCATCCCCGAGAGCGAGCTGCCCCTGGTGCTGCCCAAGGTGGAGAGCTACGAGCCCACCGACGACGGCGAAAGCCCCCTGAGCAAGATGACCGATTGGGTCAATACCACCTGCCCCTGCTGCGGCGGCCCCGCCAAGCGCGAGACCGACACCATGCCCCAGTGGGCCGGCTCCAGCTGGTACTTCCTGCGCTATATGGATCCCCACAATGATAACGAGCTGGTGAGCAAGGAGGCCGAGGAGTATTGGGGCCCCGTGGATTGGTATAACGGCGGCATGGAGCATACCACCCTCCACCTGCTCTACTCCCGCTTCTGGCATAAGTTCCTCTATGATATCGGCGTGGTCCATACCAAGGAGCCCTATGCCAAGCGCACCAGCCACGGCATGATCCTGGGTAAGAACCCCCACTATGTGGGCAATGTCAAGACCGAGGAGGAGAAGCAGGCCCTGCGCGAGAAATACGGCGCCCAGGCCGAGCGCCCGGCGGTGAAGATGAGTAAGTCCCTGGGCAATGTGGTCAATCCCGACGATGTCATCAAGGCCTACGGCGCGGACACCATGCGCCTTTATATCATGTTCATCGGTGACTTTGAGAAGACCGCCTCCTGGTCCGACGAGGCTGTTAAGGGCAGCAAGCGCTTCCTGGACCGCTGCTGGAATCTGATGGATAAGGTCACGGACGACCCCGAGATCTCCCAGCAGAATATGGCCGTGGTCCATAAGACCATCAAGAAGGTCACAAGCGATATTGACGACCTGAAGATGAACACCGCCATCGCCGCCCTCATGGCCATGGTCAACGACTTCTATGCCAAGGGCCTGTCCAAGGGCGACCTGGAAGCCCTGCTGAAGCTCCTGAGCCCCTTCGCCCCCCATATGGTGGAGGAGATGTGGGAGCTCATGGGCTACGCCGCCAAGTACGGCAAGATGTGTATGCAGATGGATTGGCCCGCCTACGACGAGAGCAAGACCATCGACGCCACCGCCGAAATGGCCGTCCAGATCAATGGTAAGCTCAAGGGCACCGTAGTAGTCCCCACAGACTCCGACGAGCAAACCGTAGTCTCCGCCGCCATGGCCCTGGAGAAGGTGAAGAAAGCCACCGAAGGCATGACCGTGGTCAAGACCATCCTGGTCAAGAACAAGCTGGTCAACCTCATCGTAAAACCCAACAAGTAATACCATCATAATAAATAAGGTATAAAATAAGATATACCCCACAAAAAGGGACGGCCAAAGCCGTCCCTTTTCTCATAAAGCCATGCCCCAAAGGCTCCCCTGCGCAAGGGGAAATCGCCGAAGCGCTGCCAGTGGCAGATGAAGCGAGGCGATTTCGAGGAAGTGCCCCGATTGGCGGGCACGACAGTGGCCGGGAATCGGCTGGCACGACGGTGGGCAGGCTGTCACGGCTCCGCCGTGACTGAGGGGTCGCCCACCGCACCCCTTGGAAACGCCCGTCCTCCGATACCTCCCATCTTTCCACTTTCCTCTCCCCAAAACTCTCCCTTTTATGCAAAAACATCTTGACAAGCCCTCTCGTTCCGGGTATAATACAGCCGTTAGTCATGTTAATGACTCTTAAAGAGCACCCTGGATGAAGCCGGGTGCATCGGAGGGAGGGAAAATAGATGTCCGAAGTTCATGTCAAGGAAGGCGAGAGCCTGGACAGCGCTCTGAAGCGTTTCAAGAGAAGCTGCGCGAAGGCCGGCGTCCTGGCGGAGGTGCGTAAGCGCGAGTGCTATGAGAGCCCCAGCGTCAAGCGCCGCAAGAAGTCCGAGGCCGCCCGCAAGAACAGAAACAAGAGATATTATTGATTTCTGTCGCGGCAAAAAATTATAAAAAACATGGTTCCGTTTCGGCGGGACCATGTTTTTTTCTGCGATTTTTCAACAAATTTTTCTGCGCCCCTCTTGACAAAAGGCGGAAAATATGTATAGTAATCTTTAATATATATCCGGCAATGTATATTGCGCTGAGAGGTGTTTTGCACATGGCTCCTAAAAATAAATTCACCCGGGCGGAGATGACCGAGGCGGCGCTGCGGGTGGTGCGGCGCAAGGGTTTGGACGGCCTCACGGCCAAGGCCCTGGCGGAGGAACTGCATATTTCCACCCAGCCGGTCTTCACCTGCTTCGGCACCATGGAGGCCCTGCGCGCCGAGGTTTTCAAGGCCGCCGAAAAGCTCTTTGACGAGCGCATCCGGGCGGGGCTTAACGATGAGGTGCCGTTTTTGGGCGCGGGAGCGGCCTACATCCGCTTCGCCCAGGAGGAGCCGGCCCTGTACCGCCTGCTGCTCCTGTCCCCCAACGCCGCCGAGAATATCGAGGCGCTGGAGGTGGTCAAGGGGGTCAGCGACATCGTGTGCCCGCAGTTCATGGAGCGCTACCACATCACGGAGACAGAGGCCAAGCGGTACTTCCGGGACCTGTGGCTGGTGGCCCACAGCCTGGCTACTTTGGCCGTGACGGGAGTGGAGCTGGAGGAGGAAAATGTGCGCAAGATTTTCGCCGGCTTCAGCGTGGGACTGATGTATTCTCTGAAGGATGTTCCGGGCTTCGTGGACGCGGATTTTGACCGGGACGAGGTATTCAATAAACTCATAAAATAACGCATAAACATACAGTGCGCCGCCTTGTGCGGCGCACTTTTTATCTATAAAAATCAGCAAAAAATCGGTGAAAAAACGGTGCAAAACGGTGCAGTTTCGGGGAAGCGAAAGGGCAGCTTCGGCGCAGGAAAAGGGAGCCCTTACGGTGCAGTTTGCGGCCCGAACAGCACCGGCAGGAGATCCTCCACCTCCGGGAGCATGAAAAAGCCGAAACGGACCCCCCATTTTTCCGCCGCGTCCATTTTGCTTTTTAGGGTCTGCCCATCGTCAAAGAGGACGAACCGCGTCTCACCCTCCTCCCGATAAGTAAAGTACCGGGCGCAGAGGGGGCGGCTGAAATAGGTGGCGCGGCCATCGGCCAGTTCATGGAGCCGGGAGATGGTCAGAGGCGTGCCGCCCCCGGGGGCGGAGAGGGGGAAGTCCGCCATCATCCGCTGTAAGTCCAGGGCCAGGCGCTCCGGGCCCCACTTTTCGGCGGCTTGGGTCAGGCGCTCGTCCAAAGAGCCGGAGGTCAGGGCGGTACACACCACCGCCAGGGCGTGGGGAGCGAAGTCCGCCGACGCTTCGGGCAAAAACAGCTTTCGCCCCTGTCGGGTCAGAGCTTCGTCCAGGGCACGGCAGAAATTTTCCGGGGGCGCGCCGTCTACGATGACCCCGGCGTAGCGGCGGCGCAGGCATTCCCCGGCCAGGGCTCGGCAGAGACTTTCCGGGGCCTCCGGGTACTGTCCGCCCTCGTCCGAGAGCATCAGCAGCCCGCCCCGGAGGGTGGGGGGCAGGGGAGAGGACAGCAGCGTCCCCTCCGGGCCCAGGCGGTAGCTCATGTGGGCCAGCTGGGCCGTGCTTTGCAGGGCTGTTTGCAGGCGCTGGCCGTCGGTGGCTAAATACAGTTCCATAAATGCGCTCCCCCTTGCATTCCCCTTTGGGAAATGGTAAAATCAGTTGATAGATTTTATGAGAGGAGCCGATGGGTTATGTCCTTTTCGCTGATCCCCCAACTGCTGCTGTCCGGCTACGCCGATCTGACGCCGGGGATGCTCCGGCAGCGGGGTATTCGATTGCTGCTGTGCGACCTGGACTACACCCTGGCGCCCAAGTATGTGCCGGGGCCGGACGAGGCGCTGCATAACTGGCTGGCCGCTATGAAAGAAGCGGGCATCCGGGTGATGATCCTCTCCAACAACCGCAGCCCTGTGCGGGTAGAGCGGTTTTGCCGGGACCTGGGCATCGACTATGTGGGCCACGCCGGAAAGCCCTCCCCCAAGGGATTTCGGGCGGCCATGGAAAAGGCCGGGGTCACGCCGGGGCAGACCGCCATGCTGGGCGACAAGCTCCTCACCGATGTTTTGGGGGCCAACCGCAGCGGCGTGCTGGCGGTGATGGTGGAGCCTATGGGCGGGCCGAAAGGGGCGTGGAACCATGTGCTCCACGGCTTGCAGAAGCCCTTTAAGGCCCGGTGCAAAGAAAGGAAGTAAGGCATATGAATCATTTTAAGAAGATCGCGGAGGCCCTGCCCGGGGCGAGGCTGGACGGCGTTTTGCTCACGGGGGAGTATAACCGCTTCTACGCCAGCGGCTTTGCCTCCACGGGTACGGACGGCGTGGCCTTGGTGACCACGAAGGGAAACTTTTACTTTACCGACAGCCGCTACATCGAGGCGGCGGAGCGGCAGGTCTCGGACGCGGCCATCGGCATGACCGACAGCGGCAAGGGCTACATCGCCTGGATCAACGAGGCGCTGGAGCTGAGCGGGGCCAAGCGCATCGGCTTTGAAGACGAGACCATGACCGTGGCGGACTATGGGCGCTACCGGGATAACCTCCGGGCGGAGCTTATCCCCGCCTCGGCCCTGCTGCACGGGCTGCGGGCCCAGAAGGCCCCGGAGGAGCTGGAGCGGCTGGAGAAAGCCCAGCGCATTGCGGAAAAGGCCCTGGAGAAAATTCTCAAGGAGCTGCGGCCCGGGGTGACGGAAAAGGAAATTGCGGCAAGGCTGCAATACCTCATGCTCCACTTCGGGGCGGAGAAGATGTCCTTTGACCCCATCGTGGCCGGCGGGCCCAACGGGTCCATGCCCCACGCGGTGCCCACCGACCGGGCCATCCGGGCCGGGGAATTCGTGACCATGGACTTCGGCTGCGTGTACGGGGGCTACTGCTCCGACATGACCCGCACCGTGTGTGTGGGCCGGCCTACGGAGGAGATGGAGCGGGTCTACGAAACCGTGCTTCGCGCCCAGCTGGCGGGCATTGTCGCCGCCCGGGCCGGGGCCACCGGGGCGGAAATCGACGGCGCGGCCCGGGAGGTCATCCGTGAGGCCGGGTACGGCGACTACTTCGGCCACAGCTTCGGCCACAGCGTGGGGGTAGAAATTCACGAGAGCCCCAACGCCAGTCCCAGCAATCACGAGCCCATGCCCGCCGGGGCGGTGGTCTCCGCCGAGCCGGGCATCTACCTGCCGGGACGCTTCGGCGTGCGCATCGAGGATGTGATCGTGCTGGAGGAGGGGGGCTGCCGGGACATTACCAAGGCAGACAAGGCCCTTTTGTGCCTGTGAGCCTCCTTTTTCGGGAAATGGCCGGAAAAAATGCAATAAAACACTTGCCAAATGACCGATTTTCATATAGAATATATACGGCCTATTTGGCGCATAATATAATTTCGAGGAAATGAGAGAGAAATTTCCTCATACATAGGAGGAAAAAGACTATGGCAACTATTACCGCAGGCGATTTCAGAAACGGTAAGACTTTCGAGATGGACGGCAAGATCATGCAGGTGGTGGAATTCCAGCATGTGAAGCCCGGCAAGGGCGCCGCTTTCGTGCGCACCAAGATGAAGAACATCGTCACCGGCGCCGTCACCGAAACTTCCTTTAACCCCACCGCAAAGTTCGAGGAAGCCTTCGTGGAGCGCAAGGACATGGCCTACAGCTACAACGACGGCGACCTGTACTACTTCATGGACCAGGAGACCTTCGACATGATCCCCCTGGGCAAGGACCTGCTGGGCGACGCTTTCCGCTTCATCACCGAGAACACCGTGTGCAAGGTGCTGAGCTACAAGGGCAATGTGTTCGGCCTGGAGTGCCCCAACTTCATGGACCTGGAGGTCACGGAGACCGAGCCCGGCCTGGCCGGCAACACCGCCACCAACACCCTCAAGCCCGCCACTGTGGAGACCGGCGCTGAGGTGAAGGTGCCTCTGTTCATCAACATCGGCGACAAGATCACCATCGACACCCGCACCGGTGAGTATCTGTCCCGGGCAAAGTAAGCAGGACATTTAAGCGGTTCAGAAAGGAGCGCAACATGGAAATTTCCGAGAAGGTCGCATATCTGAAGGGTCTGGCCGAGGGCCTGGCTCTGGACACCGAGACCAAGGAGGGCAAGCTCATTGCCGCCATCGTTGATGTGCTGGACGAAATGAGCATCCGCTTTGAGGACATCGACGACAACCTGGTGGACCTGGAGGACGGCCTGGACGCCGTCAGCGACGACCTGTCCGAGGTGGAGGAAGCCCTCTACGAGATGGACGAGGACGACGAGGAGCTGGACGACGACGCCGAGTACTTCGAGACCACCTGCCCCGTCTGCGAGGAGGAGATCGTCTTTGACGAGGACACCCTGGAGAGCGGCGAAATTCGCTGCCCCAACTGCGGCGAGAAGCTGGAGTTCGACCTCAGCGA